>DASVFK010000173.1:0-12018 GCA_036380095.1 Candidatus Angelobacter sp. | reverse complement strand
TACTGCGCTACAGGCGGTGATTCCAGAGGCGACCCTCTCAAGCACACGTTCATCGGCTGCGAGGCGCACCTGCGCGGTTGTCAAGCTTAGCAGCAAGAGCTTTCTTCCAGAGTCATAGAGCGAGAAGAGCACGACGCGGACGTTCTGACCCGGCAAACTCGATCGGCAGGTAATGGCCGGCTGTTCCAGCAGCTTGAATTGCGAGGAAATCTCAGGTTTGGCGCAGAGTTGGCTTGCCAACTCCATGGAGGACCGCGCCGGCGGGATGGCCCCATCAAAATGATCGACACGGCCTGAATTCGCGCGGTAGCGGAGCATGATATTAGGCGCAAATCGTGAAGTCACACGCACGGAGGAATCTGCACCACGCCCTACAACGCACTCGGAGGGTGGCATGAGGAAGAGCACAGTTCCGTCATCCGTTCCGGACCAATCCTTGGGCAAGGCACAGATGTGCAGCCCCTTGGGAACTTGCATGGCCAGTCCGAATTTGCTGGTCACGTAGGTGGACGGCGCCGGCTTTGGCGGATGGCCGTGCTGCTGGCCCGGTAACGGACCGGCAACGGCTGCGATCAACGCTAATAAACCTGCTCTCAAGTGACACCTCGCGCGACGATGCAGCGATTTGGAGTCAATCGGGCCATATTTCCAGAGCCGTCTTGCTCAGGATCTGCTCTTTTACTTCCAGCGGCAGATGAAGCGCCCGGAACTGGTCAAGGTTCTGCTTGATATCGGGAATGCCGGGGCTGGGAAAGTCCGTGCCGAACAGCGTTTTGTGCGCGATCTCCTGCAGGCGCGGAAAATAGCCGAGCAACTGCTTGGGCGGAATCCCGCTGATATCGAGGTGCACGTTGCGGTGCCGGCGCAGCAGGAAGAACGCTGTGGTCATCCAGATCGGACGACCGCCGTGGGCCATCAGGATCTTCAGCTTGGGGAAGTCCACGGCCACGTCGTCCAGGTAGATCGGGTCGCCATAGCGATTGCGCGCCGCGGGAAAGATCGACGTCCCGGTGTGCACCATCACGGGAATGCCGTTGGCCTCGGCCGCACGATAGATTGTCTCCAGCTCTTTCACGCCGTTCAGGTAATCGTTGGCATAGAGAAGCTGATGCGGGGGATGGATCTTGATCAGGCGGATCCCGAGGCGCACTATCTCGTCGATATCTTTCTGCACGTTGAGGCTGTGGCGCGGATGAACGCTGCCGCAGGAGATCAGCCGCTTCGGATTCTCTTTGCAATAGTCCGCCACCCATTGATTGACCTCGTGGGTGAAGCCCATGGTCTCCGGCGCAACATAATTGATGAGCACCGCGCGCTCCACGCCGATCGAGTCCAGGTACTTGAGCAGCGCCTTGGGCGAACGGCAGTATTCGAGCACGTCGTCATAATGGCCGCGGGCTTTCTTCATCACTTCAAGCGGCCCGGCCTTGAACATCTCGACCGGTTGGATGTGGATGTGGCAGTCAGTGATTTTCATGAGCTGCTAGCGTCTAGCTCCTAGCTTTGAGCACGTAGCCATTAGCACTTAGCCCGAGCTTCTTTGCGGCCTTTGCGACCTTTGCGGTAAATCATACTCCCGCCGCCATCACCGCCCGTTTCGCATACACCTTCACGATCTCTCTGCGATATTCCGGCGTCAGCGCCGAAGTGGTGAGCGGCTTTGCCGCCTTGGCGGCCAGTTCAGCGACAGCCGTCGCCGTCTGCTCATCAATCTTCTTGCCGATCAGCGCATGCTCCGCGCCCGGCACCAGGAGCGGCGCGGGATTTACCGCGGTGATCGCCAGCCGTGCGGCTTCCACCGGACCGCCGTTCTGTTTCAGCGCCACGGCCACACCGGCCAGCGGATAGTCGATTGAACCGCGAATGCGCAGCTTCTGGTAGCTTCCCTTCCAACCCGCGGTGGACTCGGGCAGAAACACGCGGGTAATCATCTCATGCGGCTCCAGACGCATGCGCGCGTCCCCCACGTTGGTATAAAAATCTTTGATGGCCATGCGGCGCACGCCCACCGGTCCCACAATCTCCAGTTCAGCGCCCAGGCAGAGCAGCGCCGGCGGAGTGTCGCCGGAAAAAGCCGCCCAGCATTTCTTTCCGCCCGGGGCCACGTGGCACAGGTCACCGTCTTTCTTGATGCAGAAGCCGCAGGAGCGCCGCCACTGCAACGACTGGTTGTACCACACGCAGCGGGTGTCCAGGCAGATGTTGCCGCCGAGGGTGCCCATGTTGCGCAAGATAGGCGACGCCACGGTCTTTACCGCCTCATGCAGCACGCGGTAGTTGCGGCGGATGAACTCAGAGTCTTCGATCACGGAAAGGGGCGTGAGCGCGCCGATCTCCACTCCCACGCCGGGCCGCACCTGGACGCCGTTGAGCTCATCGATGCCGCGGACGTCCATCACATACTCCGGCGTGAACAGCTTCTGCTTCATGGAAGGCAGCAGGTCCGTTCCGCCGGCCAGGATCTGCATGCGCTTGTGGTGTTCGAGCAGATGCTTCAACGCTTCGTCGAGCGTGCGCGGGCGGAGAAGTTTGAAGGATGGCAGGGTCATTGACGTCCACCACGGAGGCACGGAGACACGGAGAACTGCATATGAAGGTTCAAGAATGTTGCCACTATGCGCGCCGTACACAAGTTCTGTTTCGTAACCACTTTTGATCTTCTCCGTGCCTCCGTGTCTCTGTGGCAGGTGTTCTACGCTTCTTCGTGCACACTGCGTCTTGCCGGATCCTGCTCATGCCTTTTCGGGCCCTTGCCCTTGTACCACAGCGACCCGCCGTGCTCGCGGAAGGACTTGGGCGCGGAGGGATCAGCGCCACGCGTGATTTCCAGCGCCTTGGCCTCATGCTTCTTCTGGCGCAGAGCAGCCAGCACGCGCTCCGGCGTGAATGGCGCTTCACGCAGGCGCACGCCTACCGCGTCGTAAATGGCATTGGCGATCGCCGGAATCGTCGCCGCCAGTGATCCTTCGCTGGCTTCCTTGGCGCCGAACGGGCCTTCGGGATCGACCGACTCCACGATGATGCACTCGATATCGGGCGATTCCACTGCCGAGGGCGACTTGTACTCCAGCATCCCGGGATTCATCAGCAGGCCGTCCTTCCAGACCATTTCTTCTTGCAGCGCCTGGCCCAGTCCCATCCACACGGAGCCGATCACCTGGCCTTCCACGGAAACCGGATTCAACGCGCGTCCGCAATCATGCGCGGCCCAAACTTTGTGGACGGTGACCTCGCCCGTATCGGTGTCCACGCTCACCTCAGCGACTTGTGCGGAGTACGAATACGCCGGTGAAGGCCCCACGCCAGCGCCTTTGAAAGCGCCTCCGCGTGCCTCCTTGGGCGGCGCGTACGAGCCGGTGCCGGTGAGCGCGCCACTGAAATCGATGGCCGAGACCACCGCTTCTTCAAAACTCATCTGGTCTTTCGGACCTTCATCCTTGCGCTTCTGCTGCAGCGACCCGCGCAGAGTCTGGCCTTCCACGCGCCCGCTCACTTCCTGCACGTTGCCGGGTGCCGCACTGTGCGACCCATCGCCATTGTGTGGCGCAGCCTTTCGACCGGTGTTGGGGAGGCCAAGGGAAGCGTCTTGTTGCGCCGGCTGGACCGCTCCTTTCCGCCACACGCGATCGTCGCGCATGATCACCTCTTCCGGCGTGCAGTTCATCTTGCGCGCCGCCGCAGCCACGATTTTCTTCTTCACGTCCTCTGCCGCGCGCAATGAGGCGTTGCCGTTCATGAAGGTTACGCGGCTGGAGTATGAGCCGATGTCGATGGGCGTAAGGTCGGTGTCGGCGGCCACTACTTTGATTCGCGCCAGGCCAATGCCCAGCACCTCGGCGACGATTTGCGCCACCATGGTGTCCGATCCCTGGCCGATGTCCGAGGCGCCGGTGTAAACCACCACGCCGCCGTCGCGATCGATCTTCAAGTTCACTGTGGAATGCGGCATGTCTGAGCGGATGATGCTGTTGGCCGCGCCGCTCACGTAGTGGCTGCAGGCGATACCCAGGCCACGCTTCAGGGGCAGCTTGCCGCGGCGAGCACTCCATCCCGAACGCTCCACAACTTTTTCTATGCACTCCGGCAGGCCGTAACTCTGCACGCGCAGGTTGTTCACGGTAATACACGGCGGCTTGAGCAGATTGCGGCGGCGAATCTCCGCCGGATCAATGCCCAAGCGCGCTGCCATCTCGTCCAGCGACGACTCAAAGGCAAAGCGCACGTTGACCGTGCCGTGCCCGCGCATGGCGCCGCATGCCGGCTTGTTGGTCAGCACGCGATAGCCGTCATACTTGATGTTGGGAATGTCATACAGCGCGCCCAGCAGAGCGCCGGAATAAAGGATGGTGACCACGCCGTAAGAGCAGTAGGCTCCGCCGTCTTGAATGACGCGCGCCGCCACGGCGGTGAGCCGGCCGTCTTTCCTGGCGCCAACTTTCATGTCGATGATGGTGCGCGGCCGCCCGCGATGCGCCCAGAAAACTTCTTCTCGCGTGTAAGTGATCTTGACCGGCGCTTTGGCTTAGCTCGCCGCCACTGCAGCGATGATCTCGAGCGGAATGACTTCGCTCTTGCCGCCGAAGCCGCCGCCTACCAGCGGCTTGATCACCCTGATCTGCGACATCGGCATCTCCAGCACGATGGAGAGCTTGTGCTGCAGGTAATACGGCACCTGGGTGGACGACCACACCGTCAGCCGTCCCGGCCCGCCGGTGAGCGAATCGATCTCAAACGCAGCCAGCGTGGAATGCGGCTCCATGGCGGCGTGGGTGACTTCGGCGGCGATGTAGCGATGGTCGATGACCACGTCGGCTTCCGCCAGGCCTTTGTCAGGATCGCCAAAAACGTGGTGGTAATCTTTTTCGATGTTGTTGGGCCGCTGCGGATGGATCCAGTCTTTCTCCGCTTTCATCGAGTCTTCCGGATCGAACCACGCCGGGAGCGGCTCGTAATCAACGTTAATCAACTCGACGGCGCGCTCAGCGATAGCCTCTGAGGTGGCCACCACGCAGGCCACGTTATCGCCAACGTAACGGACCTTCTCCACCGCCAGCGCCGTTTCATCATGCCCCACGGGAAGGATGCCGTACTTGTTGGGCGCGTCCGGGCCGGTCACTACGCATACCACGCCCTCAAGCGCTTCAGCGCGAGAGGAGTCGATCTTCTTGATGACGGCGTGCGGATAGGGCGAGTGCAGGATCTTGCCGCAGAGCATGGCGGGCAGCGAAAGATCGTCCGCATACTTGCCCTGGCCGGTGGTCTTGCCGGCCGAATCAACCAGGGCAACGCGTTTGCCGATGATGGAAAAATCTGACATAAGCAATTAGCAATTAGCAATTAGCAAAACCAAAACTTGAATCATTCTCCGCGTCTCCGCGCCTCCGCGTTGAAATCCAGTCGCGCCCGATCGCGTTTCAGATGGCCCGATGGCCCGATGATCAGATCCCTTTGCGTTCTTCGCGTCCTTTGCCGTGCTCACTTGTTCGCCGTCTCCGCCGCGATCGCCGCCTTGATTGCCTGGTACATCTGCGTGTAACCGGTACAGCGGCACAGGTTCCCGCTCAGGGCATGGCGGATGTCGTCTTCCGTGGGATCAGGATTGCGGTCGAGCAGCGCCTTCACCGTGATCATGAACCCGGGCGTGCAGTAGCCGCACTGCGCCCCGCCCCAGTCGCCGTAAGCTTTCTGGATGGCCGCCAGCGCGCCGTGATCGGCGACTCCCTCCACCGTGGTCACCTCCGGCGATACCGGACCGTTGGCTGCGGCGCTCAAGGCCAGCATGGTGCAGCTCAACGTGGGCACTCCATCCACCAGCACGGTGCACGCGCCGCAAGAGGAATCGTCGCAGCCGCGCTTGGAGCCGGTGAGGTCGAGATCGCGCCGCAGCACATCCAGCAAAAGTTCGCTGGGTTCCACCGCCAGCTCGTGGCGGCGGCCGTTTACGCGGAGTTCGATGAGTTCTTTTTTCATGAGAAGCTGCTAGCCTCTAGCTCCCAGCTGCTAGCTTAAACCCGCTCCCGCCCTTTACCAGAATGCTTACGACCAGAATAAATGCTTTTGGAGCCCTGATGCATCTCTGACCTCTCAAACGTTCTCTGCATGTGCTCCCATTTAAAGCCGGTCGCCAAAAGCCAGCTGCCAATCGCTAGTAGCCAAAGTCCGTCTCCGCCGCATACGCGTGCTTCTTCACTCCCAGCTCCTCCAGTCGCGAGCTGCCAAGCTGCTTCGCGTACGTGGCACGGTCCGTCACGCCATGAATCCACTTCTGCGCCCAGGCATTGAAGTCCGCTACGGTCTTGGTTTCAGCATGGTATTGCTGGAAGAAGGCGTCATCGCGCTTATAGCAGCCCTGCACCGGCGAAGGATGCGCCCCGTACGGGCACTCCACCACCGCTGTCACCAGGAAACCGGGAATCACGGTGCGGTTGGGATCGCTGGAAATCACGGCGTCGCTCACAATTTCCTCCGCGCACACGATGACTTTCCTGGCCGCGCGCAGGCCTTCGAGCATCACGCCAAAATTTCCCCAGCAGTGCGCGTTGCCGTTCTGGTCCGCGCGCTGCACGTGCACAACGGCCACGTCCGGCACGATCGCCCGCACCGCCAGCAGAGTTTCCTTGGGCTCAAACGGCGAGATGATCTGGTAGAAGAAATGATTGCCTTTGGGGACGTCCGATCCCATGGCGGTGCGCGTGGGCAGAAACGGGACGCCCAGCGCTCCCGCCTGCAAGCCCAGCGCGATGGAGAAGTTGGTCATGTTGAAGACCGTGAGCTTCTCGCCCGGCGTGCCCGGATTCTCTTCTTCCGAGGCGCGGCGAAAGTTGTAGGCCGAGCCCATCATCACGTTGCCTACCCAGGCCGCCACCACGTCTTTCACGCAGCCCGCGCCGATAAGCTGGTCAAACAGGATGTCGGAGATCGGCCCGATCAGCCGCAGGCCGCGCTTCTTCTGCCGCACCATCTCATGTCCCGCGGCAAACGGGATCATCTGCTCCATCTGCAAGCCCAGGGCGACACTGCTCCCGTCCGGCACGTGCGCCTCGATGGCTTCGCGCATTGTGACGAGCTTGGACATGGTTTCTTCAGCCGATCACCATCATCAGTTTCATCACTCTTAATTATTAGTCGTGTGGTTTTCCACTCACGCGATCTCGCCCGGGAGATAGAGCCCGATGCACAGCCGCCCTCGGCTGCAAACAGCCGGGCGCAATCCCCATTCTGCATATCCTCATAACTAACTGAATACAAATGACTTACATTATCACCGAAAGACAGCGGTCGTCAAACGGAAAATGGTACAGTGTCCCGCATGAAGTTCCTGCGCTGGCTGGCCCTGGTCCTTCTTGTTGGCCTGGTGGCCGCGTGGTTTGTTGTTCCCGGCATGGTCGAGAGCCGGAACAACAAGGTGCTTCGCCTTTCGCCCTACCGCGCTTCCACCGCCGCCGAAATTCTGCACCATAAGATGATCGTCGCCGACCTCCATGCAGACAGCCTGCTGTGGAAGCGCAACTTGCTGGATCGTGGCACACGCGGCCACGTGGACATCCCGAGACTGGGTGAAGGCAACGTGGCCATCCAGGCCTTCACCCTGGTCACCACCAGCCCGCGCCATATCAATATCTACAAAAATTCTGATGACACGGACCAGATCACGTATCTGGCCGTCGCGCAGGGCTGGCCGCCGCGCGCCTGGCGCAGCCCCAAACAGCGCGCACTCTATGAGGCTGGCAGGCTGCACAATTTCGCCGCGGCATCCAACGGCAAGCTGGTGATCATCAAGAGCAAGTCCGACCTGCGTTTGTTTCTGGCTACGCGCTCACCCGGACAGGTCGCAGGCTTCCTGGGCACGGAAGGGGCGCAACCGCTCGAAGGCAATCTCGGTAACCTGGACGCACTTTACTCCGCCGGCATTCGCATGATGGCGCCAACCCACTTCACGGACACCGCGATCGCCGGCTCCGCTGCCGGTATGAGCAAAGGCGGCCTTACTCCTCTGGGCCGCGAGTGGGTGCGTCGCATGGAAGCCAAACGCATGCTCATCGATCTGGCGCACGCCTCGCCCGCCACCCTGCGCGATGTCACCGCCATGGCCACGCGGCCTGTGATCGTCTCCCACACCGGCGTGAAAGGCACCTGCGACAACCCGCGCAACCTGGCAGACGACGAACTGCGCGCCGTGGCCAAGACCGGCGGCGTGATCGGCATTGGCCTGTGGGAAACCGCCACCTGCGGCAATGATGCTCAGGCCACCGCCCGCGCCATCCGCTATGCGGCCAACATCGCCGGCGCCGATCACGTCGCCCTGGGCTCCGACTTCGACGGCGGCACCACCACGCCATTCGACTCCAGCGGCTGGGTCCTGTTGACCGAGGCGCTGCTGGAAGCGGGCTTGTCTGAAGCGGAAATCAAGAAAATCATGGGAGAGAATGTGGTGAGGGTGCTGAAAGAGGTGTTGCCGGATTGAAGACAGCCCACCACGGAGACACGGAGGCACGGAGAACAGCCGAAGAAGCGCGGGCTATGTTGTACATGACTGAGCCACCGAGGACGACAACCTAGTTAAACAGCACCCTTGAACATCGCAGGATTTTCCCGAAACTCTGCCGCCAAAGAAAAAAACTTCCGGCCATCACCGTACAGGAAATCTGAGCAGTACTTTTGAATATCATCGGCGAGATGATGGAATGAATCGATCGGTTTCTCAGGAAAATCGGGATATAGGTTCTGCCCGTACACGCCCAACAATCGCATGTATGTCTCGTGCTCGAGCATCGAGTCACCGATGTGGTATTTCACGAGTCCAAGCGAATAACGAAAATGCAATTTCAAGGATACGGTCACGTTTGCGAAACGAGCCGCTGGCAAAATCACCGCCGGAGCTTGTTCCTTCATTTTCCAGCTTGAACTCATAGCCATGCGGACTTAGGACGGCGCGAAGAATTTCGGCCCCGGCTACCAGTAGCCCTTTTGGTTGACCAAGATCAGACATGACATTTCTATGGCTGATTCGCACCTTTCGCGTGCAATCGCAGCCTGATCTCTTTCTGCGTTTTTCTACGTTCATCTGCGGCCAAGACTCACTTGCCCTTCCACACAGCCTTCCGCTTCTCCGTCCATGCCTGGACACCTTCTTTCACGTCTTCCGTCTGCATCAGCTCTTCCACGTAGATCTTTTCCGCACGCGCCAGGCCTTTATCCAGATGGATGGAATCCCACGCGTAGAAAGCCTTCTTCGCGTGCGCCAGTGCCGCAGGACTGTGCTTGAGCAGATGGTTCAGCGTGCCCTGGATTGTCTCTTCCAGCGCTCCCTCCGCGCAGGCCTGGTTGGCCAGGCCCCAGGCCGCTGCATCGTCGCCGGAGAATGTCCTTCCGGTGAAGATCAAGTCGGCCGCGCGTTTCTCTCCCACTACAGCAGCCAGCGCTGTGCATGCCACCGGCGGATAGCATCCCAGCACGATCTCGGGAAAGCCCCACTTGGCGTTGGGCGTGGTGAAGCACATGTCGCATACCATAGCCAGCTCCGCTCCGCCGCCCAGGCATGCGCCATGAACTTCCGCGATGGTGATCTTGGGAAATTTCGCCAGGGCCATGATCAGTCCGTGGAACTTCTGCAGCATGGTGGGGACCAGTTCCGGCGTGTGCACGGCCACGTCCACGCCGGCGGAGAATGCCCGCTCGCCGCCGCTGAGCACCACGGCGCAGATCTCCGACCGCTGCTCGATCGCGTTCAGGGCGTCGCGCAGCTCGTCCATCATCTGAAAGTCAAAAACATTGAGCGGCGGGTGGGTGAAGGTGATGCGGGCGAGAGCAGCTTCTATCTTGAGCGTCAACCGTTGTGAGTTCATGGCCGGTCTGATTATAGAAGTTTTGCAGCCGCGGCGAGCAGCCCAGTGGCCCCTCCGATCACGCGCGATCGCCCGATCACCAGATCAGCGGATGTTCCCCGTCAAGCGTTTTTTTCCAAATAGCGTCCCACCACTTCCGCACACGCATTCACCAATTCCTGTTCGTCGGCGGCGAACGTTCCCGCAAAATAGCTGTTCACGTCAAACTCCGCGACAACTTTGCCATGGGCGAGCACCGGAGCCACCATCTCCGATTTCACCATCGGAGACCCGGGAAGGTAGCGGGGATCGGAAGATACATCGTTGACCACAACACATTGTTCTGAAGAAGCAGCAGCGCCGCATAGTCCCTGGTTGAGCGGCACGCGTTCAATCGGCGTAAAACTGCCGGTGAAGGGGCCCAGCGTCAGCACGTTCGACTCGGTTTTGGAAAGCACGTAGAAACCCACCCAGTTGAAGCGGGCGATTTCGCCATGCAAGAGGTCAGAGATCTTCTGCATCAGCGCCGGGGCGCTGTTGGCGGACGCGGATGCGGCCTGCACGCGCGCGAGCAAGTTTGTGTACCTGGCACTCACCGGAAGAGCAACCTTGGTGCGAAATACTACTACAGTTGACCTGATTACCACCGGCAAAACTGCTCACTGAAAGGACAGGGCGCTTTTTCAACGCCGAGGCGCGGAGGCGCGGAGAAACGCAGGGGACCAATGCTTAGGAAACCAGTGTTACCACAAGAGCTGGGAAAATTCTTGGTGTTTGAGTAAAGACGAGGTGACATCCGCGTTGAAAGGTCGCCTTTCTTTATCGGTGCGATCCGTGTCATCGGTGGTGAGGTCTTGCTTTTGCGATGACGGCGGTCACGCGCGATCACGGCGATTTCCCTAGCTCGTCCAAAACCCCTTGGTGTCGTACTCCCGGATCGCTTTCAGTTCGGTTGCGCTCGGCTCCGGTGTGGGCCTGACGTCTGCGGCGACTTTCAAATCCCAGCCCGTGTTCACCTTCACTTCTTCCACCGTCACGCCGGGATGGACCGTCGAAAGAAAAGCCTCGCCGTCGTCGCCAAAGCGCAGCACACATTTGGTGGTAATCACAGCCGCCGGTCCGCCACGCGGCAATCCAACGCGTTTGCGCCAGCCTGGGCCTTCGCCGTAGCCGGGACTCGTGATGTAGCTCACTCGCTCCGGCAGGCGATGCTTTGCGTGTTCCAGCAACGATACAAAGCGGTGCGCCATGGAAGCGATGTCGCACGCTCCGCCCGAGCCCGGCAGCCGCACCACGCCGTGCTTCCCCTGGACTTTCCTAGTTTGAACCTGGGTTGAATTCAGATTGCCGTAACGGTCCACCTCGGCCGCTCCCAGAAAGCCCAGGTTGACGCGGCCGGACTGCAGCAAGGCCATCAAATCCATCATCCCGAGACATTGCGTTGCGTTCAGGATGTTGGGCGGATCGGCCATGGTGTAGATCAGCTCGGGCGAGGGCGTGGAGCGCACCACGCCGTTTTCAAACAGGCCGATAGCGTTGGGCGCGTGGGTCTTCTTGGCCACGACAAAGGCGATCAACGGCAGCCGCATGCCGACGAAGACGACCTCGCTGTCTTTGATCTCGCGGGCCGCAGCGGCGACCATGAGTTCGTTGAGGGTGTAGGGAGGATTTGGAGCAGGCTGGCTCATGGTCGACATTGTCTCAAGATCATGACCGTCTTTCAGATCAGAACGCCCCCGTTTCAGTTTCAATTCGTCCGAGTGTCAACGCCTGGTCTACCGTCCCAAGACGGGCCGTGTGAATGACTTTAAGATCGTACCTAGGTCCCCAGGAGGATCACAAGGCATCATCTTCGCTGGATGCAGCGTATGAAAGTACTTCATCGTCTTTTGGGGTCCTACGGGCAAAGTCCTTACGCTTGATCTTGGCGCGGCGGCCATCGGGATGGAAGATGGATTTTTCAGCTGCGCTGCGTAACCGAAATCAAGCCATTGATGAACCGGCCGTAAACCGGTGAGTTCATGCCTCGCGAAGGACAATCATCGGGTCTACTTTCGTCGCGCGCCGGGCCGGAAGGTAGCTGGCTAGAACGGCGACCGCAAACAAAAGCAGCGGTACGATCAGAAACACAGCCGGATCATGGGGGCGCACCCCATAGAGCAAACTTGCCATCATGGACGCAGTCGATGCAGAA
>DASVFK010000172.1:0-4012 GCA_036380095.1 Candidatus Angelobacter sp. | reverse complement strand
CTGATGGCCCGGATCCTCACCCTTGTTGATCCGGATGCGGACAGGAATGCGCTGCACCACCTTCACGTAGTTTCCGGTGGCGTTTTCCGGCGGCAGCAGGCTGAAGCGCGAGCCCGTGGCCCCGCCGATGGACTCCACCGTCGCCTGGTACGTGTGCCCAAAAGCGTCCACGCTGACCTCAGCGTTCTGTCCCGGGCGCATGTACTGGAGCTGCGTTTCTTTGAAATTGGCGGTGATCCAGAGATTGTCAAGGTCAACAATGGCGAAGAGCGGCTGGCCTGCCTGCACCACCTGTCCGGGCTCAACGCTGCGCTTGCTCACGATGCCGTTCACGGGCGCGCGCACCTTGGTGTATTGCAGGTTGAGTTCGGCCTGGGCCAGCGCGGCGCGGTCGCGTTCCACTTCCGCCAGTGCGGCGCCGGCCTTGGCGCGTGTCATCTTGATCTGTTCAGGAACGGTGCCCGCCGCGCTTGCCTGGGCGCGGGCCTGCGCGGCGCGAGCTTGCGCGTTGGCCACGGCGGAGTTAGCCGCTTCCAGCGAAGCCTTGGTCGCGGCGGCGGCGGCCACGGCGGCGTCATACTGCTGGCGCGAGATTTCGTCTTTCTGTACCAGCTGCTCCATGCGCTTGAGATCGGCGGCGGCCTTGGTGTAGTTGGCCTGCGCTTCCTGCACGCGCGCCTGCGCCGTTATAACTTCATGATCGGCGGAGTTGACTGCCGCGTTGGCGGCAACGAGCTGGTTGGAGCTGGTGGTGGTTGTGAGTGGAATGTCCACGCCGGCCGCTGCAGCGTTGGCCACTGCGTTGGCCAACTCCGCCTTCGCGCGCTGCACCGCCACTTCATAATCGCGGGGATCGAGCTCCACCAGTAGATCGCCTGCCTTCACCTGCTGGTTGTCGTCGTAATAAACGTGCACCGCGGTGCCGGAGACGCGCGCGCTGATGGGATTGATGTGGCCGTCAACCTGCGCGTCGTCCGTGGATTCGCGCACGGAATAATAGTGCCAGACGAACATGCCGCCGGCCACCAGCAGCAGCACCACCGCAATAATCACCCACTGGGCCCGCGGATGCTCGCGGAAGAACCCTGCGCGGCGCTCCCGCAGCGACGGGTGCTCAGGCTCCGGCTGCCGCTCTTCTTCTTCGCGCACAGGTTGCGGCTGCCTGACCTCTTCTTCATACGTGGGCGATGCCTTCACCGGATTAGCCACCTTACTTTCCTCCCAAGAATGCTTTGGCGCGCAGCTCGGCCGCGCCCAGCGCGTGTGCCAGCGTGAGCTTGGCCACGTTGTTCAGATACAAGGCTTGAATGTAGGTTTCATTCGCGCTCGCCACCGCTTCCTGCGACTGCACGACCTCCAGGCTGCCCGAGACTCCGGCAGAGTAGCGGTCCTGCGACTGCTTGAGCTGCTCCGCCGCCAGCCCGATCGAAGACTGCGCCACCGTCACCTGGTCGTTGGAAGTGTTCACATCCAGCAGCGCCGAGCGGATCTCAAGCTCCACGCGGTTGTGCAGGTCTTCCAGCGCGAGTTGCGCCTGGCGAAGATCAGTCTCAGCCTGCGCCACGTCCGCTTTCACCTTGCCGCCCTGAAAGATGGGGATGCGCAATCCTGCGGCTGCGGTGTAGGTGTTCTCCAGTTTGGTGAACGTGCCGCCCAGGACGCCGAAGTCGCCGTTCAACTGGATGGTGGGCAACGCCTCGCCCTTGGCCGCCTTCAGTCCCAACTCTGCTGCGCGCACGCGCGACTCCGCCGCCAGGTACTCCGGACGCCGCTGGTAAGCTTCCGCCAGGCTCTCTTCCAGGTTGAGCGCAGGCAGGGGCGCGTAGGGAATCTTGTCTGTCAGGCGGAACTGTTGCGCCATCGGGAACCCGACGATCCGCGCCAGCAGCATCTTCTGCTGCTCGTAGGAGTCTTGAGCGGCCAGGACGCGCTGCTGTTGCGTCTGCATCTGCACTTGCGCGCGCAGCACGTCAATGCCCGCCGCCACGCCGGCCTTCTTTAAATCCTGCGTCTGCTGGAAGATGGTTTGCGCGGTGGTGAGTTGCGCCCTTGCCGTGTCCAGACGCGCTGCCGACGCCTGCGTTACCAGATATTGGTTGCCCACGGCCAGCACCACCAGTTCGCGCGCGTCCTGCAGGTTGAAGCGCGCGGTGTTCTCATTTTCAGCCGATTGCTTGACCTTGTTGATGGCGTTGAAGTCAAGTGCGTTCATCGTCATCACCGCTCGCGCATCGAGCACGTTGAAAGGCCCCACCACCGGCGAACTGAGGCCCGCGGGCACGGGGATGCCGAACGCCGCCAGGTTGATCTGGTTCACCGAGTCGGCCACTCGTCCGGAGATGTTGGGGAGAAGATTGCTCAACTGGCGCCGGTATTGCGCGCGTGAAGCGGCGGACTGCTGTTGCGAAAGCAGAAGTCCCAGGTTGTGGCTCAGGCCGCGATTGATCGCCTCAAGGATGGAGAGATCAACCACGCCGGGAACAAGCTTATCTACCTTGCCGCTGCCACTAAAGACGCCGAAAGGCGAAACGGAAGTAGACAAGGGCGTGGGAACGGGAAGGCTGGGAGTGGATTGCACAGCCGGCTGTGCCTGCTGTGACGGATCGGCCGTTGGACCGCTCGCTCCTGCCACGCCCGGCACCTGGCTCCAGGCGGCGATTCCCCAACTCAAAATCAGGAAAGCGGAAAGAATTGCTTGCACCCTTGTCATTGGTGATGGTCTTCTCTTTCGATTTTCCGTGTTTAGATGCCTGCGCGGGCCCGGTAAGCTTCATCCTTTGCGGCTGCCGCCATCCGCTTTGAGGGCGAGTGGTTCGCGGGCGGGCAGCGCTGAATTAACCAACCGGTTAATTTAGATTAACAGCGCTGCGCGAAAGTTGCAATTTCTTGTGGAGGGCGAGCCATGAACAGACTCTTCGGCTTCCTCCGGTGCAGCCAAGTCTGTGTCAGTGAAGAACCTCTGACCATCTTCTCCGTGCGAAGACTTACGCCGTGGGCGCTGAAATATGCTCGTGGATGATCCTCACGCTCCCGTCCTCATGGCGGCAAAAGACGTGGGTCACGCGCGCGTTCTCCAGATGCTCCTCATGGTCTTTCTCTCCCGTGGCGGAGAGCTTGGCAATCTGCTCCGCGTCGAGCCGCAACAGGTAGACGGCGACGGCGCAGCCGGGACCAAGCAGTTCCACTTCGATGTTGCGCACCTCAATCTTCATTCTGGCCGCGCTGGCCAGATATTCCCGCTGGCGCCGCAGCACCACCAGGCGCGCGGGCTCCGGCCTTTTGGAGCTGGTGGCAAACACCAGGGCAACGTCGGCATAGAACCTTTGCCACTGGTCTGTTTTCTTGGCGGCAAAAAGCTCCCAAAAACTGCGCACGGCGGCCTCAATCTCAAGTTTTTTGAGACCAGGGGACAAATTGTCTGGGCACATAATTGAGAAGAATGTAACCCAGACCTGGAAAGGAAACAATCAATTACGCAGACGCCTGCACCGGCTTTTTCAACAGGGCAATCTGGCCCGCGTGATACAGGGCGTGCTGCGCCAGCCCGTGAAAGAGATGGTAAAAATCGTACTTGCGGCCGGGAACGATTTCGCCCAGTCGCGCATCGCCGAAATTTTCAATGGCGCGCACAAGTTCTTCGTTGGTGGAGAAAATGCTCTCCAGCAACGAACTCCAGGCGCCGGCGCTGCGGCCGGCAATCGCCGGCCAGTCCTGTTCGGGCGGAAGCTCCGGCATCGCGACGCCCCGAATGGCATCACTCGCCGCCACCTCCCACGCCTCAATGTGCAACATCAACTCCCAGATGGAGTGCGTCACCGCCAGCGGGCGCGCGATCGCCTGCTCGGCAGTCACGCCCGACACCAGTTCGCGAAGGGATGGGCCATGCCAGGCGCTGCCTTCAAAGGCGCGGCGCAGTTGGTCGCCAACGCGAAGGCATTCGGCGTTGGAGGTGGTCGGTTTGGCTGCCATGCCAGTGTGATGAGAGTAGATCGAGGAATGATGCAGGAAATGT
>DASVFK010000171.1:0-4969 GCA_036380095.1 Candidatus Angelobacter sp. | reverse complement strand
TTCGCCGGCGGGCAGCGCCAGATCGTTCTGGATTTTTTTGAACGCGGCTTCCTTCGTCAGCAGCTTGTCACGATCGGCGTAGAAGATCTTGTCGATGGCCGGCCTGCCCTCCAGGCCAAGCGCTTTGACCTTGGCTTTTTGGATCTTCGGCTCACCGAAGCTGACGATGAAAACCCTCACGCCGCGTGAATGAAGAAAGCGCAGCAGCGGCATGGTCCCGCGAAACAGCTTGAGTCTGCCCACAGGCAGATTGAAGTAAGCGTCGCGCGCGGCCTTGGAGATACGCTCAACGTCTTCGGCGCCGAACTGGCGGCAAACTTCAGGATCGATGTGGCGGAGCATGGGATCGTTGCGGAACGCTTTCATGCGGGCGCGATAGACGGCTTCGACAGTAGCCTTGAGTCCAGCTTTCACCATGGCTGCGGCGGCATGGCGGTGCGCCGGCCGCACACGCTGACCGAAACAGTCATACAGCGTGTCGTCCAGATCGAAGATGACGCAGCGGATCAAAGGCTTTGTTTCCTTCTTGTGTCGCTGATCGGTTCGTGGAGTCACTCAGTCAGCAAAATACGTGTCATCTCGGGCCTCGTCAATGCACGCGTTCTCTTCAGCGTGCGAATAAAGGCTGGCTTCTGACCCGGCACTGCAAGAACCAGTTCACCATCCGCAGTTCATCGTCGAATTTTGGTTCCATTCTGAGCTCTCCTCCGCGCCTTCGCGCCTCCGCGTTAGGTTTTGGTTTTCCGCTGCGTTTTCTCCGTGCCTCCGTGTCTCCGTGGTGCATGTTGGTTTTTGCTTTTGGCGCGACCGCGCTGCGCTGCCACGCTGTTACAATCAGTCCATGGAGGACAAGCTGCTGTTGATTCCCTGGCTTGCGGGAGTTGTTTACAGCAGCATTCCGCTGTTCTGGTTCGCTATTCATCCGTTTGCCGGGCGCTGGCGCCGGATGCGGCGCTCCCCTTACCGCCTGCTACTGCCCATCTGGCTGGTCATCATCGTCGCCATCGGCTGGTGTACCTGGCCATGGCGTGAGCAGCAACTTTATTCCACGCCTTGGATGTGGTTGCCCGCGCTGCTGCTCTTTGTCTTCGGCCTGCGCACGTACCGCAGGATCTTTTCTGAATTCGGTGGGCACAAGCTCTCCGGCGAGCCTGAGCTTCGTCCCGCGGAGCACGAGCAGCAGCTGGTCACCACCGGGCTGCACGCGAAGATGCGTCACCCTATTTATGTTGCCCACCTGGTGAATTTCGCCGGCTGGACCCTGGGCAGCGGTCTGCTCGTGAATTTTGTTTTGCTCGCGGCCAGTGTACTAGTCACATTTCCCCTGATGATGATGCTGGAAGAGCGCGAACTTGATCAGCGCTTCGGCGAGCGCTATCGTGAGTACAAAGCAAGGGTCCCGCTGCTGCCGTTTTTTTGGTGGAAGATCTCCTCTCCAGCGTTGAGGCACGGCCGTGAGGTTTGAACTCTTCGTGGCTGCGCGTTACTTGCGGGCCAAGCGCCGGCAGGCGGTGATCAGCGTGATCACCGCGATCTCCGTGGTTGGCGTGACAGCAGGAGTGGCTTCGTTGGTCATCGCGCTCTCCATCAACGCCGGCTTTCAGAAGGACCTGCAAAGCCAGCTGCTGGGATCGCAATCGCACATCAACCTGGAGAAGATCAAGGCAGACGGCATCTATGATTGGCGCGGGCTGATGGCTCGCATGGAGAAGCAGCCGCACGTGATCGGCGTGGCGCCTGCGCTTTATGAGTACGTGCTCGCCAGCCGGGGATCGCATGCGGGAGCGGCCTTACTAAAAGGCATAGTTCCTGAATATGAAAATCGGACAAGCGAACTACTGAAATCTGTAACGATTGGTTCGGCCAAGGCTCTGGACCCCGCGCCGCCGCCCAAGCCGTGCACAGAGAAGGATGTAAACTGCAACAATTTGCGGCCTTTGCCTCCCGTGGTGCTGGGCAAGGACCTGGCCGAGAGCATTGGCGCCACCGTGGGATCGGTGGTCACCATGGTGAGCCCACAAGGCGAGCTCACGCCTTTTGGGCTGGTGCCAAAGTACGAACGTTTTCAAGTTGTGGGTATTTTTCACTCAGGTTATTACAACTATGACAATATGTGGGCTTTTATCCGGCTGGCGGACGCACAACGGCTCTATGGGCTGGGCGATGTAGTTTCAGCTCTGCAGTTCAGGATAGACAATCTGTACAACGCCGATCCGGTGGGTGAACAACTTCAGCAGGCGGCTGGACCGGAATACATGGCCAAGAGCTGGATCGAGCAGAACCGGCCCCTGTTTCGCGCTTTGCGACTGGAGCGCCTGGTGACATTTCTGACCATCGGATTGATCGTTTTTGTCGCAGCCCTCAACATCCTGATTTCACTCATCATGATGGTGATGGAGAAAACCAAAGACATAGCAGTACTCCTGTCCATGGGGGCAAGGCGAAGACAGGTACGCCGGGTCTTCGTTTACCAGGGAGTGCTGATCGGCCTGGTAGGGACCGCGCTGGGTTTGATTGTTGGATATGGAATTGCGCTGGCCGGGGCGAAGTATCATTTCATCGCGCTGAACCCGGAAGTTTACTCTATTAACTACGTGCCTTTTGCCCCGCGCCTGCTGGATGGGGTGCTGGTGGCCGCGGTAGCGCTCGTAATCTCCTTTGTTGCCACACTTTATCCCTCCTGGTCTGCGGCTCGCGTTCTGCCCGCTGAGGCATTACGCTATGAGTGAAAAGCCTCATTGCGTCGGGCCGCGCAGCGGATGCAAGATGTTGATGGGGCGAGGGAAACCGCAAATAAGAATTAAGGAAATTAATGAATTCTTGAGGATTTTCGCAAGCAAATTAACGGAGTCTATCGGCCACGGACAGGGTTTTAGAAAGACAAGCAGTTGGCCTTTAAAAACGGCCCGGAAAGTGCAAGAAGAAGTGGCTGGTTGCACCATTGGAGGATGGCGGTGCATCCAATAGAACAGCAGCCCGAAATCCTCAGCGTAAAGGGACTGAAAAAGGTCTATCGATCGGGCCAAACGGATTTAGTGCTCTTTGACAATTTGTCCTTCCAGGTAAGGAAGGGGGAAATGCTGGCCATCGTGGGCGAGTCTGGCGCGGGGAAAAGTAGCCTGCTGCAGGTCCTGGGAACCCTTGATCGTGCTTCTGCAGGTGACGTATACTGCGCCCAGATTCCCGTAGGGAAGCTGACGGACGATGCGGCCGCGGATTTTCGTAACCGCGAGATCGGGTTCGTCTGGCAGTTTCACTACCTGCTGCCGGAATTTACGGCGCAGGAGAATGTTGCCATGCCGCTCCTGATGAGAGGCGATGATCACCGGATGGCGCTCGACAAGGCCACGGTCTGGTTGCGGGAAGTAGGTTTGGAAAACCGCAGCCATCATCGCGCGGGGGAGCTCTCCGGAGGCGAACAGCAACGGGTGGCGTTGGCCCGGGCCCTGGTAACAGGTCCCAGCATCCTGATGGCTGATGAGCCCACGGGAGATCTCGACAGCAAGACCGCCGAGATGGTCTTTCAACTGGTGCAGCGCTTGCACCACGAGTACCGGCTCACTTCCCTTATCGTTACGCATAACCTGGATTTTGCCCGGCGCTGTGACCGCGTGTTGCGGCTGCACCAGGGGCAAGTCGAGGAGACGCCGCCCCAATCGCTGGCGCATTAGGCATTAGAGGGCGGAAGGACAGTTTAGGTTTTCTCCGGTCTCGGGACCGGAGTGCAAGCTTCTTCCTGGGAGTACGGGGGTTCGTACCGGGGGAAGAGAGGGATGCCGGCCGGCTGAGGTGACTGGCGGCATCTGGGTGAGGGTGAAATGTTCGAGCGGTATACAGAAAAAGCCAGGCGCGTAATTTTCTTCGCGCGCTATGAGGCGAGCCAGTTCGGCTCTCCTTATATAGAGACGGAGCATCTCTTGCTCGGTCTGCTTCGCGAAGACAAGGCGTTGACCAACCGCTTTCTGCGCTCGCACGCTTCGGTGGAGTCGATCCGCAAGCAGATTGAAGGGCACACTACGATCCGGGAAAAGGTTTCCACGTCAGTCGACCTTCCTTTGAGCAACGAATGCAAGCGGGTGCTGGCCTACGCGGCGGAAGAGGCGGAGCGGCTCAGCCACAAGCACATCGGCACAGAGCATCTTCTGTTGGGATTATTGCGCGAAGAAAAGTGCTTTGCCGCGGAAATCCTGCACGAGCGTGGACTGCGCCTGAGCGCCATCCGCGAGGAACTGGCGCGCAGTACACAGGAGAAAGCCCAGCCGCAGCGCGGGCAGTCGCGCGAATCCAGTTTGCTGGCGGAATTTTCCCGCGATCTGACGCAAGCGGCCATGGATAGCCAGCTCGATCCGCTGGTGGGCCGCGAAGGCGAAGTGGAGCGCGTGGTTCAAATTCTTTGCCGTCGCACCAAGAACAATCCGGTGCTGATTGGCGAACCGGGCGTGGGCAAGACCGCGATCGTGGAAGGCCTGGCCCAGCGCATCGCCGATGGCGACGTACCGTCATTCCTGGCGGACAAGCGTATTCTCGCCCTGGACCTTTCCTTGATCGTGGCCGGGACCAAATACCGCGGACAATTTGAAGAACGGCTCAAGACCATCATGAAGGAGCTGATGGAGAGCCAGAGCTGCATCATCTTTATTGACGAGCTGCACACGCTGGTGGGCGCCGGCTCGGCGGAAGGTTCGCTCGACGCGGCCAACATCCTGAAGCCTGCTCTGTCACGCGGCGAGATCCAGTGCATCGGCGCGACCACCCCGGGCGAATATCGCAAGTCGATTGAGAAAGACCGCTCGCTCGAGCGCCGCTTCCAGGCCGTGAAAGTTCCACCGCCCAACGAGACTGAGGCGGTCAAGATCATCTACGGCATCAAGGAGCGCTACGAGAAATTCCACGCGGTCACTTACACGGACGATGCGATCCAGTTCGCCGTGTATCACTCGAACCGCTATATTCCCGACCGCTTCCTGCC
>DASVFK010000170.1:0-19486 GCA_036380095.1 Candidatus Angelobacter sp. | reverse complement strand
GCGCCGAAAACCCAGGCTGCGGCCCACCGCTTCAAAGTAGGCGTTATTGGAGACGGCCAGCGCTTCAGTGAGGTTCATCTGCGTAGAGCGGCTGAGAGGCAGCGGCGTCTCGCGATCAATCACTCCTTCACTCAGCGCGGCCAGCGCCACGGCGACCTTGATGGTGGAGCACGGCTGCGCGCCTTGCGACAGCGCCAGCTTCTGGTTGACCATGGCAAGGACACGGCCGCTATCTGGGTCAATCGCCACCAGCGTTCCGTTCATGTTGCCCAAAGCGTTCACCGCCGCCTGGCGCACGATGGGATCTTCACCGGAGAACTGGTCGCCGGCGGTGATGTCCCCGGCAAAGGAACTAGTGCGGAAACGCGTAGCAGGGCGCCGCCGTTTCTTGGCGGCCACGGTACGGACAACCGGGCGCTTGCTCTGCAAACGCGCCACGCGCCTTTTCGCAAATGCACTCCCGGCGATGGTACCGGTCTTCTTTGCAGACGAAACCGCAGAGCCGGACCTTGTTTCCGGTGTGCGTGCAAACGAAAGGGCGACGAGGGAAACCGCCGCCAGAAAAAAACAAAGGGTCCTGAGACGAAGCGTCATTCGGTCACTCAAACTTCCGCACTACATTAAAACCACTGCATTTATCCGGCCGGCCAGGGCCGGGCTTGCGAACTATTTACACTCGATGCGGCCACGGGAGCAGAGTTTGCACGCTTCCGTCGCGCGCTCCGCGCCGCACGCAGCATACATAATAACCCGGAAAACTACGGCAGTTTCCCAAAAATCGGCTAGTGTTTCTAGAAGCCATTCCCACAAGCATGATTACCGGCATGCCCCCCAGGGCTAATGCTCTCGCTTTACGGAGCTTGGGCACGGCTTAAAGCCGTGCCTTTTCAAGCCGCAAAGAGTTTCAAGTTAATTTGCTTCACTGCGCTTGCGCAGGAAGGCCGGTACATCCAGGTCGTCAGGCTCAATGGCTGACTGGATGGAGCCGGTCACCGTGGCCAGGTTGGGGTTTTCGCGGACCGGAGGCGCCGCCACGCGCGTTGGCATTCCACCACCGGCGTGCATGGCTCCGCCGTTAGCTTTCTGCCCGGCGGCGCCATTCTGCTGCATCTGGTAGGCAGAAGCGGTCCGTGCGGACGCAATGGCTTGCTGGGTCCCGTTGACCGAGCGTTCGCGCCGCAAGGAATCGCCCTTGAAGCCGGTGGCGATCACCGTCAGCTTGATCTCATCGCTCATGGATTCATCCTGCACCGCGCCGAAAATGATGTTGGCTTCAGGGTCGGCAGCGGACTGAATGATGGTGGAGGCCTCATTCACCTCAGAGAGTTTCAGCGAACTGGAACCGGTGATGTTGATGAGAATGCCGCGAGCGCCGTCGATCGCGCCTTCTTCGAGCAGTGGCGAGGAGATGGCGGCTTCCGCTGCGTCAACGGCGCGGCGCTCGCCCTTGGCCACGGCCGTTCCCATCACCGCATGGCCCATGCCCTGCATGATGGTCTTCACGTCGGCAAAGTCGCGATTGATGATGCCGGGAATGGTGATGATGTCTGAAATGCCCTGTACGGCCTGGCGGAGCACGTCATCGGCGATGCGGAACGACTCAAAGAACCCGGCGTTTTGCGCCACAGCAAGCAGGCGCTCGTTGGGGATCACGATCATGGTATCCACGCAGTCCACCAACTCGGCCAGGCCGCGCTCGGCCTGCGTCATGCGGCGCTTGCCTTCAAAGGCAAACGGCCGCGTGACCACCGCGACGGTGAGAGCGCCCATCTCGCTGGCGAGCGAAGCGATGATCGGCGCGGCGCCGGTGCCGGTGCCGCCGCCCAGGCCGGCGGTGACGAACACCATGTCACTGCCTTCGAGCGATTCAATGATTTTGTCAGCGTCTTCCAGCGCGCCGCGGCGGCCGACTTCCGGGTTGGCGCCCGCGCCCAGGCCGGTGGTGAGCTTGGTGCCGAGCTGGATCTTCACCGGCGCGCGCGACATCTGCAGCGCCTGTAGATCAGTGTTGGCCACCACGAATTCCACGCCTTCCACGCCGGCGGAGATCATGCGGTTCACCGCGTTGCCGCCGCCTCCGCCCACGCCGATCACCTTGATCCGGGCTTTGTTGCGCGGGTCTTCCGTAAAGTGGATACGAATGTCTGATTCCGGCTGCATCGTTTTTGCTTTGTCGCTCATGCCATTACGCTCCTAGTTACTTCGCCCGGCCCTGCGAAAAATGTGTCCTTTTTTGAAAAATCCGTTGTCCAAACTCTCATGTGATTCCATGACTCATGCGCCCAGGCGCGTGAACAGCGTGCGCATCCTGGCGCCGAAGCCCCGCTCTGGGACCATCTTTGCCACCGCGGTGCGGTGGGCGTACATGGCCAGCCCGATCACGGTAGCGAACTCCGGGCCAGCCAGATCCTCAGGCATGTTCGCGAGTGGCGCGGCGGAAGCCAGGCGCACCGGCTTTTGCAGAATCTTTTCGCATACTTCCGCCAGGCCGTTCAGGCGCGAGCCGCCGCCGGTGAGCACCACGCCGGCGTTGCAGAGCTCCAGCACGCCCGCCTGGCGCAAGTGGTCGCGCAACAGCTCGCACAGTTCGTCGGCGCGCGGCTCCAGGATTTCCGCCATAAAGCGGCGCGGCATCAGCCTGGACGGGCGATCGCCGACCGCCGGCACTTCCATCTCATCGCCTTCCGGGACTTTCGCGCCGATGACATGGCCAAAGTCCTTCTTGAGCTTTTCCGCCGCTGCCACCGGTGTGCGCAGTCCGACCGCAATGTCATTGGTAAAGTGGTCGCCGCCCACAGGTACCGCGCCGGTGTGCGCCGTCATGCCGTCGCTGTAGACGATCAGGTCCGTGGACCCGGCGCCGATGTCCGCCAGGCACACGCCCAGCTCTTTCTCGTCGGCGCGCAGCACCGCATCCGCCGACATCAGGCCTTCATACACCACGTTGTCCACGTGCACGCCAGCGCGATTTGCGGCTGTGACCACATTCTGGCTTGCACTCTCTGAGGCGGTCACCAGATGCAGCGTAACTTCCAGCCGTCGCCCCATCATGCCCGCGGGATCACGCACGCCGGTCTGCTCATCCAGGATGAATTCCTGCGGCAGCAGGTGCAGCACCTCACGATCGGCGGGCAGGACCACGGAACGCGCTTTCTCTACCACGGAGCGAATGTCGTCGCGGGTGACGTCGCGCGGGCGCAAGCCCAACGAGATGCCGGCGCGGCTGGTCACACCCTTGATATGCGCACCGCCCACGGCAGCCACGGCGTGGCCCACCGGGCACTCGGCAATTTTTTCCGCCTCTTCCACCGCGCGCTGGACGCTCTGCACCGCCTTATCCAGTTCCACGATGACGCCCTTGCGCGAACCGCGGCTCTCTATCACGGTATGCCCGCGATAGCTGAGGCCTTGCGGTCCCGCCTGGCAGATCAGCGCCACCGTCTTGGCGCTGCCGATATCGAGTACGGTGATAGTGGTCATAGTTAGTATTTAGTAATTAGTATTTAGTACTTAGCAATTGGCTTCTCGCTGCTAGCCACTGGCCGCTAGCTCTTAGCCCTTGGCCCTTAGCCCTTAGCCTTAAGCACGCCGCCGAGAACCTCGGCTTTAGCCTCTGCAGGTATCAGGGCACCGGCTTTAGCCGTGCCGTCAAGCGTTCAAAAAAAACCATCGGGCTTTAGCCCCTGCAAAACAAAACGGCGGAGACAAACGAGTTTCGGCGACGTATTAGCCCTTCCCTTGCCAGCCATTCGCCCTTAGCCTTACCGTTCATCTCTTTCAATTGACCATATCTCCCACACGCCCAAGAGCGTGCTGCATTAGGCGCGCTTCTTTTGTTTTCTCCGCGTCTCCGCGCCTCCGCGGTGAACAGGTTTTTTCGCAAGGCCTGAGTTTTTCACTACTTTCTTTTCCGGCGGACTCACCGCTTGTTTTTCCCGGTGTTTCGGTGTCTCCGTGGCGGATGTGGGCTTTTCCGGCGCCGGCCCTGTGTGCGGCGCGTCCGGGTTCACCACGATCTGCCCCTCATAGCGCAAGTCCACCGACTGCAGGTTGGGAAACTGCTGGCGCCACTCCTTCACGTGGGTCAGATAAAGCTTGTAGCGCTCCAGGAAATCCTGTGAGCCCAGGTGGACCAGCAGGGTGCCGCTTCCTTCATTGGCCACTACCTTTATATCTTCCGGATCGGAGAGGTCCACTTCGCTGAGCTGGCGTGTGTAGCGCGGGCCGTCTTCGCCGCCGGAGTCCAGTTCGCGCGCCATCCGGTTGTAAATCTTCATGGCGGCGGCGCGGGAGGAGAGCGGTTCGGTTTCTGTAATGCCGCGCACCACGGGAAACGAATACTTCGTCTGCCGGCTGGCGGGCGGGCCCATTACCACGCCATTCGAGTCAATCAAGCTGATCTTGGGTCCGATCTGGACAAAAGCCACCGGCGTGCGCTCGTTGATGTGGATGGAGATGCGGTTGGGCAACACGCGCATCACCGTGGCCGATTCCACCCAGGGAATCCGCTCGAGCTGCTGCTTGCGTTCATCCAGGGAAATGAAGAAGACGTTGCGGCCAAGGTCGTCCCGGGCCACCCTCCGCACGTCCCCGGACGGGGCATTCTGCACGCCCGTGATTTCAACGTTGTCACTGGAGTCGATGCGAAAACGCCAGGAGTGCCTGCCGTAGTCTCTGGCCGCCCAGGCAACGCAGCCCAGAGCCGTCGCGGCAATCGCGATTACGAAGACACGCCGGAGCTGCAGCACGACTTTCTTTGACAAGCTGATACGGCGGACGGGAACACGCCTTTCCGCGCGCAGGAAACGCGCTTCTTCTTCCTGATCAATTTCAATGGAGGGATATTCGTCTGCAGCGCGCGCCTTGGCAGCGCGCGTGGCGAATTCCGTCCGAACGGTCTTTTCCTGTCCGTTCAACCCAACCGGTTCACGAGGCATCAAGAATCAGGCTGCGGAGTCTTCGCCGCAATCAATATACCTGTTTCTTCCCGGTTTTGTAAGGAAAATTTCCGCTACAACCGATTTTTTTATGGGTCCCGGAGCCGGCCTTTGCTCTTTTTCGTCTTCCCAAGAAACCTCACCACAGATGACACGGATTGCACTGAGGCATTTGCGCGCTCGAATCCCCGGGTCATCAAGTCGGTGATTTGGATGATTGAAATCGGCGCTCGCGCACATAGACTAGAGCGTGATTCAGAGTACTCTCCAGAATGCCCGGTCCGCAGCAGAGAGTTGCCTTTGGCGAAGGATGCTGCGTGGAGTCTGTATGACTAAGTTTTTTCTCGCCCTCATCTTCCTATTACTGCCCCTTAGAGTTGTCGCGCAGTCTTCACCGCCTGGCGCGCAACAGGCGACCAAACCTCCCTGCAAGGCCAACGTGCAAGGCCGGCCCAGTGTGGGGTTGGCCCTGGAAGGCGGCGTGGCTTACGGGCTGGCGCACGTCGGAGTGCTGCAGTGGCTTGAAGAAAACCACATTCCCGTGGACTGCGTGGCCGGCACCAGCATGGGAGGGCTCATCGCCGCGTTGTACGCCATGGGATATACGCTCCATCCCGGAAGAGGCGACCTGGACATGAACCAGTTCTTTGACGGGCTTGACCGTGACTGGGACGCGATCTTCTATGATCAAGTTGACTACGCTAACCTGTCCTTCACGCGCAAGGAAGATCGCCGCGCCTTCCCCAGCCCGTTGGAATTCAGGTTCAACCGCGGCATTCATCTTCCGGAAGGCGTGAATCCGGGCCATCGCGTGGGCTTGATCTTTGACCGCCTTTCCTGGCCGTTCTATGGCTTGCCTTCCTTCGATGACCTGGCGGTCCCTTTCCGCTGCGTGGCTACGGACATCAATTCCAACACGTCCGATGTCCTGGGCCGCGATGTGTTCTTTGACCGCGTGGGGGCGGAAGGGACACTGAGTGAGGCGCTGCGGTCCACCATGTCACTTCCGGGGTATTTCTATCCAGTGGTGCAGCAGGTGCGCACGAAAGAAGGCGCGCTGGTGGAGAAGAGATACGTGGATGGCGGCCTTCTGCGCAACCTGCCGGTCCAGGAACTGGTGGAGATGGGGGCTGATATTGTGATCTCCGTCCATCTCGATGTGGGACGGGCTTCCGGCAGCGATCCCTCCTTCCTGGACGTCGTCTCCGACTCCATTTCCCTGATCACCTCAACCAACGAGCAGGCCAGCTTGAACAGTCTGAAAGAGAACCATATACGCCTGACCATTCACCTGGGCGCGTTCAAGTCCACCGACTTCAGCAAGTGGAAGAAAATCAGGGCCCAGGGCTCGGCAGATGCGGCCACGAGCTTCGCCGCTTGGGCAAAGGCGCACCCGGAATCCTATAAACAAGAGGACAGCAAATCGTGGTTGTTGGGCATAGAGCTTTCGGAAGAGGCTTACGGCCGCTATCGTGACGAGCTCAGCTTGAGAGTCAACAAGTACCGGCAGCCTTCGGCCAGCCCTGCGTACGTGACGATTTCGGCCAACAAGCCGCTGGCTCCGCTTAAGCCGGCGACGCAAAAGAAGCCATTGCCGGCGGGTACGTTGCCGTTGATCCAAGAGGAGAAACCCGCACCCCAATCACCTGCGAACAATAGCGGCCAGACTCAAGTGCTTGATGCGGACCTGGCCGAGCAGATACGCCGTAACCTCTCATGCCATGAAAGCAAGCAGGCGCGCGAAGACGGCCGCGGAGGCCAGCCCATCTACCAATGCCCGAAATACGTCCCAGCCACATTTGCCAGTCCCACCCTGCTGGAAAAACAACTCAACCGCATGGTGGGAACAGGCAGGTTCCTCCGGCTGGGATACCACGTCCAGCAGGACGAGAAGAACCAGACGTATCTGGCCATTAGTGCGAATAAAAAGGACACTTCGCCCATCGTGCTGCAGCCGGTGTTTGCGGTAGACGGCAGCGACTTTGAGAATCCCATCTTCGTGCTGGGGGCGCGCTTCATCGCCTTTGACGTCGGCGTTAGCGGGTCTGAATGGCGCGGCGAGGCCCTGCTGGGTTCGCGCTATGGCTTGAGCACGGAGTATTACCAGCCGCTGTTCGGCGTCACCAGCCGGTGGTTTGTTGCCTCGCGCGCCACGGCGGAATCCTCGCCCTTCAACATCTACCGCCAGGAGACCCAGCTGGCGCACTACCAGTTGCGCACCGTTTCCGGCGGGCTCGACGTCGGTTACAACTTCGTCCGCAACGCCCAGCTTCGCCTGGGCTATGAAGGCGGCGGCACCAAGCTCTCGCGCATCCTGGGCGATAACATTTTCCCCTTTTCCTCGGAGCGGGTGGGGACCACTTCCGTAAAGTTCTCGCTCGATCTGCTGAAGTTCAACTTGCGCAAGCTGGAAGCGCCGGTGGTGCCGCGCGACGGCCTGTCTTTTACCTCCGCATTCCAGTGGCACGATTCCTGGTTGGGCGCGACGGAGCACTTTCCCACCGTCGCAGGCGAACTCGGGTTGTTCAAATCGGTCAACAAGTCCAGGTCCGGCTCACTGTATCTGAAAACGGACGGAGGTTCCACGCTCGGCTACACCAACAGCGGCCTGCCCAGCTTTGCCCTCGGAAGCCCGTTCCGTCTTGCCGCATACGGCACCAACGAACTCCTTACCAACCAGTACTGGCACGCCAGCGCCGGATACGTGCATCAGGTTTATCCGTTTGAAAGTCTCGGCGGCGCCATCTACGTGACCGGCTCGTTTGAAGTGGCCAAGGCCTATGGAGTTGCCGGCGCGCCGTCACTGCCCCGGGACGGCACCGCCGGGGTGATCCTGGATTCCATGGTGGGCCCGCTGTTTGTGGGAGGAAGCCTGGGCGACGGCGGACACAAGAAGTTCTTCTTTTATCTGGGACGACTGTTCTAGAGATTGCCAGGATTGCCAACATCGCTGAGGATTCAAACCCGCACCACGAATCACCACTGATAGCGCAGATCCGGTTGCTTGAGTCACTTGGCTTTAAAGCGAAAGTCGGCGGCTCATAGCTGAGGGCTTCAGCCCTGGTGCGGAAACAATCGCACAAAAACAACGCCGGAACCTATCCGCGGGGGAGGGCCGGTTCCGGCGTCAGTGGGGAACAACCGAGAGCTGACTCAGTTGCAGTTCACGTCCACCACAATCGTGATGTTTTTGTAGCTTGCCAGCATCTTCACGCTGACGGTTTGCGGCCCGAAAATGGGCAGTTGTTTGCCGTTCAGGAAAACTTCATCCACCAGGCAGCCGGGCTGGTCCTGGATGGTGATCTTGTGCGTCCCGTTTTCCGGTGACTCGACGTGCGCCTCATGGTTCACTTCGAGCGCTTGGTTAAAGTACGACCACTTATGATTGGAAGCGCCGTTGGTGTCGGTCCAGTTGATGCCCAGGCCGTCGATCAGCGCGCCGTTGTTGTTGGTGTCGTGGAAGCGCGTATCGATCTCGCGCACCGCGGACACTTTGACCTTGAAGTTGTCCGTCTTGCTCTCTGAAGGCACAAAGCCGTGTGTGTCTGAGTTGCAGTCCACCGCGGTGAGCGGGCAGGTGTACTTGCCCACGGGAGTGGCCCACGCCTTGTACTCGCCGCCATTGTTGGGCGTGTCCAGATAGGGCATGAGCTGAACGGTGGTTGCGTTGTGATCCACATCAAGGCCGGTGAGATGCGGAGCGCTGCACGTGGGATTTGTGGTGATCAGGCCGGTGATGATCCCGGCGGATACCTGAAAGCGGCGACAGGCTGCAATGTCGGTTGAGAGCAGGGTCTTACCCGGCGGATCCGTCACCTGGAAAACGTAGATGCCATCAGGAAGGCCGGCCGCGCCTTGCGGGGCGCCCGGTCCGGGTCCGCCATCGAGATAGACATCGTTTTTGTTTGCATAAATGTTGAAGTTGACTTCACTCCCGTTCGCCAGAGTGGTAAAGATCGCTCCGGAAAGCTGAGCGTTCGCGGGTGAAGCCAGGACTGTAAGGGCCAGCGCCAAGACACCTAGCGCCAGCGTAAACTTCTGCATCGCTTCCTCCTTGGGGGATCAGGCGCTGCAATCAAAGCATTCTGGCTTCCAAAGTAGCTTCGGTCCGGAGACCCGCGAACACCCTCTACTATCAGCAGCTTGCAAGTGCTCTGGCTACAGACCCGCATGCTGCGTGAAAGGCTTTGCGGTGTTTTTCTGCAAACATGGTTCATTCGCGGAGGATTGCTGACGGCAGGCCTGGTTTGTGGAGAGTGATGCAGGAATCTGCTCACGGCGAACCGCTAGGGTCGCCGGAGCCGCTGGAACTCCTGCCGTATCGAATTTACTGTCGCGACTGGGAATGGAATTTGAGCTGCCGGTCCGTTCCTGCATGCGAAAGGGAGAACCAGAGTAACAAGCAGGCGCCGACCGCAAGCAAGATTCTGATAGCCATAAGCGTAAACGTCCATGCAGTCAGGCTGCGAGACGCAGGATCCGAAACAAGCAGAGGCAAGGAAATGGCGGTGAAAGCAAATAGCAGTCCGGCGGCGCCGCTGAGCATGCGAAGAAACGATCGGGTCATGGAACCAACTCCTGCGCGCCAACTGCAACGGCCAGGGGCGCAATCACATTTGATTAGGCGGATGGTAAGCCGATGTTGGAGGAGGAGTCCACGTTACCGGAGAACAGAGGCTTTCAGGATGCCCTCTCGCCGCCATACGCTTGGTGCGCCAATCGGAAAAGCACAAACGCCCGCTACTGCAGCCTACGGCTCCGCGAACCCACGGTAGCTGCGATATGCTGTGAAATCCCATGCCTTCATCCACGCCAGCGCCGCAAAACGTGCTTGAGGCCGCCGAGGTGTCCAAGACCTATGGCGTCACGGTGGCGGTGGACAAGATTTCCTTCGACGTTGGGCGCAATGAGATTGTGGGCCTGCTGGGTCCGAACGGCGCGGGCAAAACCACCACCATCAACATGATCTTGGGCGTGCTGGAGCCCACAGCGGGGAGCATTAGGATTGAAGGCGTGGACCTTTTGGCGCATCGCTCGCAAGCGCTGGGTTGTACGAACTTTGCCGCCGTGTATGCCCCCGTGCCTGGCAACCTCACGGTGCAGCAAAACCTGCGCATCTTCGGCATGATCTATGGCGTGAAGGACCTGCGCCGGCGCATTGAAGAGCTGCTGGAGCAGTTTGACCTGGTGAAGTTCCGCAACACAAAGGCCGGCGTGCTCTCTTCCGGCGAGCAGACGCGCGTGGGGCTGGCCAAGGCAATGCTGAACCGTCCGCGGCTGCTCTTGCTGGATGAGCCCACGGCTTCGCTCGATCCGGCGGTAGCGCAGGAAGTGCGGGGCAAGATCCGCGAATTTGCCCGGCACGGAGAGGGCGGCGTGTTGTGGACCTCGCACAACATGTATGAAGTGGAAGAGGTCTGCCATCGCGTGCTGTTTCTTTCGCACGGAAAAATCCTGCTCGAGGGCGATCCGCGGACCTTGCCCGGCGAACACGGCAAGCAGTCGCTGGAAGAGCTGTTCATCGCCCTGGCGCGTGAGCCGCTGGCGACCGTGGAGACACGCTGAATGGCCCTGAACCTTACACGCAGCTCGGCCATCGTATTGCGCCAGTTTTACCTGGTGCGCGGCAGCGTGGCCCGCCTGGTGCCGCTGTTCGTGTGGGTGGGCGTGGACATGGTGCTGTGGGGTTTCATCACCCGTTATCTCAACAGCGTGGCCGCTTCTGGATTCAACTTTGTGCCCGCGCTGCTGGGCGCGGTGCTGCTCTGGGACTTCTTTATCCGCGTGATGCAGGGAATCACCATGGCCTTCTTTGAGGACGTTTGGTCGCGCAACTTCCTCAATTTTTTTGCCACACCGCTGGAGATTTCCGAATACCTGGGCGGGCTGGTGCTCTCGAGCATCGCCACCAGTTCCGTGGGACTGGTGGTGATGGTGCTGCTGGCCACGACAGTGTTCGGGCTTTCATTTTTCGTTTATGGCGCCATGTTGCTGCCGTTTGTGCTGGTGCTGTTTCTGGTGGGGATCGCGATGGGTATCTTTGCCGTGGCCATGGTGCTGCGGCTGGGGCCGGCCTCTGAGTGGTTTCTCTGGCCGAGTCCCGCGGTGCTCTCGCCCTTTGCCGGAGTCTTCTATCCGCTGGCGACGCTGCCCGCGTGGATGCGCGCGATCTCTCGTCTGCTGCCTCCTTCGTATGTGTTCGAATCCATGCGCGCCATCCTGGCCGGCAAGGCCATGGATCTCTCCTCGCTCGTGATCGGCGGGTCCCTGGCGGTGGTTTATGTGGTTGTGGCCTGTTGGTTCTTCAAGAGGACGTACCAATACTCCGTCCGCAAAGGACTGATTGCTCGATACAGCGCTGAGACGGTGAGCTAGCGCGCGTGCGGGTGCCGCCCGCACATCCCACGTGCGAACGCCGCAACTAAGTCGCTGCGGCGGGTTTGAAGCTGCTATAATTTCGCGCTAATCCCCCACCGCGAAATATCAGAAAGCCGGATCAGCGGACATTGGTTCGTGAAGAGACGAAGGAGCAGACATGCGTAAACACTGGGTTGCGTTACTTTCTTTGCTCGGACTGGCAGGCTCCACCGTGCCGGTGGACGCGCAGGTTGTGAAAGGCGACCAGGCCAAGCCTGCCGCCAAACCCGCATCCACCAAGCCGGCGAATGCCGCTACCAATAGCCAGAAGCTGCAGGTGAAACAGCAGCCCTTGCGGCAGCAGAACCAGGCGGCCGGCGCCGCGGGGCAAACCAAGGCAGGCCAGAACACCGGCACTTGTGTCCAGAAAAACAAAGCCGCGCTCACACCGCCGCCTCCGGGCCAGGCTGCCAGGAACAATGCCATCACCAAGGGCAACAACACGCAGTTGACCAAAGGCAATCAGGGAAAAGCCGCGCTCACGCCACCGCCTCCCGGCCAGGCTAACAGGAACAACGCGATCACCAAGGGCAACAACACGCAGTTGACCAAAGGCAACCAGGGAAAAGCCGCGCTCACGCCACCGCCTCCCGGCCAGGCCAACAGGAACAACGCGATCACCAAGGGCAACAAGACGCAGTTGACCAAAGGCAACCAGAACGCGCTGACCAAGGCCAACAATACTGCCTTGACCAAGGACAAGAACTAGCTTTGTTCTTCGCGGTAGTTTCAAGGATTGCGGCCCGGGAGACGGTTCCCGGGCCGAGCATTTTAGCCTTCGCGGTCGCCGAGTTTGCATGCGGCTCCGCGCTCAAGCCCTTCCCCGGAGTTCTCCTTCGACATGACTGAGTATGCGAGCTCGGGTTTCTTCGTGCTGCGAACGCCCCTTCTGCCGCTGGAAGAATTTCTCAGGCTCACACACGGGGCCGGAGCAGGGCCATCAGCCGCGCGTGAGGCGCTCCGACGCTGGGCTGAGCGTCCTGAAGTGAAGGAAGCGCTGTGGCTCGCTTCGCCAGAACTGCTCCAGTCTCTGGCTCAGTGGCGCGAGGGCCTTGACAGCGCAAAAGCCCGAAAGCTGGAGCGAACGCTTTACCGCTATCTGGCGCGGATGACGGCGCGGGCCACGCCTTTCGGCTCGTTCGCAGCGTGCAGCCTGGGCAACATCGCTGAGAAGACAAACCTTGAGCTGGCGGCGCGCGAGCAGTACCGTCGCAGCACGCGGCTGGACATGGAATACCTCGTCGCGCTGGCAGAGGCCGTGGCCGCTGATCCGGAGGCGAGGCGCCATCTGACTGTTCGTCCCAACGGCACCCTGCATCTTGCTGCCGGGGCTTACCACCACTTGCAAGGACAATCGCTGGTAAGCGGACGCAGCTATCAACTGGTGGCGACCGAGCCAACGCCGTTCCTTGAGGCGATACTGCAACGCGCGACCGAAGGCGCAACCGCGCTGTCACTGGCGGCCGCGCTCGTGGAATCGGACTCTGACGTCTCGATCGATGAAGCGCAACTCTTTGTGGGAAAGCTGATTGAATCGCAGGTGCTGGTTTCCGCCCTGACTCCTCCAATCACCGGCGAAGAGCCGGCGTCGTACATGGTTCGCGAGCTGGAGCAGGCACATGTGATTGAGTTGGCTGCATCGCTCAACAAGATCGATGAAAAGCTTCGCGTGCTGGACCACGCTGGTTTGGGCGCGGACGTCCGGGCCTACGAAGAAATCAGCAGCGCCGTGGCGCAACTTCCAGGAAAGTTCAGGCCGGGCAGGCTCATTCAGGTTGACACGGTGAAACCTGTGCTTACGGCCACCCTGGACCGGCGGCTGGTGGAAGAAGTCTTGCAGGCCGCGCACATTCTTCACGCTATCCACGGGCAGGCGGAGCAAACCGCGTTTCACCCGTTCAAGCAGGATTTCCTCGAGCGCTATCAGGACCGCGAAGTGCCGTTGCTGGAGGCGCTGGACGATGAAGCGGGCATCGGCTTTGAAAGCAGTGACAACGCCGGAGCCGAGCCGCTGCTGGAGGGCATTGATTTTCGTGTTTCCGCCGTCCCATCCTCTCTTTCCACGGAGAAAAGAGTTGGCCCACTGTTGCTGCGGAAATTGCAAGAGACGTGGGCAAGCAAGCGCACGGTGCTGGAACTGGGCGACCAGCTTCTTGAGGAGCTGAAAGGGGCCAAGCCTCTGCCCCTGCCCGAGTCGTTCGCCGTAATGGGAAGTTGCTTCCAGGCCGGCGAGGGCCAACAGGGCTTTTATCTGAACAGCGTGATGGGAGTTTCCGGGGTCAACCTGGCGGCCCGTTTTTGCCACGTCGATGACCAGCTCAGTGCGGGCGTGCTGGAGCATGTGCGGCGGGAAGAGGCCGCATGCCCGGATGGCGCTTTGCTGGCCGAGATCGCGCACTTGCCGGAAGGCCGCGTGGGCAACGTGGTCTGCCGTCCGGTGCTGCGCCGCTATGAGATTCCATTCCTTGCCACGCCGGGCGTGCCCGCGGAACAGCAGATACCGCTCTCCGACCTCACGGTTTCAGTTGTGGATGAGCGCATCGTCCTGCGCTCGCAGAGATTGCAGCGCGAGGTGCTGCCGCGCCTGACCACGGCGCATAACTTCGCCGCCGACCGCAACCTGAAGCTGTATAAATTTCTCTGCCTGTTGCAATACCAAAATGTGACCGCGGATTTTGCCTGGGACTGGGGCGCGCTGGCGGAAGCCGCATGTCTGCCACGGGTAGTCCTGGGCAACGTCGTGTTCTCGCTTGCCCGCTGGAGAACCAGCCGCCAGGATACGGTCGAGCTTGGCGCGGGCGATGCACCCGATAGTTTCCGCCGCGTCCAGGAATGGCGCAAGGCGCGGCAGATTCCTCGCTTTGTGTATATCAGCGAGCTCGACAATCAACTCCTTATTGACTTTGAAAGCCTGCTGGCGGTGGAGGTTTTTCTCGAACACATCGGCAAGAACCCGGACACGCTGCTGGTGGAGATGTTTCCTGTGCACGGCGAGCTGCCGGCGCGCGGCCCGGAAGGAAGCTTTGTCCATGAAATCATCCTGCCCTTTGTGCGGCAGGAAGCGGCGCCGCGACAGGATGCTCCGGCTGCGACCGCAACTCTGAACATCGCAGCGCTGGCCGGCGTTCCTGGACGCAGCTTCATGCCAGGGTCAGAGTGGCTCTACGCCAAGCTCTATTGCAGCCCGTCGCACGCTGACCGCCTGCTATTGGATCTGGTGCAGCCGCTGGTGAAGGAAGTGATGGGAGCGGGCGCGGCCGACGGCTGGTTTTTCATCCGCTACAGCGATCCCCGCTGGCACCTGCGGCTGCGCCTCCACGGCAATCCCGCGGCCTTGAGCCTGCATGTGTTGCCCCGGCTGGGATGGCTTGCCGCAGAGCAGCAGCGCCAGGGAACCTTATGGCGGATGGAGATTGACAGCTACGAGCGCGAAGTCGAACGCTACGGAGGCCCGCGCGGCATCGCGGTGGCCGAGCGCCTCTTTCAACTCGATAGCGAACTCTGTCTCGCGCTGCTGCCACTCTTTGCGGTCGAGGACGGCGCGCGACTGCGCTGGCAGCTTGCCTTCTGCGGCGCCGACCTTCTTTTTTCCGGCCTCGGCTTTACCCTGGAGCAGAAAAAAGCGGAGACCGAGCGCCTGGCGCGCTTCCGCGAGCAGGAGTACCAGGTGGACAAGCTCTATAAGGAACAAATGGCGCGCAAGTTCCGCGAAGAGCGCCAGACACTGGCAGCCCTTCTAGAGCGTGCAAAGGTCGACGGCAAGAACCTTCTTCCTGCCGAAGCCGTCGCGGCCTTCGCTCGCTTCTCGGCCGGCCTGGCGCCGTTGCTCCGCCAATTCCAAGATCTTGAGCATTCAGGACAACTCACCAAGCCGCTGCACGAGTTCGCGGAAAGCTTTGTCCACATGCATTTGAACCGCGTGTTTCGTTCTTCAGCCCTGACGCAGGAGACGGTTGTTTACGAATTTCTCTCGCGTATCTATGCGGCAAGATGGGCGCAAGAGAGTGCTGTGCAGGACTGAACAGCTTCGCCGAATACGACGCCGAAGCTTTCCCTTCCCCAAACCAGCTCCGCCGGTGCATACTGTTGCGTTTTTCCCACTCACGGAGCCGATCATGCTAAGACAGCGCAGTTCTCTGGCCGTTGTGTCTTGCCTCGTGTTTCTGTTCACCACGATCAGCCTGGCAGCAGCGCAAAGCAAAGCCGCTCAGAAGGCACAGTCGCCTTCGCAGTTCTTTGGATTTGAAGTGGGCGCGGACCGCAAGCTGGCCGATTATCGCCAGATCACGTCTTACTTCAAGGCCCTGGCTGCGGCTTCGCCGCGCGTAGAGATTGAGGTCCTGGGTAAGACCACGCTCAACGAAGAGATGATCATGGCCGTGATCTCCAGCGAAGACAACCTGCGCAACAAGGCGAAGTACCAGGAGATCGCGCGCAAGCTGGCCGACCCGCGCGGGCTGAGCCAGCAGCAGATTGACGCGCTGGCGCACGAAGGCAAATCCATCTTCCTGCTCACGTGCAACATTCACTCCACTGAGATCGGCTCCAGCCAGATGGCGATGGAGTGGGCCTACAAACTGGCCACGAAGCAGGACGAAGAAACCATCCACCGGCTCAATGACACGATCGTCCTGCTGGTGCCCTCGCTCAATCCCGATGGCCAGATCATGGTGACCGAGTGGTACCGGAAATATCTAGGGACGAAGTATGAAGGCGGGCCCATGCCGTATCTCTACCACCATTATGTAGGTCACGATAACAATCGCGACTGGTACATGCTGACGCAGGTGGAAACCAGGAACATGAGCCGGGCGGTCTATCACGAGTGGTTCCCGCAGTTCTGGCTGGACGAGCATCAGATGGGCACGAACGGACCTCGCATTTACATTCCACCCAACGCCGATCCCGTGGCCAGGCTGGTAAATCCGTTGGTGCATCGCGGCAACAACTTGATGGGCGCCGCCATGGGTTGGAGGCTGGAAGAGGCCGGCAAGTCCGGCGTGATCTTTGGTTATTCCTTTGACGCGTATTGGCCCGGAGGCACGCGCAATACCGGTTGGTGGAAGAACATGTACGGCGTTCTGACGGAAGTGGCTTCGGCGCGCATCGCCACCCCACTTGAAGTTGAGCACACCGAACTGCAAGGTGGCGCAAAGGGCCTGATCACCTACGACCAGCAGATCAACTTTCCCAATCCCTGGCCGGGCGGTGTGTGGCGCCTGCGCGACATCATGGACTACGAACTGATTGTCTCCGACGCCGCGCTCGAGACGGTCAGCAAGTATCGCCAGGAGCTGCTGCGCGGCGTGGCCAGCATGGCGGCTGCTGCAATCAACTCGGCTGATCCGAGTGAGTACTGGCGCATTCCGATGGAAGGCCAGCGCGATCCTGTTGTGGCTACTCGTCTGGCGGCGCTGATGCTGGAGCACGGCGTCGAGGTGCGTCTCGCCGGCGACAAGAAATCTTTCCTCATCGCGACGGCGCAGCCCTACGGCCGCTTTGCGGATGAAATGATGGGCATCCAACGCTACCCGGAAGTGCATCCGGCGCCGGGCAGCGGAATCCTGGAGCCGTATGACGTTGCTGCATGGTCTTTACCGCTGATGATGGGGGTACAGGCGGAGAAGACTAAGCTCAGCGAAGCCGAAACACAAGCTTCCACCGTGATCAAGAGCGTCCCCTGGCCTGCAGGCGGGTTAAGCGGTGACAGCAAGTACTACACGATCGATGTTCACCAGAACAACGTGTTCGCGCTGGCCAATGCCATGCAGAAAGCCGGAGGACAAGTTTCCCTTGCCAGGAAACCGGGCGAGACGCCGCAGATGGTTTTTGCCGCGCACCCGCAACTCGCGGCCAATGCCGAAAAACTCCGCTTGCGTTTGCAGCCGGTGTCCAGCGCCGCCGCGTCCCTCAAATCGCAGCGGATCGGGCTCTACAAGTCTTACATCCCTTCCATCGACGAAGGCTGGACGCGCTTCGTATTGGAGCAATACGGATTCAGCGTCAAGAACATCGAGAACAAGGAAGTCAAAGCTGGAAACCTCAACAACGTCTATGACGTGATCATTCTTCCCGACTCCACGCGCCAGGTGATCGTGGAAGGGCGGTCCACGCGCGAAGGCTATTTCGAGGAGTTGCCGCCGGAGTATACGGGCGGAATCGGCAAGGAAGGCATGCGTGCGCTGAAAGAGTTTGTGGAGAAGGGCGGCACGCTGATCACGCTGGCGCGCGCTTCAGAAGTAGCGATGGGAGAAGAGTTCAACCTTCCGGTGCGCAACGCGCTGGCGGGCGCCGGAGAACGCGGCCGCGGCGTGCAGAGCTCCGACTTCAACATCCCCGGCTCGCTGCTGCGCGTCTTTGTGGACACGAACCACCCGGTGGGCTACGGCATGCCGCGTGAGATCGCCGCATTCTTTGACGGCCCTATCGCCTTCCAGACATCCGCGCCTGCGCCTGATGTGCAGCGCTCGGTGATTGCATGGTATCCCGACTCGGCCAAGGACATCCTTCTCTCCGGCTACGCCCACGGCGCCGAGCGGCTGGAACGGCGCGCTGCGGTGGTGAGCTTCACGAAAGGGAAGGGCAAGATCGTGATGTTCGGCTTCCGCGTGCAGCATCGCGCACAGACAGAAGGAACGTTTCAGATGCTGTTCAACGCGATTTTGTGGTAGCAGCGAGCAGTTAGCAATTAGCACTTAGCCAAACAAAATCTCACCACAGATAACACTGATTGCACTGATGTATACAGTCAAAGCATCAGTGCCATCAGTGCCATCAGTGCCATCAGTGTTCATCCATGGTAAATTTGGCTTACATCCGGCGCAAAATCCGCGGTAGGGTTTTGAATTTATAATGGAAGGTTTTGAGATCGCACCAAGAGGTCATTTATGGCTACGGCAACCGGCAATTTTCGCCAGGAAAAAGATTCCATTGGCATCAAGGAGATTCCCGCCGACGTTTATTATGGCGTGCAGACGGCGCGCGCGGTGGAAAACTATCCCATCAGCGGAATGCGGGCGCATCCCACGCTCATTCGCGCCATAGGCATGGTGAAGTACGCCGCGGCTGAGGCCAACAAGGAGCTGGGACTGGTGGATGCGCCGCGCGCCGACGCGATCATGAAGGCCGCGAAGGAAGTGATTGGCGCCAAGTGGAACCAGTCATTCGTGGTTGATGTTTTTCAGGCCGGGGCGGGCGTGAGCTTCCACATGAACTCGAATGAAGTCATCGCCAACCGGGCCACTGAGCTGATGGGCGGGAAGCTGGGCGAATATTCGGTCCATCCCAACGATCACGTGAATTACGGCCAGTCAACCAATGACGTGTTTCCCACGTCCATGCGGCTGGCTACGCTGCTGGAGTTGGAGAATCTCTATCCCGTGCTGGAGAACCTGGCGGCAGCGTTTGAGGCCAAGGGCAAAGAGTGGCACAGCATCATGAAGTCCGGGCGCACACACATGCAGGACGCGGTGCCGATCCGCCTGGGCCAGGAGTTTGCAGCCTACGGCATGGCCATCCGCAAGGCCGAGGCAGACAGTCGCCATGCCGCGGATTCGCTGCGCGAGCTGGGACTCGGCGGATCGGCGGTGGGCACGGGCATCAACACGCATCCTGACTATCGCGCCAAGGCGGTGGCCAACCTGGCGAAAATCTCCGGACAGAAGCTCATGCCCGCGGCCGACATGCGCTGGGCCATGCAGTCGAACGCGTGCATGGCGCAGGTGTCGTCTGCGCTGCGGAACCTCGCGCTGGAGATCGTCCGCATCTCCAATGACCTGCGCTTGATCTCTTCCGGCCCCAACACCGGCTTTGCGGAGATCAATTTGCCGGGACTGCAGCCCGGTTCTTCGATCATGCCGGGCAAGATCAACCCGGTAATGCCGGAACTGGCGGCGATGGTCTCCTTCCAGGTGGTGGGCAATGACACGGCTGTGGCGATGGCAGTGCAGGCGGGCCAGCTCGAGCTCAACGTGATGATGCCGACCATGGCTTACAACGTGCTGCAGTCCATCACCATCCTCACCAACATGCTGCAAGTCTTCACCGAGAAATGCGTGAAAGGCCTTACGGCCAACGAAAAGCGCAACGCTTACTACGCGCAGAGCACGGTCTCACTGGCCACGGCGCTGAAT
>DASVFK010000169.1:0-8763 GCA_036380095.1 Candidatus Angelobacter sp. | reverse complement strand
GGCGCCGAAGAGCAGGCACAGGCCGATGATGGTCAGCAATCCCCAACCGGGATCGATCCCGATGTGGCTGACTTTTTCAAAGACCACGTCATAGTTCAGCGACCCGAAATGTTGGATGATCAGGAACATCCCGATCAGGAAAGCGAAGTCGCCGATGCGATTAACGATGAAGGCTTTTTTGCCTGCGTCTGCCGCCGAGTCCTTGAGGAAGAAGAAGCCGATCAGAAGATACGAGGCCAGCCCCACGCCTTCCCAGCCAACGAACATCAACAGGTAATTGTTGGCCAGGACTAGCGTGAGCATGAAGAACATGAAGAGGTTCAGATAAGAGAAGAAGCGGTAGTAACCACCTTCATGTCCCATGTACCCAACTGAATAAACGTGGATCAGGAAGCCAACGCCGGTGACTACCAGCACCATGACCATGGAGAGCTGGTCGAGGTAGAAGCCGAACGGCGCCGAGAAATTTCCGGCCCAGATCCAGGTGCCGACGCTTTCAATGTGCGGCAAGGTCACAGACCCGCCCGGCCACGCCGTCCACACCGCCCACACGGCCCAGCCGAACGAGAGCGCGGTGAAGAACAGGGCCACGAATGAGACCAAGCCGTTCTTGAAGCGGCGTCCAAAAAGGCCGTTGATGGCCGCGCCGATGAGCGGCAGGACGGGAATGACCCAAAGATGTAAGTTAGGCTTCATAGTTTCAGCAGGTTCACCCGGTCGACGTTCAAGGTTTCACGCGTACGGTACACCGCAATAATGATGGCCAGTCCCACGGCGGCTTCCGCGGCGGCCACCACCATCACAAAGAAGACAAACACCTGTCCGCTCAGGGGGATGATCTTGTCGCTGACGGCGCGCGCATGGTCGTTCCAGTAATTGGCAAAGGCCACGAAAGTCAGGTTCACGGCGTTCAACATCAGCTCAATCGACATGAAGATGGTGATGATGTTGCGCTTGAGGAGAAAGCCCATCACGCCCAGGCAGAAGAGAATCGCGCTCAGAATCAGATACCAGGAAAGTGGGACCATCTAACCTTCCCTCCTTCCCAGGACTACCGCGCCCATAATGGCGATCAGGATCAAGACCGAGGTGACCTCAAACGGCAGCAAAAAGTCTCTAAAGAGTAACTGGGCGATCTTGCTCGTCTGGCCGAAGTTGGTGGCGCCGATGCTGACGTCGCCGAGCTGGCGGTTGCCTCTGACCATGATCCAAGCCACCAAAGAGCCCAGCACAATCACGCCGGGGACGCCCATCCACAGGGCAATGTAGCTGCCGCGGCTTCGCTCCTCGGCGCCGGCGTTCAGCAGCATGATCACGAAGACAAACAGGACCATGATGGCCCCGGCATAGACGATGACCTGGATGGCAGCGACGAACTCCGCGCCCAGCAGAAGGTAGATGAGCGAGAGCGAGGCCATCACCACCACCAGCGAGAGCGCGCTGTTGATGGGGTGCCGCTGCGCCAGCAGGTTCACGGCGCCGGCCACGCAGATCAGCCCGAAAATGATGAACAGTACCTGGTGAACCATTCGGTTAAGCCCTCAATGCCACGATCAGGCTGGTGACAATGATGTTGGCGATGGCCAGGGGCAGGAGGAACTTCCAGCCAAAGGCCATGAGCTGGTCATAACGGAAGCGCGGCAGCGTGCCGCGGATCCAGATGTACAAAAATATGAAGAAGAAGACTTTCACCGCGAACCAGAACACCGGAAGCAGGGCCTGCAGCAGGGGCGGAGCTGATGGAATCGCCGGTCCATGCCATCCGCCAAAAAACAGCAACGTGGCGAGGCAGCCAACGGTGATCATGTTCATGTACTCGGCCATGAAGAACATGGCAAATTTCATGGAGCTATATTCGGTGTGGTACCCCGCCACCAGTTCGGTTTCCGCTTCCGGCAGGTCGAAAGGAATTCGATTCGTCTCAGCAAACGCCGCCATCAGGTATATGAAGAACGCGATGAACTGGGGGAAGATGTACCAATGGGGCACAAACCGGAGCCAGGAGAGTCCCAACCAGGGCTGAGCGCTGCCTTGAATCTGGCTTTCCACGATTCCGCGAAGGCTCAGCGTTCCCGCCAGCAGCAGGACTCCTACGAGCGAGAGGCCGAGCGCAAGTTCGTAGCTGATCATCTGTGCGCTGGCCCGGAGCGAACCGAGCAGGGAATACTTGCTGTTCGAGGACCATCCTGCCAGGGCGATGCCGTACACGCCGATGGAGGTGGCGCCAAGAATGATGAGCAGGCCGATGTTGATGTCGCTGAGCGAGCCGTCAGAATGGGAGACACCGGTGATCTGCAACGCCGTGGTGTGGCCCGCCACGGTGACCGATGGGCCAAAAGGGATCACCGCGATCGCCACGAGTGACATCGCCAGCGCCAGCATGGGGGCCAGGATGTACAAGCCCTTGTGGACGTTATCCGGCACCATGTCTTCTTTCAGGATGAACTTGACGCCATCCGCCAGAGGCTGAAGGAGGCCGAATGGACCAACGCGCGTGGGGCCCCAGCGGTTCTGGATGCGGGCCACCAGTTTGCGCTCCAGCAGCGTGGTGTAGGCCACGCCGGTGAGGAGGATAAAGACCACGAGCAGGATCTTGATGACAGCGACGATGATGTAAGTTTTCAGGTCCACGTTTGCTACACACGCCGCTCCCTGCGGCCATTTGCTAACTGCTAATTGCCATTTGCTTCCTAATCCGCCATGACTTCTTTGTCCGCTGGTCGAGCCTGGCGATTCTCAAGGACCGAATTCAACGTCTGCGAATACCGGCCCATCGTCCCGGAGGTGAACAACGTGTCATTCGCAGGCACAATTTGCGCTGCTCCATCGCTCGCGCCGGCGCTGCTTTGCTCGGCCGAGGTTACATGCTGCTCGTTGCCCGCCAGCAAGCTCAGGCGCGAGAAATCATAGCCCGGAACCAGCCGCTGGATCTCATCCAGGATGGCCATGGAATCAAAGGGACTCAAACGGGGCTCCAGATTGTTGGCGGCGAGCCATACCGAGTGGCGGTCGGCTTCACCCGACTGCACGCCACGGGTCTGACCCATGTCTGCGCGTACGGCGCCGCCGAAGGGGACCAGCTTGCGAATATCGGCGCCCATGCGCTCGGCCACGCGGACGATGATCTCAAAATCGCTCTTCACGCCGCTGATATCGCCGGCCTTCTTGAGCAGTTGCAGGTCGCCGCAGGTGTTGGTGAACGTGCCGGCGGACTCATATGCCGATGCGGCAGGCAACACCACCTCAGCCAGCGCCGCGGTCTCGGTCAGGAACAACTCTTGGGCAACGATGAACGTGTTCTTTAGAGCTGCGGGATCAAAACTGTAATCCACCACAGGATTTGCGCCGGCAACGTATAGCGCGGCCAGCCTGCCGTCTTTCGCCGCCTGCATCATCTCCATCAGGGAGAGTCCCTTGGCTGAAGGCAGCGCGCCCCATTCGGCTGTGAATTTTTGGGCCGAAGCAGCGGCGGTGTAGCCGGGCAGCAGGTCAGGGAAGAGGCCCATATCGGCTGCGCCGCGGGAATTGGAGTAGTCGCCCAGGCAGATGAATTTCGCGTTCAGCGCGGAACCGAATTTCACCAGCGCGGCAATGTCAGCGCCGCGGATTTCAGAGCCGAAGATGATAACGAGGCCTTGCTGGGCCTTGACCTCGTCGCGGAACTGCTTCAACGCGTCATTGGATACGGCGGCGCTGGTGAGCGATCCGGCTGCCGCGTCGTCGCCGTTGAGGAATGCCACGGCCTTGCCTTCTTTCCCTCCTCCGACTTGCAAGAACTTTGTTGCCTGGCGTTGCAGCTTGATTGGCTGCGCGTTGACCACATACAGTTTCGCGCGGTTCAGGCGCACGTTGGTGCGGATGTTCCAGGCCAGCAGCGGGTGTTGCTCCGTGGGATCGTTGCCGATCAGCAGGATTGAGGGCGCCGAGCCAACATCGCGCATGGTCGCCGTGATGTTCTGCTTGCCGGCGATGGCGCGGGCGAAAGCAGGGAAGTCCGCGGTGCGATGATGGTCAATGTTGTTGGTGCCCAGCACCGTGCGGGCAAACTTTTGCAGCAGGTAGTTTTCTTCGTTGGTGGTGCGATTGGAGCCGATCACGCCGATGGACTGGCCGCCTTTGCTGTCGCGAATTTCTTTCAGGCGTTTGCCCACATGATCGATGGCTTCTTCCCAGGTTGCGGGAGTCAGCTTGCCGTCTTTGCGGATGAGCGGCTGGCGCAGACGGTCCTTGTGGTCCGAGAAATCGAACGCATAACGGCCCTTAATGCAGAGGAAGTCGCCATTGATGCCGCTTTTGTCGCGATTGTCGCCGCGCACGATGTCCATGCCTGTGTCGGACCGGCGCACGCCCAGCGTGGTCTTGCAGCCATCGCCGCAATGCGTGCAGATGGTGCCCACGTGCTTCATCTCCCAGGGACGCGTTTTGTAGCGGTACGCGCCGGAAGTCAAGGCGCCCACCGGGCATATGTCAATGCACATGCCGCACTCTTCGCAATCCAGGTGATCGCCTTCGTTAGGCGCGATCACCGAACTGGAGCCGCGTAGTTGCACGCCGAGCGCGGAGACGTCCATGCCTTCACCGCAGACGCGCACGCAGCGGTAGCAGAGAATGCAGCGCGGACGGTCAAAGAAGACCACAGGCGACCATTGCTGCTCTTCCTTGTGAAGCTTGCCTTCCATGTAGCGCGATTCGGCCGCGCCGTACTTGAAGGTCATGTCCTGCAATTCACACTCGCCGCCGGCGTCACACACAGGGCAGTCCAAAGGGTGGTTACCGAGCAGGAGCTCGATCATCGACTTGCGCGCCTGCTTGACCTCTTCGGACTCGGTGGTGACCACCATGCCGTCGGTGATGGGAACGGTGCAGGCGGTCTGCAGCTTGGGCATTTTCTCGATGCGCACCAGGCACATGCGGCAGGCGGCCTGCAATGAGAGACCGGGATAGTAGCAGAACGATGGAACTTCAATGCCAACGGATTTGCAGGCTTCAATGAGCAGCGTTCCGGCCGGCGCGGTTACCTTCTTGCCGTCAACCGTGATCGTAACGTTAGGTGTTTCTGCCATGTTTCCCCAGATCCAAACTTGTTTCGAATTCAGCCAATATGCCCCGTGAAAGCGCCGCTTTGATGTCTTGAATCTGCAGCGCATGACGCTCCGCATGTTTAGCGATAATGATCAACATCTCATAAGAGCTCACAATGCCGACCAGCGGATGTGGATGCATGACCTCAGTCGCGCGGAGGTCATCCGTATTGTCTTCAGCAAAGCGGATGGTCGCGCCGCGCACTTCCTCAAACCGTTTGCGAGCAGCATCGATCGTGGGAAAGCGTCCCGAGGGCTGGCCGCTCTCCGGGGCCAGTACTTTGCGCTCGCGGCTCCCCATACGCTCCAGAAAAACCTGCTCGCGGTTGGGCGCTCCCGCAGGACGCGGATTGCGCTCAGTCTGGAGCCTTTTGAGCATCAGGGATTCGGCTGCAACAAGGTGCTCCACGCAGTCCATCACGGACCAGCATCCTTCCGCCGGACTGCGACGGCAATCCTGCTCCGTGACCTCGGCAAAGCTGGCCAGGAAGCGCTCGCGGCTTTCGCGCAGCAAGGCAACGAGCCGGGCGTTTTCGGCTGCAATCGAAAGCGGGTTGGGCAGAGCGCTCATCTTCGTTCCGCGATACTTCAGTGCGACAGTACGGGCAATTCCTTGATCGTTCCCGCCGGCTCAAACGGGCAGGGCTTGCCTTCCAGGTGCGCCTCAAACTCGCTGCGCCACTTGTCCACGATGGACATCGTGGGGATGGCGGCGGCGTCGCCCAGAGGGCAGAAGGTCCGGCCGAGCATGTTCTGAGCCAGGTACTTGATGTTGTCGATGTCTTTCTTCAGGCCGCCGCCGTTGTGGAAGCGTGTGAGTGTTTTCTTGAGCCAATCCGTGCCTTCGCGGCAGGGGATGCACCAGCCGCAGCTTTCGTGCTGGTAGAACTTCATCACGCGCAGAGCGAACTTCACCATGCAGGTCTGATCGTCAAGGATCACCACGCCGCCGGAGCCGAGGAACTCTCCGCGCTTGGCGAACGAGTCAAAATCCATGTTCATGCCCTCGGCTTCTTCCGCCGTGAGCAGGAATGTGGATGATCCGCCGGGGACCACGGCTTTCAGTTTGCGCCCGTTGGGGATGCCCCCGCCCACGTCATAGATAAGCTTCTTGAGCGGGTAGCCCAGCGGCAGCTCGTAGACGCCAGGTTTGTTGACGTGTCCGCTGAGGCAGAAGAGGCGGGTGCCGCCGTTCTTGGGCGGGCCGTAATCGGCAAACTTCTGGCCGCCCATCTGGATGATATGCGGGACCGCAGCGATTGACTCCACGTTGTTGATCACCGTGGGGCCACCCCACAGGCCAACCACGGCAGGGAACGGTGGACGAATGCGGGGAATGCCGCGCTTACCTTCGAGTGATTCCATCAGCGCGGACTCTTCACCGACTTCATAAGCGCCGGCGCCGGTGTGCCAGTACGCGTCAAACTGCTTGCCGCTGCCGAAAATATTTTTACCCAGGAAGCCCCTGGCATACGCATCAGCGAGCGCCTTGCGCATGATGTCGACCAGATAGCGATACTCGCCGCGAATGTAGATGTAGCCGACCTTGGCGCCCACGGCCAGTCCGGCGATCATCACGCCTTCAATCACGGCGTGCGGGTCGTGCTCCAGGATGAGACGGTCTTTGCAGGTGCCGGGCTCGGATTCGTCGCCGTTCACCAGGATGTACTTGGGCTTGGCCGATTCCTTGGGGACGAAGCTCCACTTCATGCCCGTGGGAAAGCCTGCACCGCCGCGGCCGCGAAGACTCGAGGTCTTGACCTCATTGATGATGTCGTCGGGCTGCATCTGCAGGGCTTTTTGCACGGCCTTGTAGCCATCGAGCTTCAGGTACGTGTCGATGTCCGCAGCGCCCTTGCCGAAGCGGTTGGAGACGATGCGGATTTCGTCGGGATGTGAAACGAGATCAGCCATTTGTTTTAATTGCCAGAAATGCCAAAATTGCCAAACAATCCAAATTGAAATTCATCTGCGTCGTTTTGCGGTCTGCCGGGATGCCGCAAAGATTGCAGTCAGCTCTCTCGCTTCCTGCAACAGCTCATCCAGTCGTTCTTTCTTCATGATTTTCAGATCGGCAAGCAACTCGATCCAAAAAACAGATTCATCGGCCTCTTCCGTAACAACGCCGATCTTTGAAATGAAATCCGCACGCGATCGTGCATGACAGGCGGAACGGTAATTTGCCCCAATTGAGGTGCCACACCTCAGGAGTTGAGTGCCGACAATCTGCGCTTCCTTCGTCTGAGGCAGAGCTTGAAAAAGATGGATGACACGAATCGCGAAGTCTTTGGTTCGGGCTCGCAGTTTTTCTGTTCGGCTATCCATGTCATTCATCCTTACAAGTCGTCTTGCTCAGCCCTCAATTTGGATTCTTTGGCAATTTTGGCATTGCTGGCAATTCTCTCTATTTCTTTGCCTTGTAATTCTCCAAAACTTTGTCCATCCTCTCCGGCGTCAGGTTCTCATGAAAGTCATAGTTCACCTGAACGGCCGGCGCCCAACTGCATGCGCCGATGCACTCGACTTCCTCGAGAGAAAACATTCCATCCGGAGTGGTCTGTTTGTGGCCGATGCCCAGTTTCTTTTCGCAGTGCTCCATCAGTTCATCGGCGCCGCGCAGCATGCAGCAGATATTGGTGCAGACCTGGACGTTGAATTTTCCGGCCGGCTTGGTGCGCAGCATGGAGTAATAACTGACCACGTTGCGGACCTCGAGTTCAGTCAACTCGGTCTTTTTGGCGAGATGCGCAACCACGTCATCGCTAATGCAGCCGACTTCATCCTGGCTGTAAAGAAGCATGGGCACGAGAAACGACCTCTTGGTCGGATACTCTTTCATTTTCTCGTCGAAAAATTTATCGAGCTTTTCCGAAATGGGCGCCATTACCGGTCTATCTCTCCCAGGACAATGTCAATGCTTCCAATGGCCGCCACCACGTCTGCGATGAGCCGGCCTTCGCACATCTGGGGCAGGGCCTGCAGGTTGGCGTAAGAAGGCGAGCGCATGTGAACGCGCATGGGTTTGGCCGTGCCGTCGGAGACCACGTAGTAGCCCATCTCGCCGCGTGGCGACTCAATCGCCTGGTAAACCTCTCCCGCGGGAACGGCGAACCCTTCCGTCACGATCTTAAAGTGATAGATGAGGGCTTCCATCTGGGTCTTCATCTTCTCGCGGTCGGGGAGAACGACCTTCGGCGCCTCGGCCTTGATGGACCCCTTCGGCATGCCATCCAGCGCCTGCTGGGCGATGGAGGTTGATTCGCGCAGCTCCTGAACGCGACAAACATAACGGGCCCAGACGTCGCCGTCGGTGGCAATGGGAACGCGGAACTTAAAGTTTTCATAGCCGCAGTAGGGCATGTCGCGGCGAATATCGAAGTCCACTCCGCTGGCTCGCAGGGACGGCCCGCTCAGTCCGATGGCCATCGCATCTTCTGCGGATATCTGCGCCACGCCTTTCAGGCGGTCAATGAAGATGCGGTTCCCGGTGAGCAAATCTTCATACTCATCAATACGTTCAGGAAAAATCTTCAAGAATTTTTTTACTGCTTCAAAAAAGCCGAGCGGAGGCTCCAGCGCCAGCCCGCCGATGCGGAAATACGAGGTCATCATGCGCTGGCCGCTCACCATCTCGTAAATGCGCAGCAGGTCTTCGCGCTCGCGGAAACAGTAGAGGAACACG
>DASVFK010000168.1:0-5085 GCA_036380095.1 Candidatus Angelobacter sp. | reverse complement strand
TGATTGGGAAAGTTTGAGCAGAGCACCCTGGGTGCTCAACCCGTCTGGGTGCTTGCTTCGGGCAAGCCTCATCGATCAGATGGAACGTGCCGGCTTCACCCCCATGGTTGCGGCTGAAATCCACTACAACATACATTTGCAACTAGCCCTTATTCAGTCGGGATATGGAGTCGGGCTGCTGCCAGCCCGCTTTATTGCCAGGAAAAATTGTCGAGACACGGTTGAAGTGTTGCGTCCCCCATCATTTGACTTGCGCCTGTCCGTAGCGATAACGCGGATTAGACAACTCGGCGCCCTGGAGAGGGCCGTGGAACTGTTGGAACACGGCATTCGGCATTTGTTTGAGGCAGCAAACACAACGAAGCCCGTATCGAGGAGCCGAAGGGGTGTACGCGCGACTCGGCGGAACGCGCGACAGCGCAAGTAGTCGCCGAGCACATCCGAAATCTCAAATGTGTACTTCATGAGAGCCCCTCCGCGCGTTGCGTCAAGCCTTGGCGACGAGGTCGATCTCAACGCAGGCCCCAAGCGGCAGCGCGGCCGCCGCGATCGTCGTGCGGGCGGGAAAGGGCTGACTGAAATACTTTGCGTAGATGCCATTCATCGCGACGTAGTCACTCATGCTCGTGAGATACACACCGACGCGCACGACATCATGGAAACTCTTGCCGGCCGCCTTGAGAACCGCCGAGAGATTCTGGAAGACGCGCTCTGTCTCGGCCACAATGCCCCCCTCGACCACCTTACCAGTGGCCGGGTCCTGGCCGACCTGACCGCTGAAGTAGAGGAAACCGCCGACTTCGACGGCCTGGGAAAACGGGCCGACCGGCGGCGCAAGTTCGGGCGAGGTAATTGCGGTCTTGCTCATGGCGAACTCCTTTGGATACTGGGTTAGATGGTCAGGATAGTGGAGCCCGAGGTTGCGCGTGCTTCCAATGCCCTGTGGGCGGCAGCGGCATCCTTGAGTGCAAAGCGCTGGTTGACCTTAATGCGCACGCGATCGAAGTACACATCCGCCGCATTGAACAACATCATCCACGATGAGTAGCGTGCCATGTCATGAATTTGTAACGGAGAACCAATCATTCCACAAGTTCATTATCATCACAATGATGCTGCCGTTTACGCACGATTCTGCTATTCGTTGGAGGAGGCTTCAGGAGTACTTTAGGAGGTTCCCTGGCTCGATGATTTACGCGCCCTCGTAGAGCTTGCCAGGCCGGGTCGATCGCCGGTGCAGCCGATCGTCTATACCTGACACCCTCCCCTATAACCCGGCAACTGCAAAGGCTGGAGGCTGCATTGGGGGCTAAGTTGCTCGACCGCTCAGTAAAGCCGCCGCGCCTGAGCCGACACCACGAAGCCCGTAACGACCTGATCTACTGCGTCGCATTGATTGCATTCTTCCTGACCTCCCCGATCGTCAACAGCGGATCTCTGGCCCCGATGCGCGGCGCGATCCACTTTTTCTCGCTGCCGATGATGTCCATGAGGAGCTTTTTGTCCGCCGCCGTCGGCATCCACCGCTCCCACTCCTGCCGGTACTCTTTCTCTTCCACGGGCTCGCCGGTCTGGGGATGGAACAACTGGCCCTTCCAGCGGCCGATGTTGCGATTGAACTTGATGTCCGGGCAGTAGAGCGGGGCGTTGCCGGGCTTCTGCGCGGCGCTGATGCGCTTGACCAGCGTGGCGCACTCGTCGCGGTAGAGATGGCGGTTGTAGTCGTTCAGGTCTTCCAGGTTGGGCGCGTTGGGATTGGCCGGCTCGTCGTAACGGCCTTTCAGGCCCCAGACGTAGGCCCAGTGCGCGGAAGAAGAATGGTCGGTGCCGAAAAGGTCATAGGCGCTGGAGATCCATTTGTTCAGATATTTCTGCATCAGCCAGTGCGGCACCACGCCGGCTTCGGCAATGCGCGCGAGGCCGGTGTTGCCCGTGCCCATGTGGAAGGCCTCTTCCTTGAGCATGTAGCTCATGGAGCGGCCCAGCGGCGCAAAGGCCGAGTACTTGAGCATCTGCAACTGGAACTTGCCGTCGCGGTCCACGAAGTCGGTGAAGGCAAAGAAGTCCAGCCAGTTATCGCACTCTTCGTTAAAGCTGCCGAGCAGGCGCTTGTTCTCATAGGCGCGGCGCTCGAGCATCTTCTTGGCTTCGACTTTGCCGGTGTCACCGAAGAAGTCGATCAGCAGCGCGCACATCTGCCAGCCGTGGCGCATCTCCTCAATCATCACCCGGGTCAGGCACGAGCGGTCGTAATCGCTGGGCGCGCTCTCAAAAAGCCAGCGCTGCTGCTCAACGCTGGCGAACTCCGTATCGCCCTGATAGACGATGAGGTTCATCAGCGCGTCACGCATGTTCTGCGTGGGAATCTGGCGCATGTTCTCCCACTTGTTGCGGCCCTTGTAATAGCCGAAAGTGATCTCCCCGGCATCAATGGCGCCGTACAGCGTGTCAAAGCCGAAGTTCTTGATGTCGTTGTGGTCCACGCCCACTTCCCGGCGCCATTCGTGGAACAGGCCGATCCAGTCGCTGAACGTCCCGATTTTTGGCACTTTTCCTGGCATGTAAAACTCCGTAGCAATTGGCAATTGGCAATTGGCAATTCGTAAAACCTGTTTGACCTTCGGCTTTTAGCTTTTGGCCTTTGGCTCTTGGCTTCTGGCTATTTGCCAATTGCTAATTGCTTCTTCTTAAAGGTTCATCCAAACCGTCTTCAACTCCGTGTAATGCTCAATCGCGTGCATTCCCAGTTCGCGGCCGAAGCCGGACTGCTTGAAGCCGCCGAAGGGCAGCGCCGCGTCCATGAGCCCATAGGTGTTGATCCACACCGTACCGGCCTTCAGCCGACGCGAGAGTTGATGCGCCTTCTTGATGTCATTGGTCCACACCGCCGCGGCGAGCCCGTAGATGTTCTTGTTGGCCATCTCGGCGACCTGGTCGATGTCGTCGAACGCGAGCGTGGCCAGCACCGGGCCAAAGATTTCTTCCTGGGCAATGGTCATCTCGTTCTTCACGCCGCCGAAGATCGTCGGCTCGAGGAAGAAGCCGTGATCGCCGTTGACCGCGGCGCGCTTGCCGCCGGACAGCAGCGTGGCGCCTTCTTTTTTGCCGGCCTCGATGTAGCCCAAGACCGTCTCCATCTGTTTCTGGCTCACGATGGCGCCGAGACGCGTCTTGGGATCCAGCGGATCGCCCAGCTTGATCTTCTTGGCGAACTCCACCAGCTTGCCGGTGAACTCGTCTTCCACTTTCTTTTCCACGAACAAGCGCGAGCCAGCGCAGCAGACTTCGCCCTTGCCATAGAAGATGCCATTGATGGCGCCTTTCACGGCTGCATCCATGTTGGAGTCGGCGAAGACGATGTTGGGCGACTTGCCGCCCAGTTCCAGCGTCACGCGCTTGAGCGTCTCGGCCGAGCTGCGCATGATCTCCTTGCCGACTGAGGTCGATCCGGTGAAGGCCACTTTGTCGACGCCCGGATGTTTCACCAGCGCGGCGCCTGTCTCCGGCCCGCCGGTAACAATATTGAGCACGCCCGGAGGCAGCCCGGCTTCCAGGCAAAGCTCGCCGAAGCGCAGCGCGCTCAGCGGCGTCTGCTCCGCGGGTTTCAAGACGACGCAGTTGCCGCAGGCCAGCGCCGGCCCCAGCTTCCAACTCGCCAGGAGCAACGGAAAATTCCAGGCAACGATCGCGCCCACCACACCCACCGGTTCACGCAACGTGTAAGTAAACGCGTTGGTGAAGGTGTTAACGGTCTCGCCGTGGATCTTGGTGGCCCAACCAGCGTAGTAGCGGAAGACATCCGCCACCATGGGCATATCGACGTAGCGTGATTCGAAGATCGGCTTGCCGTTATCGAGAGTTTCGAGTTCGGCCAGCTCATCGATGTTCTTTTCGATCAGGTCGCCGATGCGCCACAGCACCTTGCCGCGCTCGCTGGCTGACATCTTGCGCCACGCGCCACCGGGATCATCGAACGCCTTGCGCGCCGCCGCGACGGCCTGGTCCACGTCGTGCGCGCTGGCTTCGGCGACTTGCGTGAGCACCTCTCCCGTGGCGGGATTCACGGTGTCAAATGCATGGCCGGAGCCTTCAAGCCACTGGCCGTTGATGAGCAGTTTGCCGGGGGAAACTTTTGCTTTGGTTGCGGTCAACATAAAACAAGCTCCTAGCTGCTTAGCTACTGGCTTCTAGCCTGAGACTGCGCGGCGAGCAGGTCTTCCTTTTAGCCGCCGCGGTTACCTCAGGGGCTGAAGCCCGCACTCCATGGTTGCTGGGCCGCAGGGCTAAAGCCCTGCTCCACCCCACAAGTGCCCACGGTGAAGTGGCACAGCGGTTCGGTATCTCGCTTGGACGCAGGCCTAATGCCTGCTCCACCCGGTGGTGCGTAGCTATTTCGCCGTGAAGGTCGCCGGCCGTTTCTCCACGTAAGCCGCCAGGCCTTCTTTGGCGTCTTCACTGGCGAACAGCCGCTGTTGCAGCTCGCGTTCCACCGCCAGCGCCGACTCCATCGGGATCTCCCAGCCGGTCTGCACCGAGCGCTTGATGTTGCCCACGGCCTTCGCGGCCTTGTTCGGTGGCGTAAACTGGCGCGCGTACTCCATCACGTTCTCCATGAAGTTCTCGCGCTCGTAAATGTCGTTGATGATCCCCAGCTCTTTCGCTTCTTCAAAGGTGAAGGTGTTGCCGGTGACCATCAGTTCGATGGCTTTGCTCTTGCCTACCATGCGGCTCAGGCGCTGGGTGCCGCCGGTGCCGGGCAGGACGCCCAGGTTGATCTCCGGCAGGCCGATTTTGCCGGCGTCGCGACGCGCGATACGCAGGTCGCATGCCATGGCGATCTCCAGGCCCCCGCCCACGCAGTGCCCGTTGATGGCCGCGATCACCAACTTGGGCGTGTGTTCCAGCCGCAGCAGCGTTTCATTGGCATGCAGGCAGAAGTAATACTTGAACGTGGGGTCCACGGAGGAGAGCATTTTGATGTTGGCCCCGGCGGAAAAGAACTTGTCGCCCGCGCCGGTCAGCAGCAGCACATAAACGTTGTTGTCCATGCGCGCCTTCAGGATGCACTCGTCCAACTGCCGGTTC
>DASVFK010000167.1:0-7614 GCA_036380095.1 Candidatus Angelobacter sp. | reverse complement strand
TTGGGCCAGCGGGACCGGCGGGACGGTCATCCGTACGATTGATGGCGGCAAGAACTGGTCCGTGCAGACCGTGGCGGGCGCCGAGCAGCTCGACTTCCGCGGCATTCGCGCCTTTGACGAAAACACCGCGGTCATCATCAGCTCCGGCCCCGCGGAAAAAGGCCAGGCGCGCATCTATCGCACCACCGACGGCGGCCGCAACTGGCAGCAGGTGTTTGAAGAAAAGCGCGCCGGGATTTTCTTTGACGCCATTGCTTTCTGGGACCGCCAGCACGGAATCGTACTCAGCGATCCGGTGGACGGAAAGTTTGCTCTGTTCACCACTGAAGACGGTGGCGCCAGTTGGAAGCAGCTTGCGCCTGCGGCCCTTCCAGCGGCCTTGCCCAGTGAAGGCGCCTTTGCCGCCAGCAACTCCTGCCTGGTGGTGCAAGGCCGCTCGAACGTTTGGTTCGCCACCGGAGGAGCGAGCGCAGCCCGCGTGTTTCGCTCGAATGATCGCGGCAAGACCTGGCAGGTGAGCGAGACGCCGCTGCATCCGCAGAATGCATCGTCAGGAATTTTCTCTCTGGCGTTTCCGACCTCCAAGAGCGGGGTTGCGGTTGGAGGCGATTACCAACACCCGGAGAGTTCGGATTTGCCGAATGTTCTTGCGACCGAAGATGGAGGAAAAACTTGGCGGGCTGAGAAGACCAACCCGCCGGGGATGTATCTTTCGTCCGTGGCATCTGTCTGGCACCCGGGGAAAGATTCTCTCCTCGCTGCCGGAATCAATGGACTCCTGCACGGAGACGGCGGCTTTCCTCTGGACAAAAAGGAGAGCGATGCGAACTTAAACGCGGTAGCTGGAACGGGGGCGAATATCAGAATTTCCTGGTGGGCAGTCGGTCCCAAAGGGATTGTCTTGCGGAGAACTAAGCTCGACATGGGCAATAATTGAAAGCCCCTGCTCTCGTTTCCGATCGCAAGGGCCACAAGTTGGCGCTGGACCTATAAGCCGAATTCTGTACGGCGTTGCCGCCGCTGACGGTCATTCCTCTAGGCCGTCCATTGCTGGAGGGCTCAAGCGACCTACCCGGAAGTTTGGCGCACCGAGCCGGCACGCATGAGATGTTGCCATCTCATTCCTTCCCTATTTGGTCTTGCTCCGTGTGGGGTTTGCCATGCCTCGCGCATTACTGCGCGAGCGGTGCGCTCTTACCGCACCTTTTCACCCTTACCCCGGCAGAAGCCGTGGCGGTATGTTCTCTGTGGCACTTTCCGTCCAGCGACCTTGAAGTCGCCGTCCCGGACGTTATCCGGCACACTGCTCTCTGGAGTTCGGACTTTCCTCTCTCGTCGCCGCGCGGCCCGGGAAACCCGGCGTTCACGGCGAGACAGCGACCATCCGGTCCAGCGCCAGCTATCTCATATTATAAGATGCAGGGGCCGGGCCCCAGACGCAAAAGTCCGAGCCAACTCGCTCGATGAACGTCTGCCCTGACATTTGCTGCGCCTTGCGGAGTAGAATTGGGAAGATAAGTTCCGCTTCAATGCTCGATTTGCTACCCAGTTTGCTGGCGGCGGGGCTGGCGGTATGCGGCATGGGATTTTTTGTCCTCTGCCTGCTCAGTGCGCGCGCCTTTCTGCGCCACGCCCGGCAGCCGCATCCCGAGTTCACTCCACCGGTCTCTATCCTCAAGCCCCTTCGCGGAGTCGATCCCCAGATGTACGAAAGCTTCCGCAGCCATTGCCTTCAGGATTATCCCGAGCACGAGATCATCTTCGGCGTGGGCGACCCGGACGATCCCGCGGTGGAAGCCGTAAATCGCCTGATGCGCGAGTTTCCGCAACGCCAGATCCAGCTTGTTGTATGCCCGCAAGTCCTGGGCAACAACCGCAAAGTCAGCAATCTGGTGCAGATGCTGGCGCAGGCCAAGTACGGCCACATCCTGATCAATGACAGCGACATTCTCGTTACTCCCGACTACCTGCGCCGCGTGATGGCGCCTTTCGCGCGTCCCCAGGTCGGCATGGTGACCTGCCCGTATCGCGGCATCGCCGCCGATACGTTGGGCTCGCGCTTGGAGTCGCTCGGCATCAGCACGGACTTTATCGCCGGCGTGCTCGCGGCGCGGCAGATTGAAGGCGGCATCCACTTCGCCCTGGGCTCCACGCTGGCCATGAGCCGGCGGGCGCTGGAGGCCATTGGCGGCCTGCAGCCGCTGGTGGATTTCCTTGCCGACGACTTCGAACTGGGCTACCGCATCGCGAAAGCGGGCCATGAAGTCGTACTGGCGGACGTGGTGGTGGAAACCCACCTGCCGGCCTATAGCTTCCGCCAGTTCTTTGATCACCAGATGCGCTGGGCCCGCAGCACACGCGACTCGCGCAAGTGGGGCTATGTGGGTCTGCTGTTCACCTTTGGCCTGCCCTGGGCGATGTTCGCCGTGCTCCTCTCCGGCGCTGCCTGGTGGTCATGGCTGGTGCTCGCCGGAGCGGCGCTGTTGCGCGGGGCTGTTGCAGTGCAAGTGGGCCTTGGCGTAGTCCAGGACCGCGCGGTATGGCAGCACCTGTGGCTCCTGCCATTGCGCGACCTGATCGCCTTCTGGGTGTTTTTCGCCAGCTTTGCCGATCACAAAGTCCGCTGGCGCGGCGACATCTTCATCCTGGAGAACGGCAAGATCCGTCCGGCGCACCCTCTCGCGCCCAGGCTGGTTACCGCGGAGCCGCGGAAGGAAGACAAGGTTTCCGCGCATTCGTGAGCACCACTTTCCCACCCCATCGCGCCAGCACACAGCTCGCAGGATCGACGTAACCGGGCAGCCGCATCTTTTGTGGACACTCTTCGCTCTTGGCGCCGGCTGACGGCTGTGCGTTCGCGTCAGTGAGAAGAAAAACAGGTTTTTCGCTCCGCCAAAGCGCCTCGAATGAGGCATCGTCATCAAAGACCTGCGGGGCATCCGGAAACGTGGAGCCGTACCAAATATTGTTGCAGCGTCCGTTGAGGATGCGTATCTGGCGACGGGTGTAGAAGTTCACGCTGGAGAACGCTTCATAGTCGCCGTTACCCTCAATCACCGCACCCGGCTGCCAGTGAGACTCGATGGCCTGGGCCAGCACCTTGGACGAAAGCACAGGAGAGAAGCTCACCAGGCCGGAATGGGCCTGGAACAGCAAGATGACTGTCATCACGGCCAGAACCATGTTGGCGGCAAAGGCGCTGTTGCGCCGGCGCAACAGCCAGTTCAACATTGCGCCCACGGCGAAGGCGATCCCAGTCACCAGCAACGGAACTTTGAAGGCGCCCATGGCTTGTGGCGTCAGGTCGAGGAAGTGGCCGAAGGAGAGCGCGTAATCCTGGGGATTTTTCTTGAGTAGCTCGGCAATGTCGTAGTTCTTGGGGGGAGCTTTTGCCTGCCAGGCCAACCCGACGCACGCAATGCACGCCGCCGCGCCGATCAGTATCAGCACCAGGGAAGAGATTCTGCCGCCGCGCCGCTCAGTGCTGTCCACGGGCGATGAAGCTTCGCAGGCCAGCCATCCTCCCAACAAAAGGGCCAGACCTGGGAGCCCGGGCATCACGTAGTATTCCTGGCGGCTGGAAAAGCTGAAGAAAAGCAGGATCAAGAACGGCCACAGCGCAAAGAGCAGCGTGCCGCGCTGGCAGGGAGTCAGGCCGTTAGCGAGAGCCACCGGCTTCACCGGAACCTGTCGCAGGGCCTGAACGATGAATGCTGTCCAGGGCACGAGCCAGACCAGCATCAGTCCCCAGAAGAGCCACAATGGGACAGTGTCATAGTCGGCGGGAAAGCGTTTGTTCAGGTAGCGGAGAAAGTGCTCGTTGACAAAGTAGAACCAGAAGAAGCCCTTGGTCGCGCCTTGAGCAGGATTGCGCAAACCGGCCAGCAGGTGCCAGGGTGCGGCGATGAGCAAGAAAACTACGAAGCTTGAGAATAATCGCAGCCGCAACAGATGTCGCAGGTTTCGCGTGAGCAACAGATAAAGGAAGATCGTCCCAATGGGGAACACCAAGCCGATCAGGCCTTTAGTGAGGACGTTGAGCGCCATGGTGGCCGCGATACCCCAGCAGATCCAGTTTGCAGGTTGCTGTCCGCGATCGCTTTGCTCCAACGAAGTCAGGAAACAATCAAAGCCTAGCGCAAGCCACAGCGCGACGAGCATCTCAGGGATGAGAAACCGCGTGTAGATAAACGGCCCAAAGCCGGTAGCCAGTGCCAGTGCCGTGTAGAGACCACCCTCCTCCGAATAAATACGGCGTCCCAGGCGATACACCACCAGCAGAAGCGCCAACATGCCCAGCGCAATGGGCAGCCGCGTGGACCACTCGCTCACGCCGAACATCTTATAGCTGGCGGCAACCAGCCAGTACATGAGCGGCGCTTTCTCCAGGTAACGAATGCCGCCGTCAATTTTCAGTGTGACCCATTCGCCGGTAGTTGCCATCTCGCGCGCAGCTTCGGCGTGGACGGTATCGGCGTCATCCATCAGCGGGGGGTGGAAGAGAGTGGTCCCATAAACCAGGGCCCACACGGCGACGATGATCGCAAAGTAAAAGCGATGATTTCGAAAGCTCGACGGGCCTTCGTCAGCGCGGGCGGAAATCTCGGGCAGAGACGTTGTCGGCATGAATGAGTCATTATATTCGGCTGCTTTTTTCCTGATCAGGAACACCAAGCGTCTGGACCTGCAATTAGAATGATTCACGCCGGAACCATTGGAGGGAAAGTTCCCGGCCAATCGAGGTGAAGCGTTGTCGCATGCCGAACCAGTTGTGCCTTCAGGACTGAAGGAGTTTCCCCGCCCCCGCGCTGAAGCCCTTGCCGCAGAGCTACGCACCGCCATTACCGGCGAGGTCCGCTTTGACGAAGGCAGCCGCGCCCTCTATGCCACCGATGGCGGCAACTATCGCCAGGTACCCATCGGCGTGGTGATTCCCAAGTCGGTGGAAGACGTAATTGCCACGGTCCGGCTGGCGGCGAAGTTTGGCGCGCCGTTGCTCCCTCGCGGCGGCGGCACCAGCCTATGCGGACAATCCTGCAATGTGGCGGTGATCATTGATTTTTCCAAGTACCTGAACCAGATCATCGAGCTCAACCCGCAGGGAAAGTTTGCCTGGGTGCAGCCCGGAGTGCGCCTGGACCAGCTGCGCAACCAGGCCAACAAGTTCGATCTGACCTTTGGGCCTGATCCTTCCACGCACGAGTACTGCAATCTGGGCGGGATGATCGGCAACAACTCCTGCGGCGTGCACTCCATGATGGCCGGACGCACCGTGGACAACGTCCTGGAGCTCGACATCCTTACGTATGACGGCGAGCGCATGCGCGTGGGCCCGGCCTCTGATGCGGAACTGGCGCAGATCATTCGTAAAGGCGGGCGTCGCGGCGAAATCTATTCTGCCCTGCGCGCGCTGCGCGACCAGTATGCCGAGCTCATCCGCCGGCGCTATCCCAAGATCCCGCGGCGCGTCTCCGGCTACAGCCTGGACGAACTTCTTCCTGAGAACGGTTTTGACGTGGCGCGCTCGCTGGTTGGAGCTGAAGGCACGTGCGTGGTCGTGCTCGCGGCCAAGGTGCGCCTGGTGGACTGGCCGAAGAAACGCAGCCTTGTGGTCATGGGCTATCCCGACGTCTACTCCGCCGCCGACCATGTCCCGGAAGTCTGCCAGGCCAAACCCATCGGCCTGGAAGGCATGGATGAAGTCCTGATCGAGAACATGAAGAAGAAGGGCCTGCACGCGCAGAGCATCAAGATGCTGCCGGAAGGCAATGGCTGGCTGCTGTGTGAGTTCGGCGGCGAAACCAAAGACGAAGCCAACGCCAAGGCGCGCGCGCTCATCGCCACACTCAGCGGCAAGCCCAACGCGCCCAACATGAAGCTGTTTGAAGATGAGAAAGAGACCCAGACCGTGTGGAAGGCGCGCGAATCCGGTCTGGCCGCCACCTCGCGCGTGCCCGGCGAGCCTGAATTCTGGGAAGGTTGGGAAGACGCTGCCGTCCCGCCGGAGCGATTGGGAGAGTATCTGCGCGAACTTCGCAAGCTGCTGGCCAAGTTCGGCTACCGCTGCGCGCTGTACGGCCACTTCGGCCAGGCCTGTGTCCATCTGCGCATCAACTTTGATCTGATCACCGAGCAAGGCATTCGCGATTTCCGCTCGTTTCTGGAGCAGGCAGCGGACCTAGTCGTTGGGCTGGGTGGATCGCTCTCCGGCGAACACGGCGACGGCCAGGCGCGCGGCGAACTTCTCGTCAAGATGTACGGCCCGGAGATGATGGAGGCCTTCCGCCAGTTCAAGCGCATATGGGACCCGCAGTGGAAGATGAACCCGGGCAAGAAGATCGATGCCAACCCGCTCGACGCCAACCTCCGCCTGGGCGCCGGCTACGATCCGCCCAAGCTCAAAACGTACTTCTCATTCCCGGAAGAGAACGGCCATTTTGCTGAAGCCACCACGCTCTGCGTGGGCGTAAGCAAATGCCGCAAGGAAGAGAACGGCACCATGTGTCCCAGCTACATGGCCACCAAGGAAGAGATGCACTCCACGCGTGGGCGCACCCGCCTGCTGTTTGAGATGATCCAGGGCGATCCGCTGCGCGGCGGCTGGAAGAACGATCATGTGAAGGAAGCGCTTGATCTCTGCCTGGCCTGCAAGTCGTGCAAGACAGAGTGTCCCATGAACGTGGACATGGCCACCTACAAGGCCGAGTTTCTCGCTCACTATTACGAAGGCCGCGTCCGCCCTCGCGCCGCGTACGCTATGGGGCTGATCTACCACTGGGCGCGGCTGGCAAAGCTTGCGCCTGGGCTCGTGAACTTTCTTGGCGCGGCTCCGGGAGTTTCATCGTTGATCAAATGGCTGGGCGGCATTTCGCAGCAGCGCAACATACCGCGGTTCGCTGCGCACACCTTCACGGATTGGTTCCGGGCGCGCAGCACCAACAAACAAGGCCTTCCGCCAGCCATGCTTTGGCCCGACACTTTCAGCAACCACTTCCAACCGCAGGTCGCACAGGCCGCGGTGGAAGTCCTGGAGCACGCGGGCTATCAGGTGATTATTCCGCAAGCTTCGCTCTGTTGCGGCCGGCCGCTCTACGACTTTGGCATGCTCGAAACGGCCAAAGAGCAGTTGCAGCAAGTGTTGCAAGCTCTGCGTCCGCAGATTGAAGCACGCACGCCGCTGGTGGGGCTGGAACCGAGCTGCATCTCCGTTTTCCGAGACGAAATGGTCAACCTGTTGCCGAACCACGCAGATGCTTCGCGGCTTCGCCAGCAAACCTTTCTGCTCAGCGACTTTCTCGTCAAGGCCGGCTACACGCCGCCGCAACTCAGGCGCAAGGCGATCGTCCACGGACATTGCCATCACAAATCCGTTCTGAAGTTTGATAACGAACAAGAGTTGCTGCGCCGCATTGGTCTGGATTTCCAGGTGCTCGACTCCGGCTGCTGCGGCATGGCCGGTTCGTTCGGATTTGAGGCCGACAAATACGAAATCTCACGCCAGATTGGCGAGCGCGTGCTCCTGCCGGCCGTGCGTGCTGCGGCGGAAGACACGCTGATCATCGCTGACGGCTTCAGTTGCTTCCAGCAGATCCAGGGCCTTACCGGACGCACGCC
>DASVFK010000166.1:0-11579 GCA_036380095.1 Candidatus Angelobacter sp. | reverse complement strand
AGAAGGCCACAGACCCGGAAGCTGTGGCCTTTTTCGTTGTTTTCTGTCGCTTCGCTCCAAACCGCTAGAGTACATCGCCCTTACCAAGTCCGTCCGGCTCCTGTTGCGGCGGGCTCTCACCCCATCGCGCGCAAAACCGGCGCGCGCCGGGGACCCCGCTCGGCGCGCAAGTCGGCCTCGCCCTTTTCTAGCAGCCAAAAGCATCGCTTCGCTCCAAACCGCTTAAGTGCATCGCCCTTGCCAAGTCCGTACGGCTCCTGTTGCGACGGGCTCTCACCCCATCGCGCGCAAAACCGGCGCGCGCCGGGGACCCCGCTCGGCGCGCAAGTCGGCCTCGCCCGTATCTATCGTCTGTGAATGGATGTGACGCTGTTACGGTTGGGGATAATAGCCTTTGCGGACCTGCACGCGGTGGCCTTCGTGCGAGGTGATTTCAATGCGGCGGAAGGAATCCGCCGGGCCAGGATTATCTGGAATGTAGCTCACACGATAGAAGCTGCGCATTTCGTTCACGATGTGGCTGAGCGCGTCCGTGAGCTGGGCGGGGTTGGTGGCGGCGAAGGCGCGGCCTCCTGTCTGCTCCGCCAGTTCCCTGATGTCGGGCCCCGAGCTACCGGGGCGATGGAAGAATAGGACCACGTAACAGATGGCATCGGCCCGTTGTGCCGCCTCAATCGCTTCCTTGAGCTTTACCTTGCTGCCTTGGTCCATCCCGGAAGTGAGGATGACCAGGATTTTGCGTCCAGCCTGTTTGCGCAGGATTTCATCAGCCGCGAGAAAGACGGCGTCATGAAGGGTGATGGCCGCGCGCCCGCCGGATCTGCCGCCGGTGTTGATGGTGGCCTTGTCCACGGCATTGCGCAGGAGCCGCACGTCAGAAGTAAGGTCCTGCAGCAGGTCCGCGGACATATCAAAGCTCATGATGAAGGCGAGGTCTTGTGGGGAGACTATGCGTATAAAGTCCGCGGCAGTGCTCTTTTCCGTGAGCAGGGCGCCCCGCATGTAACCGCTGGTTTCCAGCAGCAGACCCAGGGTGAGCGGCGCGTTTGACTTGCTGGAAAAATACCGGATGTTCTGCGGCCGGCCCTCTTCGCGGACTTGAAACGACTCCTGGGGCAGGTTGGCCAGCAATGCCCCGCTGCTATCGCGCACGGTGAAGTAGAGGTTGACGGCGCCGGGAGCGGTTTCCAGCGCAGCCACGGGCTTGGGCTGTGCGGTTTGCGCCAGGCCGGGCGCTATAAGAAGGAGCAGGACGGGCGCAAGCAGCGGGTTTTTCATGGGCCAACTCGGGAACGACACGGTGATTATGAGGGATTGGCGAGGGAAGTCAAGACACATCAACGAGCAGGCAGTGGCTGTCTACGAGCAAGGTCCGCTGCGGCGCGGTAAAATAGATAGTTTGCTTCAGGTCCCCAGACCGGCCGGTTTTGCCGGGATGGGGTCAAAGATCATCCGCTCGCTCCAGAGCGCAGAAGGAAATCATTATGGCCACAGTGCTTGAGACCTCCAAGCCCGCTTTGCGGGTGCCGCGCAGCCCATTCAAGAACGAACCTCTCACGGACTTCAGCAACTCGGAAAACGCGCGCCGCATGCGCGAGGCGCTGACCAAGGTCAAAGCGGAACTGGGCCGCGAATATGACATGGTGATCGGCGACCGGCTGATCAAGACGCCGCAGAAGATCACGTCAGTGAATCCGGCCAATCCCAAGCAGGTGATCGGCGCTTTCCAGAGCGCGGGGCGCGAGCACGTGGAGCCCGCAATCCAGGCCGCCACAGAAGCGTTTGCCAGTTGGAAGCGCACCACGGTGGAAGAGCGCGCCTCGCTCCTGCACACGGTCGCGGGCATCCTGCGCGAGCGCAAGTTCGAGTTCGCGGCCTGGATGGTCTATGAAGTAGGCAAGAACTGGGCGGAAGCGGACGCGGACATCGCCGAAACCATCGACTTCGCCGAATTCTATTCGCGCGAAGCCCTGCGTCTGGCGCAGTCGCAAACGCCGGTGCAATTGCCTGGAGAAGATGACCGGTTTATGTACGTTCCTCTCGGAGTGGGTGCGGTGATTCCACCGTGGAATTTCCCTTGCGCCATCATGGCGGGCATGACCATGGCGGCCATCGTCACGGGCAACACCGTGGTGATGAAGCCTTCTCACGATTCGCCGGCCATCGCGGCCAAGTTCTTTGAAGTTCTGCAGGAAGCGGGCATGCCGGACGGCGTTGTGAATTTCTGTCCGGGATCAGGCTCGACTTTCGGCGCCGGACTGGTGGAGCATCCGCAGACGCGCTTCATCGCTTTCACCGGCTCGAAGGAAGTGGGGCTGGACATCAACCAGCGCGCGGCCGCGGCGCGTCCGGGACAGAAGTGGATCAAGCGCACGGTGCTGGAGATGGGCGGCAAGGATTCCATCATCGTGGACGCGGACGCCAACCTGGATGCAGCGGTGGAAGGCGTGGCGCTCGCCGCTTTCGGCTTCCAGGGACAGAAGTGTTCCGCCTGCTCGCGCGCCATTGTCGACGAAACGATCTACGACGTGTTCCTGGAACGCCTGAAAGATCGTGTGAACAAGATTGCCGTGGGCGATCCCGTGGAGAACAAAGCCATGGGGCCGGTCGTGAGCGCCGGAGCGTACAAGAGCATTCTGGAGTACATCGAGGTGGGAAAGAAAGAAGGGCGCGTGATCAACGGCGGCGGCGCGGCCAAAGAGCTGGGAGAAGGCTACTACATCCAGCCCACCGTGATCGCAGACGTTGCTCCCACGGCGCGCATCGCACAGGAAGAGATCTTTGGGCCTGTGCTGGCGGTGATCAAAGCTCGCAATTACGATGACGCGCTGGCCATCGCCAACAATACTGAATTCGGGCTGACCGGAGCGGTGTTTTCCACGTCGCGGGAGAAACTGGAGCGCGCGCGGCACGAATTCCACGTCGGCAACCTCTATTTCAACCGCAAGTGCACGGGAGCGATGGTGGGCGCGCATCCCTTTGGCGGCTTCAACATGTCCGGCACAGACTCCAAGGCCGGCGGCCCGGACTATCTGCTGTTGTTTACCCAGGCCAAGTCCGTGGCGGAGAAGATCGGCGACGCTGGACCGGTGGAGAAGAAGGCGTAGTCGTCATCAATTTGTCAAACAACATCGGGCCGGGTGCGCACAGCGCGCCCGGCTTGTTTTTTGCAAAACAATCTTCACAGCACAGCCGGCGACAAAGATCCTCCACACGGCTCTAATCGAGACGAAGAAGAAGGCGTAATTTTGGCAGGACGGATTGTGAGTGTAATCGCCTGTTGACGTCAGTAACATGACGGCTCGGCTATGTCCTCGTACACTGCTGACATGGTTTCTGACAACGCCGCTGACAAGGTTGCTATGCTTCTGAGCACCGATTGGTTCCAGCCGTACTGGCCTGTGATTGGCCTCAACGTGACACTTGAGAGCATGTCCTGCATTCAAAAGGGCTGCCGCGACATCGTCAGCAGCATGGTCGGAGTGGCTGAGGAATACTGGCTGATTTCATTTTCCGAAGAACGCGTTCGAGCGACACGCGAGGCAGTGCTGGCGTTAGCGGGAAGATGCGGGCTCGATGCCGCCAGTGCGGAGCGCCTGAATGACCTTTGCAGAGAAAGGCCACAACGTGAGGAGCGCGAAAAAACGGCTTGGTTGTTTCGTATGGTCCTTGCGGAACTCGCTGGCGACAATTCGCTCACGCCAGAAGTAAGGCTGGTTCTTGAGAATGCAGACGGTACTTTTCAGTTCGACGATAAGTTCCATGCGCAGTCAGGCTGGGACCGACGAATCCGCGATTTGACCCCTGATCTTCCAACTTTTCTGAGTGATTGGATTTCGGTTGGGGTGCTTGCGGAAGCAGCACTCGATCATATTCTCACGTCCCTGAACACGGAGCAGCAGCAGCTCTTGCGTGCCCGATTCAAAGTTGCCGCTGTCAGATTAACAGGGCTGAATGAGGCCGCCCTGCCTGATAGCTGGTGAAACATCGCCATTACACTCACAACCCGGTTCTGAGTGTAAACGCCTGTTTTCAACAGTTACCAAGAGACGGGCACTTGGGGTACGTCCGACATTCTCCGCAGCAGGTTAAGATGAGGGAATGAAACGATCAGGATAGGAGGGCGTGTGCGTTTTAGGACCGCTGCTATTTTGTCTGCTTTACTAGTCGGTGGAATATTGTTTCTAGTGCCCGCCGTGATCGAAGCAAGCTTTCTTCCGTCTTTGAGGCAGGGCGTTCCAAATCCTATACCAGCCTACGAACAAATCCTTCTCGCCGCCGCACTCTTCTGCCATGAATGGCGCTGGCTTCTTGCACCGCTGAGTGTAATAGTTCTCTTCCTCATTGCGGCAGTTACCAGAGAATCCGCGCACAAGCAAACCGCTGCATTCGCAAGGGCCAGGCGGGTTAGGTAGCCGCAGTTGGCGTTACCAGGTTCGCCTCATGACCGCGTTGTGAGTGCAATCGCCTGGTTCGCGCCAGTCAGCAAAAACGCAGACTTTAGTAATGGTCACGACAACTTTGCGATATGGAAGAATGATGGCTGCATGGAGCGAAAACTGCAGCTCGCAACGGGTGGCCTCGTTATTGCGCTGCTGCTCAACTCAGTCGGGTGCCTGTACCGCTAGCACAGTACGGCCTGTAAGCAGCGTGGAGCCGCGTACAGCGCGAGAGTGGCGACACTCAGGCGAGCCGCCCATGAGAAGCTCAAGATCGGAACGAAGAAAGATGTTGTTATCCGTTTCTTCGCCGAAAACGGTATCCCCGTTACGTTTATTCCGGGGGAGGCCACTGGAACGATCTACACGTCTGGATGTGCCCCGTCGGGTTGTGGATCAGACGCCGCTCTCCTAGGGCTGCGGGTGAAGGTCGATGAGGCGGGCACCGTCATCTCTGAACCAGTTGTCGGCGCAATTTATACCGACTGCTTATAGCGTCTACCGCATTTGAGACGTAACTGTTGAAACATCGCCATTACACTCACAACACAGTTTTCGGGGCTGAAAGCCCAAGAGCTTTAGCCCGCTTTGCGGCACGGCTGAAGCCGATGCCCTGATACCCGCAGTGGCTAAAGCCGTGCCTGCGCAATCCACTTGTGAGTACCCACCTTCCATCTGCGTTAAGAATGCTCAAGTCCCGCAACGCGCGTACAGCCAAGGTGTTCTTATTGGCGTCCTAGAGAAGCAGCAGCTCACAAATCCTTAATCCGGAGAAGTACCTCATGAGTAAGAAGCTATTCTTGCTTGCAGCGGGTCTTTGCGTCTTTTTGATCTCTTCGGCATTCGCGCAGGACTTTCGTTCTGAAGTGAACTTTCAAGGCACAGCCAACTTCACCAAAAGCTCCAACAACATTGATATTCCCAGCCAGGCCACCAGCAGTGGTGGATTTCTCGCCGGCTACCGTTATCACCTGAGCCCGATTTTTGCCATTGAGGGCGACTACGGTTACACGCGCAACACGCAGAAGTACTTTGATCCGGTGTTCGGCGAGGCAGACATCCAGGCCAACACGCAACAGCTCACCGGAGTGGCGGTGCTCACCGCGCCCTCGCACAACAAAGTGCGGCCCTACGGGCTGGGCGGTATCGGTGCGCTTTTTTTTCGTCCCACCAACAGCCTGAACAACAACTTTTTCGGCGTGGGACCGGGGACCGGCAACAACCAGACCAAGGCGGCGTTTGTCTACGGCGGAGGCGTGGACATTGATCTCACGAAGTACATGGCGCTGCGGGCCGAGTATCGCGGGCTGGTGTACAAAATCCCTGATTTCCAGATTCCCGGGCTGGCGGCTGACGCATTTACCCATACGGCGCAGCCATCCCTGGGACTGGTTTGGAGGTTCTAATGTATTGCCTCCTTGCGGGCGATTCAGAATAGTCCATTGGTACAATGGCACGGGGCTTGTCCTCAAGGACAGGCCCTTTGTTATTCTAAGAACAGCACACGGCCGCCCGCTTCCGGAGGCAAAAGCCGGTAAAGCAAGCATGGGATTTGACTTGTGTGTGCCAGTGCAGCAGAATAGGGCAGCTTGGGTATATATATTCTGTTCTCGTAAGGACGCCACCATGGCCAGGATCCTCTGCGTCGACGACGAACCGCACGTGGTTACCCTGAAGTGCGCCATCCTTGAACAAGCGGGCCATACCGTGACTGCGTCCACCTCCGCGCGCGACGCCATGGAAAAGCTGCAGAACAACGTGTTTGATGCGGTGGTCACGGACTGGCGCCTGGGCGATGCCAACGGACGTGCCGTGGTCCAGGCGGCCAAGAACAACAGCAGCATGCCCGTGGTGGTGGTTTCAGGGTTCGTGGCGGAAGCTTTCCAGGCCGCCGAGCCCCTGGCCGATCTTTACCTGGAGAAACCGGTGAACCCGGAAGAGCTGGTCACGATCGTGAACGAGCTGCTCAAGAGCAGCGAACGTCCGGCCGCGCGATAGCCTCACATCCTGTCTTCGTCCACTGTATTGGCCTTTTATGCCGGAATAATCTGCTGACCGCAGTGAGGACAATTCCGCGGCGGGTATCTCCACCACACCACCTTTTTCGGGAATGAGAGGTCGCACTGCGGACAGACCCAGCGGTCGACCGCCCTTGCAGCGACAATCCACCTCCAAAGAAGAATGGCGGCCGAAATGGCGCTTGCAATCCAGGCAAAGGCCAAGCTCTCACTCACCCAGAAAGCTGCAAAAAATAAAGGGACTACAAGGAATGCCACGAGGGCCGGTAACGCTTGGTAAAGCTGCACCGACCGGCGATATGCCTTGATGTACTTGGCCTTTGTGCTGGATTCCATACGAGCACCTTTGTTTCTAGGGCGACCATCCCAGTTTATCTTGCAACTGAGCTGACCACCGGCAGCCGCGCTGCAAACCCTTCCACAATCCCCGCCATCTGGTCTCCTTTTTCCAGCATGGGGAGGTGGCTGTGCGCGCTGATGCGCCGCACCCGGAACCACGGGTTAGCGGCGGCAAAAGTCTGTTGCGCCTCAAAGTACGCGGGATCGGGAGGCTGCGCGTAAAGGTGCAGCGTTGGCGCGGGCGGCGTCAGGGCCTTGAGCGCGGCCAGCGGATTGCCGAAGCGCTCATAGGAGGCCGCGATGTCTTTCCCGGCGCGCGCCCACATTTCAAACTCGAATGCGCCCATCACGTTGAGCACGAACTCTGCGACCGCGGGCGAATCCACGCCGTGCAGCCACGCGGCAAAAAGCTGGTCGCGGGCCTGGCGCCAGCGCTTGGGGTCCTGCAGGGCGTGGAGCGTGGCGAGAAACGGCTGTGGCGGATCGAGCACGATCCAGTCAATCAGCACCAGTCCGGGAACGCGCGCGCCCAGACGGCGGCGCAGCTCAATGGCCACCCATCCGGCATGGGCCAGCGCCACCGGCACCACGGTTTCCGCACCCGCGGCCTCGATCACCGCCAGCGCGTCGTCCAGAAGTTCTTTGCCGCCGAAGTCGCGCAACGGAGCATCAGAAAGGCCGTGTCCACGCCAGTCCAGCGCCAGCACCCGCCGCTGCCGCGCGCCTGTCTCGATCATGACGCGGAAAGCTTCGCGCGTGGAGCACCATCCCGGCAAGAGCAGAACCGCCGGCTCTCCCTGGCCAAGGTCGGCGTAATCGATTTGCAGTCCCCCGGAGTCTGCCTTGGGCATCGGCTTCCCCCCATGAATGCTTAGATGTTAGCCGGGGAAGCGAGTGGAAGCAAACAGGAAGAGGAGCTCGGAACCGGAGGATCTTTCACCGCGGATGTTCGCGGGCTATCTCTTCTTCAGCTTGATTTCAACAATTTTCTCGTGCTCGCCTTGCAGGGAAAGCCGGACACCGGCAGTATCAAAATGTTGCGCGGTAACTTGGACCACGACTTGCACACTCGGCACGTCTACTTCGATCATACCTGCCTGGTTCGTCCTGCCGTTTTTGTGATACGGCGCGCTTGGGTCTTCTGACATCACGTCAACCTGCGCGCTGGGGACGGGTTCAGTGCTGTCAATAGCGAGAACCTTGATTTGCAGTTTGGTGACCTTGTTGTTTTCCTGTTTCTTCTCGCTGGTCGGTTTCTTTTCGGCTTTCGGTCCCGAAGTCTTCTTCTCCTGGGCTTGCTTTGGCAAAGGCGCTGCCAGCGTCGCTTCGGGCAGTTGGAGCGCCGCCAGCAGGACCATCAAAATTGCACCTCGCACGAGTTGATTCAACATGCATACTCCTTCTTACACACAACCGGTCTCTTGTCCGTTTTCAGTGGCGAATAGGCGGAATGAGCTACTTCTCCTCACGCGCAACTTTCTCTTGAGTGCGCCGCAGGCTGTGCAGCACTTCGTCATAGTAGGGCTTCTCCTTGAGGCTGGCGCGATCTCCAGGAAAATAGACAACCGCAACTTCGGCGAACTGTGCTTCAGCGTCAAATTCCTTCAAAACCACAGCACACCTCTGATCGTGCGACAAACGGGTGTTGTCAATCATGGGAAAGTCGAAGAACCCTACCCAGAAATCCTTGTCTACTTCAGCGTCGTTGATGTTCTCGGAGCCCAATGCCCCGATGCGCAACCGTACATGAATCTCCTTGGTTTTGCGGTCAGCCTTGAGCAGTTCCAGAACCATATGCCGGGGCCGGTAGTCAGGATCAACGACGCCGCTGCCAGGCCCGTCCGGGGCAGGGAGGTGAACCTCGCCTTCATAAACGACAATTCCTTGCGGGTTGGTCTCGACCTCCTTGAGATCGGCGGCCCTGTCTATTTCCATTCCTGACTCGCGCAAAGCGCTGATCTGCTTTCCGCTGACGACCGTGGCCACCTTTTCCAGGCGCTCAATGTAGCCAGCGCGTTCCTGGTCATCAAGGCGGTGCTGTTTGGCCCCGGAGGAGAAGTTCTTGCCTTCGTCAATCTGCTTGTAAACCTGCTTAAAAAGCGGCCCCAAATCCAAAGAATCATGGAAGTTATAGGCCAGCAGCTCAAGCTTGAGAACATCCTGCCTCACTTGGTCGGTATTTGGTTGTTGGGGGTCCTTCGGTGTAAGGAAGGTCCCAATGATGGAATTAAACATGTCTTTGCGCAACAACACGTCGGCCTCTTCACGCTTGCTCATGAGTTCGGCATAGACCCGTTGCTTGGTGTCGGCTTCCTGCTGCGCGTTGATGTAGCGGGAGCCGAAGAATCCAACGCAGGCAACAGCCAAGGCGGTGAAAAGGCCGCCCACCGGCGCCAGGATGATCTGGGCCTTGTCCCAACTGCTCTTTGGGGTATCTGCCAAGAATTACCTCCTTCTCAGGCTGCCATTCGGAACCAAATCAAAGTCGTATTTGACAGCACCGTCGTAAGAAGCAATCTCAGCCTGATAAGCTCTTCCTGCCAGTGTCACGCTGAAATTGCATCGCCCCTTCTCCGGCACGAAAACACGATAACCGTTGTTGTCCACTTGCGCGGCGTGCTGCCGGCCACCACACGTGACTGCAACCTGCGCTCCCTGCCCCACTGGCTTGCCGTTCAGCCACAGCGTGCCATAGATGTTTCCCGCATACACAACCGCCGGAAAGACCAAGATCACAACCAGTAACGCGAGCGTTTTCATTTTTCCTCCGTCTTCAACTCGGGTATCTCCGCGTTAAGAAGCAGAAGCGCGTGCGGAGTCACCGGGCACGGCCCCGCTCTTACATTGCATCCGTGAGCACTTGGGTCCGCTAAGGATAAGTGACGCGAGACTTGGAAGTGTTACAAGCGGACTTTTCATCCGAACACCGCATGCCAGGGATGAGAGGAAGTAGATTGGCCCAATTTCTGTTCGATGTTCGGCTAAGGCCGCCGGCATCAAGACCGCCGCCGCAACCGCGAGGTGCCACGGCCCCTAAGAGTCCGTGATCGGAAAACTCTAAGGACTACGGCCAGAACATTATGCGACAACCCCTTAACCCTTCCGGGCTACGCTTTTCACCGCAAATCCAGCCAGAATTCTGTCATAATAGTCTGGCTCTGGTGATTTCTGGGCCTTGGATAGAGTGCCGGGGGGCGCGAACGGGTTTAAGCGACAAGTCGCCACAGGTCTCTATTGAAGGGCAGATCACCCATGAAGTTCCTAACGCGTGCCTTCACGCCCACGAAGAACCGCCGGCTCAATGAGCTGATCGGCTTTCTTCTGTTTGCCTTCGCGACACTCCTTTTCCTTGCGCTGGCCAGCTACTCGCCCGCCGACCCCTCGTTGAACACAGCCGCCTCGCCCGGCGCAGGGCCGGTACACAACTGGATTGGCCTGTTTGGCGCCATGATCAGCGACCTGCTGGTGCAGAGCTGGGGCGTGTGCGTGTTTCTGGCGCCGGTGATGATCGGGCTGCTGGCGTCGCGGTGGTTCCGCTCGCGCGAGGTGCCCTCACCGGGGGCGAAGGCGCTGGGCGCGGCGATCCTGCTGATCTTTGCGCCGGCGCTCTTGGCGCTGCTGCCGTGGCATTTGCGCTGGAAACATGCGGTGCCGATCGAGGGCCTGCTGGGGCGCATTGTGGGCGACGGCCTGCTCCATTACTTCAACCTGATTGGCGCCTACATTGTCTCGGCCACGGTGGTGGCTGTTGCACTGTATCTTTCCACCGCATTTTCGTTTGCCTCGGCGCGCATATGGTTTGAGACGCGCTTTGCTTTTGCCTTTGCCGCATGGCAGCGATTCCAGGACTGGAAGGCCGCGCGCGCAGCAAAGAAAGAAAAGAAAGAACTGGAAAAACGCCGGCGGGCAGCAGAGAAAGCGCCGTCGCAACTCGCTCCGGGCACGCGCCTGCAAGCTGAGGCTGGGACTTCATCATTCGCGATGGGCAGCGCCCTAGACCACGGCGCGGCACAACACCAGACCATGGCTCAAGGGCCCGCGGGTGCAGCGGCTGCTGCGGCGCAAGCGCGGACCAACACGACCGATGGTTCCGCCGCAACGCCTGGAGTCGAATCGCTGGAACTGCATCCCGCGATCGGCGCGCGGGCCGACCTGGAGCGCAAGTCGAAGACCGTGATGCCGAAGATTGCGGCCGGCGGTTACAAGCTGCCGCCCACTTCGCTGCTGCATCGCGCGGATGATCAGCATTCCATCAACGAACAGGAGCTGCAGGACCTGGCGCTGGTGCTCACGGAGAAGTGCGCGGAGTTCGATGTGCTGGGCACCATTACGCAGATCAATCCCGGACCGGTGGTAACCACCTATGAGTTCAAGCCGGAAGCGGGCGTGAAATATAGCCGGGTGACCAGCCTCTCGGACGATCTCTGCCTGGCCATGCGCGCGGAGAGCATCTTGATTGAGCGCATGCCGGGCAAATCCACCGTGGGCATCCAGGTGCCGAACCACGAGCGCGAGACCATCTGGCTGCGCGAGGTGGTGGAGTCGCAGGAGTTTGTGGGCAACAAGTCGAGGCTCACGCTTTCCATGGGCAAGGACATCAACGGGCGCATTGTAGTAGCCGATTTGGGCGCGATGCCCCACCTGCTGATCGCCGGCTCCACGGGCTCGGGCAAGAGCGTGGCCATCAACGCCATGATCATGTCCATCCTGTATAAGTCCACGCCGGAACAGGTGAGGCTGATCCTGGTGGACCCCAAGCGGCTGGAGCTGGGGATTTATGAAG
>DASVFK010000165.1:0-5897 GCA_036380095.1 Candidatus Angelobacter sp. | reverse complement strand
GAAAGCCAGCCGGCCCTTAATCGACCGCAAGAAACTTGAGCGCCTCCAGATCACACGGATGCTGTAAAACCGGTCCCAGACCTCCTGGGTGCGCCGGCTGATCTCCTCCGCCGCCATCGCAGGATGGGACCAAAACAGTTTGGGGCGAATCGCCTGCGGGATCAGCCAGCCGCGGGTGAGCGGAACGCCGGCGATGCGAGTAGGATCGCCCTGCATGGTCTGTTCCCAGCGGGCAAAGTCCACCGTACCCGGGAATGGCGTGAGCATTACAAACTGCGCGAATGTCAGTTCCGCCTGCTCGGCCACAGCGGCCGTGGCAGCGAACGTCTCCGGCCGGTCACTGGGTAAGCCGAAGATGAAAGAACCCAGGATATGGATGTCATGCTGCCTGAACTTCCGCAGGCGTTCCACCAGGCTTTGCCCGGCCAAATTGAAGTCCTTGTAGACGTCCTTCAGCCCTTCCGGCGTGACCGCTTCCACGCCCACCAGTGCGCCGTGGATGTGGGCCGCCTTCATGGCGGCAAGAAATTCCGGGTCTTCGGCGGCTTCCATGGTGATTTGCGTGAAGAACACTGTGTCGGCCGGAAGCTGGGCCAGGCGGGCCATCAATTCAAACCGTTCTGCCCGGATGGCCTTCAGTTCGCCCAGGCGGGCCGCGTTGTTCTGGCGCGCAGCCAGATCCAGATCGGTCAAAGTCACCGGATAAAAATTGTCGTCAGCCAGCGCGATAAAACGAAAACCACGGCGGCGCAAGTCGACGATCTCTTCCAGCACGGAATCGGAGGAGCGCTGGCGCGGGCGCTGGCCGTCCGTGCGCCAGACGGAACAGAAAGAGCAATGCTTGGGGCAGCCCCGGACGGTCTGCACGGAAGCCCACATATAACTGTTGGGCGGCAGCAAGTCCCAGCGCGCAGGCAGGAATTCCTGACCCTCAATTCGGCCACCTACATACAGGGGCTTCGCAGCGCCCTGCGAGCAGTCCTCCAGTACGCGGGCCCACGCCAAGTCACCATCACCTTGCACCACGGCGTGCGCTCCGCCCAGTTCAAGCGCCTCTTCCGGGTAAAGGGTGGCATGAATGCCGCCAAAAATCACACTTGCCCCCCGGCTGCGGGCCATCTTCCCGACCTCATAACCGCGCAGAGCGTTGCCGGTGTGAATGCCAATTCCCACCACATCCCCGGGTTTGATGGTTAGAGGATCTGTCGTGGTGAGGGTTTCATCCACCAGATTGGGTGTGCCGTAAGATGCGGGCGTGGCCGCGGCAAGCACATAGAGCCATCGCGGAGTAATGACCGCAGTCCCAAAAGATGCATTGCTCGGGTTAATCAAATGGACCTTCATGCGCGCGTAGCCGCTCCTTGGAATATTGAGTCTGAAATTCCTCTGGACTCTTTGCAGTGTCCTGCCGGCCCTCTTTCACGATCCGTTCATGCCGCTGAACTTCAGAAAGAGAAAATCAATGACATATTTGCTTTTGGGGCTCGGTATAGGGTAGCACCGCCCGGCAGATTGCGGGCGAATCTTTCCCGTTCCGGGGAGCCAAAATTAGGGCGGATTTCTGAAGGAGCACGACGCTTCCGGAGATCTGAATCACGTCAGCCGGAACTCTTATGCGGGTCGGACACTTTCCTGCTTGGGAAAGCTGCAAAAGATTCTTGCCCTGCTAACCCTTCCCCCTCCGGCCCCGTCCAATTTGACGTGTAGAACTTCTAGGCATAATATGTCGGACATCTGACTATGCCGCCGACCGACCAAAAATCCGAGTTCCTCAAGGGCACGCTGGACATGCTGATCCTGAAGGTCGTGGCCCTGGGCCCCATTCACGGCTACGCCATCTCCCAGCGCATCCAGCAGACTTCCAACGACTTTTTCCAGGTCCACCAGGGCTCGCTCTATCCCGCACTACATCGCCTGGAAGACCGCGGCTGGCTGCAAGCCGAGTGGCGGGCCACCGAAACCGGACGCGAAGCGAAGTTTTACACGCTCACCCGCAAAGGACGCCGCCAGCTGGAAGCCGAGGTCCGCAACTGGGAGCAGATTTCCGATGCTGTCGCACTGATCCTGCGCACCGCCGAGTAAGGAGAACTCGTCATGTACTGGCTCCGCCGCCTTTTCCGCAAAGCTCAGACCGAGCACCAGTTGGATTCTGAACTGCGCTTCCACCTGGAGCAACGCGCTGCCGAGTTCGCCGCCTCCGGGCTGGCGCCTGAAGAAGCCCGGCGCCGTGCGCGCATCGAATTTGGCGGCGTGGAAGGCGTGAAGGAAGAGTGCCGTGAATCGCGCCGCATCCATCTCGTGGAAACTTTTCTCCAGGACCTGCACTATGGCCTGCGCGTGTTGCGCCGCAGCCCGGGATTCACCACGGTTGCCCTGCTCACGCTGGCCCTGGGCATTGGCGCCAACACGGCCATTTTTTCCGTGGTCAACGGCGTGCTGCTCAACCGCCTGCCTTTCCGTGACCCTGAGCGGCTCGTGATCCTGCATGAAAGCAAGGTCAATTTCGATGAAGGCTCCATCTCGTACCCCAACTTCCTCGACTGGCAGAAAGAGAACACCGTCTTCTCCGCCATCGGCGCATATCGCTTCAACTCCATGGCGCTCTCCGGCAAAGGCGAGGCAGAGCTCCTGCGCGGCCAGATGGTCTCTGCCGATTTCTTCCCTGTCCTCGGCGTTACTCTTGTGGCCGGGCGCAACTTCACCGCCGATGATGACCGGCTCGGCGCAGCCCCGGTGGTCTTGATCAGCGAGCGCCTTTGGAAGAACAGATTCAACGCTTCGCCTTTCATCGCCGGAACGCAGGTGACGCTCGACGCCACCGGCTACACCATTGTTGGCGTGATTCCGGACAGCTTTCACCTTGCGATAGTCAATTTCCACGACGGTGACATTTACACTCCCATCGGGCAGTGGAATGTACCTGGATTCCGCGAACGGAAGAACGCTTTCGGCTTGCGCGCTTTCGCGCGTCTGAAGCCGGGCATCTCGCTGGAGCAGGCGCACGCGGAAATGGACCGCATCTCCGCCAACCTGGCCCGCGCTTATCCGGAATCGGATACCGGCATCGGCGCCAAAGTGGTCCCGCTGAAGCAGCAGATGATCGGCTCAATTCAGCCGGTCTTGCTGATCTTGCTGGCAGCCGTGGGCCTGGTGTTATTGATCGCCTGTGTAAACGTGGCCAATCTGCTTCTGGCCCGCTCGGCTGTGCGTGCGCGCGAGTTCACCATCCGCACCGCGCTCGGCGCAGGTCGTGGCCGTGTGATCAGGCAGTTGCTTACTGAAAGTGTCTTGCTCTCACTGGGCGGAGGCCTCCTCGGCCTCTCTGTGGCTGGGCTGGTCACGCGGCTGGCCGTCAGGGTGCAGAACCTGCCCCGCGCACAGGAGATTCGCACAGACGCTCACGTCCTACTGTTTTCCTTGGCAGTGTCTCTGCTGGTGGGCGTCTTGTTTGGTCTTGCCCCGGCGTTGCGCTTGTCACGCACCGGCGCTCACAATCAGCTCAAAGAAGGTGGCCGAGGCACGATCGCCGCACGTCATCGCACACAAAGTGTTTTCGTCGCCATAGAGATGACCCTTGCGCTGGTCCTGCTCATCAGCGCCGGGCTGCTGTTGCGCAGCCTGACCCGTCTCTGGAACGTCGACCCCGGCTTCGATTCGCGCAATGTTGCCGGCTTTGACCTCACTCCGCCACCTTCGCTTCAGTCGCAACAGCCGGAAGCCATCCGCGCCGCCCTGCGCGAGATGGAGGACCGGCTGGCCCGCATCCCCGGCGTTGAAGCCGTCGCCATGGGCTGGCAAAGTTTTCCTTTGAGCGGCGATTCCGAACAGCAGTTCTGGCTTGACGGCCAGCCCAGGCCCGCCAACCAGAACGATATGAACTGGGCCCTTTGGTATGAAATCACCCCGGGGTATTTCAAAACCATGGGGATAAAGTTGAAGCGTGGACGCCTGCTTGGTCCGGAAGACAATCACCAGTCTCAGCTTGTGACCGTCATCGACGAGTCGTTCGCGCTCCGGTTCTTCCCCAATCAGGATCCGCTGGGCCACCGCATTCATGTTGAGAACACGGAACGCATTGCGGAAATCGTAGGCGTGGTCGGACATGTAAAACAATGGGGCCTGGATTCGGACGAAAAACAGTCCTTGCAGGCCCAGATGTATACATTGGCCGTGCAGTCGGCCGACCGCACGTTTCCGCGGCTGGCGGGAGGCATGGGCGTGGTGTTGCGCTCCCAATTGCCGCCGTCCTCGCTGTTCAACGCCGCACGGCGGTCCTTGGCTGAGATCAACAGCCAGTACGTGGTCTCCGGAGAAGAAACCATTGAACAACTGCTGGCGGAATCGCTGGCTACACGCCGCTTCTCCATGCTGTTGTTTGGCGTATTCGCTGCCTTGGCGCTGGTTCTGGCCGGTATCGGGATCTACGGCGTGGTCTCCTATGTGGTCAGCCAGCGGACGCAGGAAATCGGAATTCGCATGGCCCTGGGCGCCTCGCGAGGCAACGTGCTGGGCATGGTACTCGGCCAGGGAGCCAGGATGGCATTGCTCGGCGTTCTCGGCGGACTCATTGCCTCGCTGGCGCTTACCCGATTGCTGGCAGGTCAGCTTTACGGCGTGACGCCACGCGATCCGGTGACCTTTGTCGCAGTCTCTCTCTTGCTCACCGGCATCGCGCTGCTAGCCTGTTATCTGCCAGCGCGACGCGCCGCCAGAGTGGATCCCATGCACGCTCTACGTTGCGAATAGCGGACGGGCCGGCTTCATTTGCCCGCTACACACGGCCCTGCATGGTTGTTTTGGAGCTCTTTGCTCGGCTTGCCCTGCTCATCCAAGTTGCCAAAGACGCAGCTCCGCGACTTCCATGAAAGTCCGTTGAATGCCACCTTCAAGCCGCTGCTGATCCGGTTGGATTCATATACGTTGTCCAGGTTAGGCCCTGCCTGCAGCTCTCCCGTGTAATTCCGGACTGCCGTGGCTTTAGTCCCGGGCGTTGCCAGGATGTTGTTGCCGCGCACCACGGCGCCGGTCACGTTGCCGCGAAACAGCAGGCCGATTACGCCCGGCTTGTCGATTTCAATCGTGTTCTCAGAGATCTTGAAGTTGGCATAGGTGCCCGGGCCTCCCACCACGATGCCGTAGCTGCGCGGATGAATGATGCGGTTCCGCTCGAAGCGCACGTCCCGGTTGGCCAGGCTGTCACAGTTGAATCCGTAGTCGCTGTCCACCGCCAGGTTGTCATGGAACCACACCGGCCCCATGATCCAGCCGCCGTACGCGATCTGCATTCCTTCCACCACGTTGTTTCTCACTTCCGCCACGGCGTTGGCCACTACGATGGCCGTGCTTTTCCCTCCGCCGAAACCGCGCACCTTCACGCGCTCGATCACGTTGCCGTTGTTCGCCGTAGGCGGGTTGCTGTAGCGCACGGAATAAAGTGCTACAGGGAAGCCTTCCGTGATCTCCCCGATGGTGTTGACGATGTTCACGTCGTGGATCCAGTGGCCGCCCAGATCGGAGCGCAGGAGGATAGCATCAAGATTCAGCACCTTGATGCCCGCCCGCGTGGCCGCCGCCTTTAGCGCGGAATAGTTTGCGTCCACCGTCAGATCTGAGATTTCGATTCCCGAGGCGTTGTCAGAGTTTGTGGCAAAGACGATGCCTGTCCCCGCCGGTTTGTGCCTTGGATTGTCGAGCGAGGTTGCGGCCAGATAGGCGATGAGCTGCACCGTGGTCCGGTCTGCGCCCGCCCCGTGGATTCTCCATCCTTTGCCGATTGTGAATCCTTCCGCCTGTCGATGCGGCGCATTGATCAAATAGTCATACGGCCCTTTGGTCTCAAATTTCCCTGGGCCAAGACAGACGATGAGGTTTTCCGTCCGGGCGACGGACTTCTTGGG
>DASVFK010000164.1:0-13320 GCA_036380095.1 Candidatus Angelobacter sp. | reverse complement strand
CTGCTGGCCCAGGACGAGAGCAGCGTCTTTGTCCTGTCGCGCGAACCGTTGGCCACCCTTTTTCGCATCGATGCCTTGGACGCTCACAATGCCCAGTTCAGCCCGGACTCGCGCTCGGTGGTCTTTTACGATGAGGAGCTGCGCGTGGAAAGGTGGGACATCGCAACGCAGAAGCGGTTCTCAGTCCGTCAGCTCACTGTTCCAGAGTGTTTTGAATCCGCGCTGTCACCATCCGGCGCCATGCTGGGATGCATTGACCATAAGTTTGCGCTCAGGCTCGTCGATGTGGACAACAACAAGGTCCTGGTGGAGAAAAAGAATTTCTATCACTGGGCTGGCTGGTACGAGTTTTACACCTATCTCTTAGCTGTGATTGCAGGAGAGAAAGTCCGTATTTTCGATCTGAAGTTTTCTCCCGACGATCGGTATTTCGTCGCCGGGCACGGCGACTCGCTTTTTGCCTTCGACCTGCAGGCGCGCGCCGAGGTGCATCCTCCGGGAAAAGTGAAGGGCCTTGGCCGAATGACCTTCGCCTTTACCGGGCCCGACGAAATTGCAGGCCTGGAGAGATACTCAGACAAAGAAATGAAGGTGACGCGCGTACGGTTCTCTTCGGGTGAAAAAATAGACGAGTTCAGGTTGCAGGCCGATGGGTGGCTTTCAAGCACGTCTAGCAGCAACTACCTGCTCATGCGCCCAGCCGGCAAGTATCCGGTGGGCATTGTTGATCTCAAGAGAAGGGAAATTGTGGACGCCTTCAAGAGCCCGGCCTTGGGCATCTACGGCGAGATCTACGCCGGCGAGCAGAACAGCGGCGAAGTGGGCCTGTACAGCAAGACCGACAAGAAGCTTGTGGGATCATTACGCCTGCCGGAAAGCCGGCTGGCCAGGGCAAAAACCTCCGTGTTTTCGCGCGACGGCAAATGGCTTGCCCTTTCTGAAGGCAGCCGCGGCGGGCTGTGGAAGCTGGAGACCGGAGAGCGCGCCTTTCTCGCCCTCAGTTTTGATGGCGCACTGTTTGAAAACGGCCAACTGATTACCAAGTTCGCCAAAGCTGAACCCAACCCATCGCGCGTGTTTCAATTCGATTTGAACAACCTCGGCAACAAGAAGCTTTACGACGCTGATATCGAGGCCAAGTTTCCCAAAGCGCGCTCCTGGCAGTGGGGCAACCTCCTGATCGTGCTTCATCCGGAAAAAGAGAAACAGGATCTCCTCGCCGGCCACACCATCCTGGAAGTTCATGACGTGCACGATAACAATCTCCTTTGGCAGCGCAAATTGCACCACGGAATTCCCAGGTTCTTCTATAGCCCGGAAGCGCTTACCTTGCTGGTTTCGGACTGGGAAGGCATCAAGGAAGCTGCGAATGATGATCCAGCGCTGCGCGCGCGGCTCAGCAAGATGGACGATAAGCAGGATGCTTACCTGCTGCAGGCATTTGAGCCGAAAACAGGGAAATTGCTTGGCTCCGTGGTGGTGGATACGGGCAAATTGTCATTCAGGGTAACCTCAGGGTATCTGGTCGGCGACAAGGTCTTTGTCGGCGACTCCAATAACCGCACGCTTGTGTATTCTCTCAAGGACGGCGAGCAAAAAGGCGCACTCATCGGCCATGCGGTGACGGCATCGGCGACGGGAGACCAGGTACTGATTGAGAACGAGAACGGCGTCGCTGACCTGTACGACACCGCCACCATGCAGCCGCTCAACCATTACAATTTTTCAGCCCGCGTGGTGGAGGCGGACTTTGTAAGCGACGGCTCGCTTCTGGTGCTCACCTCTGACCAGAGTGTGTATCAGATCGATCCGCAAAAGAAGGAGCAAGTAGCGGGCAAGAATTAGCATCGCTGATCACATCCCACCTCGCAGGACAACGAGCGAAAGCATGGGCCTGGCGAGTTGATTGCGCAATTCAACATTCACAACGCAAATGTGACTTCCAAACCCAACTTTCTCTTCCGGGTTTCGTTCGGCTCGAGGCCGCATTGAACATTCCCCATCAAATTTGCCCTTTCACGCATGACTTTCTTCCAGTTGAGATTATGAGCAAGGCCAATACCTTCTTGGTCCGCCATACAACTCCACAGAATTGAAATCGAGCAGCGAGTTCCATTTTGGGCCACATGGCGTCGCCATCACGCCCGTTCGGTGAGCACCGTCACCGATTTTCGCCATTTTGCGAGTAGATCATCGTAGAACGGGCAACGGCGCCACCGTCACAAAGGAGAACTCCATGATCCCCTTGCTGAGGCACCTTTGTCTCGCGTTACTCGTTGCAACGGCTGCGGCCCAGACCACCATCAATTCGTTATCCAGCACAACGGCGCCGCGCAGCGGCCGTCTTCTCATTCAGGGTTCCGGTTTCGGTGCGGGACAAGGCGCCGGGCGCGTAGAGATCGGCGGAATTGTCGCCCCGCTCACACGATGGAGCGACTCACTGATCGCCGCATACGTTCCTGAAGCCACGCCCACGGGCACGGTGAGCGTGCAGGTTTTCACTTCCACTGGAGCTTCAAGCAACACCATGCCGGTGGGCGTCACGTTAAGAGATCTGCCGGGACAGATCCGCTGGCGCTTCCAGGCGGATGCCGACTATATCCAAAGCCGCCCTGCCCTGGCCGGCGACGGAACAGTTTACGCGATGGACGTGGGCGGTCACCTCTACGCCCTTGCGCCGGACGGAGGCCTGATCTGGATCTTCAACACCACCGGCACCGGAGCCGGCAACGTCAGTGTGGGTCCTGATGGGACCATCTATACCGGCACCACAGACGTCATTTTTGCGGTGGCGCCGGACGGGACGCTGAAGTGGAAGTTCCCGCAACCCTTCGGGGCCTTCATTCTGCTGGGTCCTAATGTGGGACCGGACGGCAACATCTACGCGGTGGCCACCCAGGGCGTCGGCGTCTTTTCGCTTACACCGCAAGGCAGCTTGCGCTGGGCCGTGCCAGAGAATTATTCCCGGCCGATCGTCACCCTTCAGGAAATCGTCTTTGCACCGGCGCCGATCTCGCGTTTGTTTTTCCACGCCAACTATCATCTCAAGAGCTTTGGCTTGGATGGAACGCCCATCTTCAGCTACACAGACGGAGTATCTGGAGGCGACCCGCAACCCGCCGTAAGCCCGGACGGCTCGGTTTACACGAACCTTTTCAACCCCATAGGGCAGGGGCTGATGCTGGGGAAATTTGATGCCAACGGCAGCCAGCTGTGGCACGTCTTCGATCAGTTCACCACATCCACGAACGTCCTCAGCACGCCTGAAGTCGGAACTGACAGCGTGGTTTATGACGGCCGTAACCTGTCGAGCTTGTACTCGTTCAATCCGGGCTCGTCCCTGCGCTGGCAATACACTGACAGCGGGATCCTTTTCGCACCCATCGCCAGCCCCCTCAACGACCTGATTTTCGTGGGAGGCGTTGTTAATTATGGCCAGCCTGGCTTTTTTGCTGCGGTGAGCACGGCAGGCGTCTTGCGATGGAAACTGACCCTGCCGGTGGAAAACGGCTTGAACATCGTTCCCATGTCCCGCGCCCGGTTCACGCCAGATGGGCAGACGGCCTATATAGGCATGTCGATCCCGGGACAGGCCGCGGACGCGTATACATATCTTTACAGCGTGCAGACCGGCAGCGCACCGGCGACCGCGCCGGCTACGCTCTCTTCGTTCACCCTGAATCCGACAAGTGTAGCCGGCGGCAGTACGTCCCAGGGCACCGTGACCCTGAGTGCGGCTGCGCCCAGCGGAGGAGCCGCAGTTTCACTGACCAGCAGCGATTCCGCTGTGGCCCAGGTTCCAGCGAGCGTCACCATCAGTGCAGGCAAGACGGCAGGCTCTTTCACGGTGAGTACGAGTCCAGTGCAGGCAGTGACCGCGGCTCAACTCAACGCCTCTTACTCCGGCGCCAAAGTCTCAGCCGTGCTGAACGTACAAGGGGCATCGGCGCCGCCGCCCGTGACCGGAGCGGTCTTGTCATCGCTCAGCTTGTCTCCCAGCACAATCAGGTCAGGCGGCTCATCGCAAGGCACAGTAACGTTGAGCAGTCCGGCGCCCGCTGGGGGAATGCAAATCAACCTTTCCAGCAGTAACACGTCAGTGGCCACCGTGCCGGCGACAGTTACGGTTGCTGCCGGGGCTGTTGCTGCCAGTTTCACGGTGCAGTCAAGAAGGGTGAGGACAGCCACGAACGTAACCATCTCGGCATCCACTGGAGGCGTGATCAAGACTGCTACGTTGACCGTAAGGCGATAAGCAGGGCCGGTGGAAGCGATTGCATGCGGGAGCTCTCAGGCTTCATCATGATTTCCGTTCATCGGTGTGCCCTGGGAGCCTCGCTGCGCTGCGGGTGACCCACTCGTTCGCCCATCTTCCGATGTCGGCGATCTCGGCGATGTCGCGCGCTGACGGCGATCTATTTAGAACCGCAACGAAAGACAGCTCAACCCTCCATCCATCTTCTGAAACTCTTGCATCTCCAGGATGAGCGGGTGGAATCCCCGGGCTTCCAACTCGGCGGTGAGGCGCGGATAGCCCGCTGCCACCAGCACGCGATCATTCACGCGCACGCAGTTCGCCGCGTAGCTCTCGTTCCCGGCAACCGGCACCAGCTTGTAGCCGCGGAACAGATCGCTGCTGGCCATCTGCTCCATCACCACCAGCGTGTTGTCGCCGATCGAGGCAATGCCGCTCTTCAAGTGGAGAATGCCGACCATCCCGCGCACATCCACCACAGAAGATGTGTAGCCCATGCCGGCCAGATGCGCCGCCAGTTGTCGGGCTCCTTCTTCGTTTGTCCGCTGGGACAGGCCGAGGAAGAAGTGGTCGCCGGCTTCGCAGATGTCGCCGCCATCCAACGTGCCCGGCGGCTTGATCTCCAGCGGTGTGAGAAAGAAGCGGCTGATCTCCGGACGTATGGTCGCTATCTCGCCCTGGCGGCTCTCTGCCCCAGGACGCGCCAGCACCGCGCCGCGCGGGGTGAGCACGGCCGTGTCTTCTACGAAGGTGGAATCGGGGAAGCGGAGGTCGCCTTGCAGCATGGTGACGGCCAGCCCGCATTCGCGCAGCGCCGAGCAATAGCGCGCGTGCTGCTCCAGTGCACGCTCGTAGTCCGGCGCTCCCAGGCCTGCGGTGCTCAGCCCTTGCGCAAAGTTTTTTCCCGGTGGACGGACGATGGCGTTCTTGAACAAGGCGTTCTCCCTGACAATCAAAGACCAAAATCTACCACGGAGACACCGAGACACGGAGGAAAGCAAGGAAAACAGGCGAGCATGGGATTCCGGGTCCTGATCTAGATCGAATTCCGGGCTTTAGCCCACGAATTCCTCCGTGTCTCCTTGCCTCCGTGGTGGGTTTGTTAGTTTATGGCGCAAGCATTCGCGCGCGGACCAAATCACTCGATATAATCCCTGCTCGCATTTCCAGCTCACCATTCTACGGAGGTTTGCCGATGCGCAATCGTCTCAGCTTGTCGATTTGCCTGATCGCGCTCCTGCAACTTGTTGCTGCCGCGCAGCAGCCCGCGGCTTCGCCCACGCCGCTGCCCTCAAGCGCCGGAACGGCGTACGTGATCCGCGCCGGCAAGCTCATTGATCCTGAAACCGGGACAGCCGCCGCCAACCAGATGATCGCGGTGAAAGACGGACGGATCGTGGAGATCGGGTCCAAGGTCGCGGTGCCGCAGGGCGCGGAGACGATCGACCTCTCGCAATACTCCGTGCTGCCCGGTTTGGTGGACGCGCACAACCATCTGGCGCTCACCTATAAGAAGGTCCCGGAAAACGACGTCTATTACTACACCTATATTCAGGACTCCACGGCGTTGCGCGCCATCCAGGCCGCTTCCAATGGAATGCAGATTCTGTCGTCCGGGTTCACCGTGGTGCGCGACCTGGGCAACAACGGCCTCTATGCCGATACCGCACTGCGCGTGGCCATTGAACAAGGATGGGTTCCCGGGCCAGCCATCATCAATTCCGGAATCATCATCGGCGGCGTGGGTGGGCAGTTTTTTCCCACACCGGAGATGGTGAAGGAACACAACATTGTGTATCCCGAATATCTCGATGCCGATACGCCCGACGAAATCATCAAGGCGGTGCGCCAGAACGTGCTCTTCGGCGCCAAGGTGATCAAGATCTGCGTGGACTGCAAGCCTTATCCTTATTCGGTTGAGGACATGAAGCTGTTCATCCGTGAAGCCGCGAACGCCGGCGGGCTCAAGGTGGCGGGGCATGTGCAAACGCAGGAAGGGGCGCGGCGCGCGATTGAAGCCGGCATCTGGTCGATTGAGCACGACATCGCTCTCACCGATGAGATCCACAAGCTGATGGCGCAGAAAGGCATCTGGCGCGTGGGCACGGAGACGCCGTTCACCGAATATCGCGGCACGCAGGCGGGGTTTGACCGCACCGTGGCCGGAATGAAGTCGGCCTGGGCCAATGGAGTAAAGATGGCCTTCTCCACGGACGCTGACTACTACGTCCCCGGCATGACGCGCGGCCAGGTGGTCATCAACTTCTTGAAAAGCTGGAAGGCCGCGGCCATCCCAGACAAGGAGATTCTCAAGATCATGACCGTGAACGGCTACAAGGTAAGCGACATCTACGACAAGCGCGGCCCCATCAAGCCCGGCTTTCCCGCAGACATGATCGCCGTAAAGGGAAACCCGCTGGAAGATATCGACGCGCTCCGCACCGTGGTCTTCGTGATGAAAGACGGCCTGGTCTTCAAGCGTGATGGCATCATGACTCCGGAACGGTTCCTGCACGGCGGTCCGGTGAACGGGTGGAGGATTCGCTGAGGGTACTGACCGTGAGACGCAGCGCTTTTCCCTAGCGGCCTCTACCGTTACAGTTATGGTTTCAATTGCTTACTTATTCGCGTAGACTTCCGCATGATATTCGGGTGAATTAAGGAATCCTCGCATGCGCCGGTGTACGTCCTGCGGTTCTGAAGCGCCAACCTTGGCCAAGTTCTGTTCGTCATGCGGCGCGCCGTTGCCGTCGGGCGATGGCCCTCCACGCATTTCCGATGACGTGACCGCGCTCAGCCTGGAGGATCCAGCCGAACCAGCGGCACCGCCAGGGTCCAAGCGCATCCGATCCGTCTCGAAATCCACTCTTCCCCGCTCCTCCACTGCGCTGGATGCAGGAAGGTTCCTACCTGGAGCGCTCCTGGCGGAGCGTTATCGCATTGTGGCCTTGCTGGGCAGAGGCGGCATGGGCGAAGTTTATCGCGCAGACGATCTCACGCTGGGCCAGCCGGTGGCCTTGAAATTCCTGCCGGAAGAAGCCGCCAACGACGCCGGCCTGCTGGAACGGTTTCGAGGCGAAGTTAGAATCTCGCGCAAGGTTTCTCATCCCAACGTCTGCCGGGTCTACGACGTGGGCGAGGTGGATGGCCAGACGTTCTTCACCATGGAATACGTTGATGGCGAGGACCTGGCTTCACTGCTGCGGCGGATCGGCCGTCTGCCGCATGACAAAGCCATCGATATCGCGCGCCAGTTGTGCGCCGGACTGGCGGCGGCCCACGCCAAGGGCGTGCTGCATCGCGACCTGAAGCCGGCCAACATCATGCTGGATGGCCGCGGGCAGGCGGTGATCACCGATTTTGGACTGGCTGCGTTGGCCACGCAGGCACAGGGCGCCGAAATCCGTAGCGGTACACCCGCATACATGTCGCCGGAGCAGCTTGCCGGCAGGGAAGTCAGCGAGAAGAGCGATCTCTACTCGCTGGGTCTCGTGCTCTATGAGATCTTCACCGGCAAGCAGGCCTTCAGCGCGGAAAACCTGGGTGAGTTGTTGCGATCGCGCGCTTCGGGGGCGGTGAGCCGCCCGTCTTCATTCGTCAAGGACATGGATCCGCTGGTGGAGCGGGTGATTCTCCATTGCCTGGAAGCCGAGCCGTCCAATCGACCCGCTGGCGCACTCGCTGTGGCGGCGGCGTTGCCGGGCGGCGATCCGCTGGCCGCGGCGCTGGCTGCGGGAGAAACGCCTTCACCGCAGATGGTGGCTGCTGCGGGCCAGATGGAAGGCATGAATCCGAAAGCGGCGCTGCTCTGCCTTGCTGCCTGCGTTCTGGGCCTGATGGCAGGCATTGCGCTCATCAGCCGCAGCAACGCGCTGGCCAGCATTCCTCTGGATATGTCTCCCGAGGTGCTTTCGCAAAAAGCCAAAGAGATTGTGAGCCAGATCGGCTATGGCCCCAAGGCGGTCGATAGCGTGGCCATCCTTCGCTACGACGAGGATTTTCGGCGCTGGCTGGAGAAGAACGAAAAATCACAGCCCGAATGGAGCAAGGTGCTGGGCGCCCGGCCTTCGCTTTTGCAATTCATGTATCGGCAGAGTCCGCAGTACATGATCCCGTTGAGCGCCTTGCACCGGCAGCGTACGCCCGGGATCGTAACCTCGGATGATCCGTCGCCGACTCTTTCCGGAATGATCAACCTGCTGCTCGATACCAGCGGCAGGCTGTTGTATTTCCAGGCGATTCCGCCGCAGTTGGACGACAGCGCCGTTCCACCGAAGCCGGTGAATTGGAAACCACTGTTCACGGCCGCTGGACTGGACCCTTCGCAATTTCAAGCGGCCACGCCGCAATGGACTTCCCTGGCCGCTTTCGATGAACGGGTCGCGTGGACGGGAAAATGGCCGGAGAGCGGCTATCCTTTGCGTATTGAAGCAGCCGCATGGCGCGGCCAGGCGGTGTTCTTCCAGATGATCGGGCCTTGGACAAAGCCCGCACGCATGTCTCAACCAAAGTCTTCCCCTGGCGAACAGGCGGCCCAGGTCCTTACACTGATTCTTTTTTTTCTCGCTCCCTTTGGTGCAGCGGCGCTGGCGCGGCGGCAGTATAAGCAAGGCAAAGGGGATCGCGTGGGCGCTTCTCGCCTGGCCGCTTTTGTCTTTCTAGCGCAGATTACAATCTGGCTGTGCTACGGACATTTCGTGCCCTCTTTCGGTCTTATCGGTCCATTTGTCCTCGCTGTAAGCACGGGACTGTTCGCGGCGTGCCTTACTTGGGTCCTGTATATGGCGCTGGAGCCTTTTGTGCGCAGGCTGTGGCCACAGACCATCATCTCCTGGACGCGCCTCATGGGCGGACGAGTGCGTGATCCCCTGGTGGGACGCGACGTGATGTTCGGCGTGGTGCTCGGGTTGACCTGGGTTGTGATCATTGAAATCAGCCTGATTTTGGGCGCCGCGCATTTTGGAACATTCCCGCAATTGTTCTCTACCGATTACTTGATGGGCGGCAGAAGCACGCTGGGCGCGTGGATAGAGCAGCTTCCTAATGCAATTCAGGGTACGCTGTTTTTCTTTTTCTTGCTGATTGCGTTGCGATATATCTTGCGTAATCGCTGGCTGGGAGCGGCAGGGTTTGTGCTGTTGTTCGTGCTTCTCAAAACTCTGGGCAGCAGTCATCCGCTGTTAGACGGCGCGACTTCGGTCCTGGTTTACGGAATCGCCGCCTTCTCCCTGGTGCGCTTCGGCCTGATCACGCTGGCGGTGGCTGTCTTTGTAGCCAACACCATGCTGAATGTACCGGCCACCCTCGACCTATCCCGTTGGTACGCCACAGCAGCTATGAGCGTACCGCTCGGCGTTCTGGCGGTCGGAATTTGGGGTTTCTATGCGGCGCTCGGCGGCCAGAAGCTAATCAAGGATGAGATGAAAGCGTGATGATCGCTTTCCCCGAAGATAGCTCTGCCATTGACTCCTCCGTTCAGCGGGCGTTAAATTGCGGTTAGCGCTTAAGGGCGCTTCCAGTCCGCGGAAAGGGCGTGTGCCCACCTTAAAGCTGAACACACGAAACACGAACCTTCTTTCAGCCTGACATGGGCGGACTCCAGGCGCATAACGAAAGGAGCTTCGTTTGTTTCCTAATCCGCAAGACGCTCTTCCCCTTCCACCACGCCCCAACCTGGAACAATACAGGAAGCTCGCCAAGGACCTGCTGAAGGCAGCCAGGTCAACCGATGAAGGCGCCCTCCGAATCTGGAGCAGGAGATGGATCAAAAGACTGGTCAAACTGGGCGGCCTCGAAATCACCCGGCAGATGCCGATAGCCGAGGAGCGCTGGGCCCGGCAGGTTGAAGAATTCGCACAACGCGAACTCGGCGGCAAGCGCAACCTTTCCCAGGCGCAGTTCGTCATCGCGAGAGCAAGCGGTTTTCAGAGCTGGCGCTGGCTCGTGGACCATATCCAGGGCATGGGACGCAAAGCGTCTCACGTGGCGGAATTTGAGGAGGCGGCGGAGGCTATCGTCAACGGATATCTCGCCGGCCTGCGGCGGCTGCTGCGGCGCGATCCTGAACTGGTTCGAGTGCGTTCCACGCGCGAGCATCGCGCGACCCTGTTGCATTATGTCTCCGCCAACGGCGTGGAAGGTTACCGGCAAAAGACGCCGAAGAATATCGTGCAGATCGCCGAGGTCCTGCTCCAGGCTGGAGCAGAGGTAGATGCTGCCGCGGATGTCTATGGCGGCGGGGCAACCACGCTTGGCCTGGCTGCGACGAGCTGCCATCCGGAGGCGGCAGGCGTGCAAAACGCGCTGCTGCAGCTCCTTCTGGACCACGGCGCGGCCATCGAACAGCCGGGAGCCGCAGGCAACAAGGACACAGCCATCACAGGCTGCCTGGCCAACGGACGTGGCGCGGCCGCCGAGTTTCTTGCCAGTCGCGGCGCGCAATTAGACCTGGAAGGCGCGGCCGGTGTGGGCCGGCTCGATGTGGTCAAGAGCTTCTTCAATCCCGACGGTACCCTGAAATCAACCGCTACAACGGAGCAGATGAAAAGCGGCTTTGCCTGGGCTTGTGAATACGGACACACCAGCGTGGTCGAGTTTCTGCTGCGGCAGGGAATTGAGCTGCCTATCAAACTCAAACACAACGGACAAACCGGGCTGCACTGGGCGGCTTATGGCGGTCACTCGGACGTCGTACGGTTGTTACTGGAGCAAAGTGCGCCGGTGAATATCAAAGATGACACTTACAGTGGAACGCCGTTAGGTTGGGCCCTCTATGGCTGGGGCGAATCGCCCAAGCGCGGGAGCTACTATGAGGTTGTGGCTCTGCTGGTGAAGGCAGGCGCAAACGAGGAAGCGAAGTGGCTGGCGGACCCTGATCGGGGCATGCCGCTGACCGCGAAAATACAAGCCGATCCCAGGATGCTCGCTGCGCTAAAAGGTGAGACACCGCGCTGAGCAGGTCCTACTCGCAGAGCACCGCACTTCGTCCTTGCTGCAGTGGTCGGTACTGGGATAATCTTGCGTCGCTACAATTTGACTCTCGCCCCTCCTCCCGGGAGGGAGGTACTCGATGTCGCAAAAACTTGCAACCGCCCTGTTGATTGTGTGGCTTGTTCTTCTTGTGCCTTGGTTCATGGCCGCTCAATGGGTGGGCTTGGTCTTCGATGGCGGGGTGACTTGGAGCGCTTACCTGGCTGTCTGGTCGGTCTGGACCTACCCGTTGACCGTGATTGCCGGGGCGGTTCTGAGGAAGAAGGCCCCAGCGTTCATTCTGCTTCCTTTTCTAAACGCGCTGGGCTTGGTCATCGCCCGTTGATTTATTCATCCCGCGAGGCCCGCCGTATCCCGACCGCCCGCCGACACGTAGAATTAGCCCGGTGTCCGGTGGTCCCCGTCTGTTGACATCAACGGATATTCAACTCATAATCAGCCTTCCCCGGAACGTCATTGTGCAGGTGCTCGAATGGCCGGCGTCGGCACGAACTTCATCCTTGAACGCATTCTCAGTTTAGCCAAGGCGGTTGCGGCCCGCGAGGGGTACACCTTTGCGCCCAACTGCGAAAACAACCTGCGGCTTCTGATCACCAGCGCTGTTACCAGGATCCAGTCAGAACCCTTGAACCAGGAACACGCGATTCGGACGGCGGAAAACAACGTCGAAATCCTGGTATTGGAGATGGTCCGCAACGCAACGCGAGGAGACAACCAGCTCCATGAGGACACGCTGGAGAAGGCAAAACGGAAACTCTGTCCTCTTTATCCGTTTTGTTAGGAAGATGAGATGGAAGAGCGAATCAAGAAGGCCTTTGACTTTGCCGCCGACCTGACCAAACAGCTCATTACGCTGGCCACCGGCATGATCGCCCTGACAATATCGTTTCAAAAAGAGATCCTGGGCGGTCATCTCGACGGCGGGGCCAAGAGCATGATGAAAGCGGCGTGGGCTCTTTATATCTTCTCTCTGTTTTGTGGAATCTGGATGCTCATGGCCTTGACCGGCAGTCTAGAGCCGAAGAGTACGCAGGAGAACTATGTCCCGTCAATCCGCGGAGCGAATGCAGTGCTTCCTTCGGTTCTGCAGATCCTGGCCTTTCTGACTGCTCTCGTTTTGACCGCGCTGGCTGCTGCAGCGTCATGGTGACAGGAGTAAGTTCGATGAAGATTTTGCGCCGCCTCACTTGTGGGACCGCCGTATGGGTCCTGTTGGCCTCGGTCCACTTCGCCCAAACCACGCAGGCGCCCAAGACCGGTCAAAAGGCCGGGGAGGCCAAGAGCGACTCCTCTTCAAAGTCCGGGACGCCCCAAAGTCCTGACCCCACTGCAAAGGCCGGGACGTCCCAAGGTGCTGATGCCGCTCCCAAGCCCCAGCAAACTCCGGCTGCTCAGTCGAGCGGCGCAGCGGGTCAGGATAGCCAGGCCAACAAGGGCGTCGCGCAGACGGGCATGGACCGCCCGGCCATCCTTGTCCAGGCCGATACAGATGAAGCGACTACGAAGATCCTGCTGCGGGTAGACGCAAAGCCGGTTCAAAGCGATCTCGAGACCGGGCTCCTGACCAGCACTCAGTTTCCAAAGCTTCAGGTCCGCCCGAGCGTGACACTGGTTGGCGACGCGGAACCGGGCAAGGCCGGCGAATTCCTTGTGCAATTGAAGATTGGCGGGTTGGTGGCGTTTGGCGATAGCAGTACGCCCTTGCTCTACAAGGGCAGACAGGTAGAGCTCCTTCGCTTTTCCAAGCCGGGCCTGTTTGCCAAGCCGCCTGTGGGAGATGCGTTTGTGGCGCGCGAAGGCGAGCCGCTGACAATCCTGCTGGAGAACCCTTCCGCGTTCGGCTACAGCAATGTCCGGGCGAGACTGCGCTTTGAAAACGAGGATGTTTGCTTGTTCAAGTCAGAGAGTTTCAGGCAAGCAGCTTCAACTGCAGGTCAGCCTGACGCCAGCCAACCGCAGTCGTGTGACGCCAATTCGAAATGGACCGAGTTTGAAATCCCGCAGTACGCGCAAGTTTCATTGCATGCCGATCCATCCACCTCCTGGTTCTTCGATTCGGCCACGGGCTACGCGCG
>DASVFK010000163.1:0-3856 GCA_036380095.1 Candidatus Angelobacter sp. | reverse complement strand
GCTCAAGACCTTGCGGCTCGACGTCCACGGACTGGAGTCCGCCGAGATGGTGCGCCGTTTTCAGAATGAAGCGCGCGCCGCGGGTCTGTTGAGCCATCCCAACATCGTCACCATTTACGACGCGGGCGAGCAGGACGGGATCTTCTACATCGCCATGGAGTTCATCCACGGCACCACGCTGCATGAGCTGCTCACGCAGCAGCGTATCCTGCCCGCGGAAGAGGTAGTCCAGCTTTCCCGCCAAATCTGCCGCGGACTGGATTACGCGCACACGCACGGCATCGTGCATCGCGACGTGAAGCCGGCCAACATTATGATCACGCCCAGCGGCACGGTGAAGATCATGGACTTCGGCATCGCCAAAGCCGGAGGCAGCATGACTTCCACCGGACAGGTTCTGGGTACGCCGAATTACATGGCGCCGGAGCAGGTGAAAGGCCGCCCGCTCGACGGCCGCTCTGATCTCTTCAGCTTCGGCGTGATTCTTTACGAGATGCTCACCGGCGAAAAGCCGTTTGTGGGGCAGAACGTCACCACCATTATTTACAAGATCGTCAATGAAAACCCGATCGCGCCACGAGATCTGGACGTAACGGTCCATCCCGGGCTGAGCGCCATTGTTACGCGGGCGCTGGCCAAATCGCCTGATGAGCGCTATCAGTCCGGGGCGGAGCTGGTCCACGATCTCGAAAATTACAAGACAGCCGGTGCTCCGATGCACGCCACTTCGGTCTTGCCGGCTTACACGCCGCCTGCGGCCCCACCGGCCCAGGCGGCGGAAAAGACCCTGGTGCTGCCGATGAAGGTCGTCGCCGGCACCGCGGTGCGCGCCACCGCACCGTTGCCGGTTCCGGAGAAACGCCCGGTTGCGGTGTTCCGCAAACCTTCACTCGTGCGCGCGCCCAGCCGCAGAAACATGTTCTTGATCGCTGCGGCGGTCGTGCTGGTGCTAGGCACAGTGATGGCCGGCTACGCCTATCGCAGGTCGCACACCCAGATGCGGCAGCTTGAGGCCGATCTCAGCACGCAGATTTCAGAGCAACAGCAGCAGCTGTTGCAGCAGCAGCAGAATATTGTGCCTGTGGTGGTAAGCCCCAAGCCGGAGATCACGATTGCTCCGGACAAAACGGTCAAATTCGCGAAGGACGGCCCTGCCAAGCGCATTGCATCGGATACGACGGTCAAGTTTGTGAAGAGCAGCTCCGCGAAACCCGCGCCGCTTCAAACCGCTGCGCTCGCGCCGAAGCAGCCGGTTTCTGCGCCTCAGCCTGCGCCGCAGAAGGCCGTAAGTTCGCCCAACCAGGTTTACACCCAGCAAAGCGAGTTGCGCTTCACCTCCAAGCCCGATGGCGCAAAGGTGGAAATCGACGGCTGGAGCGAGCCGAATTGGGTCACGCCGTTCACCGCGTCGCATCTCGCGGCTGGATATCACTTGATCTCGTTCACCAAGACGGGATATCTCACGCAATCGCGCAGCGTGGAGTCATCCGCGGGCAAGAGCATGGCAGTCGCCGCGGACCTTGCACCGGCCGTCTCCACCATCGTGGTCTCCAGTAATCCTCAGGGCGCCAACATTTGGCTCGACGGAAAAGACACCGGCCTGCTCACTCCGGCCCAGCTCACCGTGGAAAGAGGTCCGCATCGCGTGGTGGTGCGCAAGACAGGATTCAAAGACGCGGTGGGCGATGAGAACCTGGCGGAAGGACAGACCCTGAGTTTTACTCCGGTGCTGCTGAGCCAGAACCAGGTCGCCGAAGATGGCCCCAACAGCACGTTGCTGCGGCGCATCTTTGGCGCGGACGCGGTCCCGGAAGGCAAGGGACTGGTGCACGTTCGCACCGAGCCCGCGGGCGCCACCATCGTTGTGGATGGCAAGGTGGCCCCCAAGAAAACCAACGCGCGCTGGCCGGCTGATCCAGGCGTGTACTCGATCGTTTTGCTGATGAACGGATACAAGCCCATCCACCGCAATATCCGCGTGCAAAAAGGCAAGATCAGCAATCTGGATGAAATCCTGGAAAAGCAATAAAGGTGTCTTGGCAGTCTTATGGCCCGTCTTATCATTTCCGCCCCTGACGCAAAACGCGGAATCCTGGAGCTGACCAAGCCGGTGACCACGGTGGGCCGGGGCAACGGCAATGATCTTGTCCTGAACGATTCCAGCGTCAGCCGCTTCCATGCCGTCTTCAAGCTGGAAGAGAGCGGAGTGGCCATTGCTGACCGCGGCAGCACCAACGGCGTGATTCTCAACGGCCAGCCCATCCAGGAAGAAAGCTTCCTCAAGAACGGCGACCTGGTCCAGGTGGGACTGTACGAACTGCGCCTGGAAAACGTGGACGAAGCGGGGATCCAGGTGCGGCGCGCGGAATGGCCTTCTACGCTGAACCAGATCATGCGCGGACGCACCGGGCAGATCGCGCTTCCCCGCGCCGCCGACCCGCAAGGCACCGCCATCGCCGATCTTGCCGGCCGCGTGAAAAAGCTGGAGCGGGAAAACTATTTGCTCACCGTGCTGTACGAGGCGGGAAAGGCCTTGCAGGGCAAGCACTCCATCGACGAGATCGGGCACCAGGTGATCACCCTGGCCTCTCTGATTGAAGGAGTGGAGCGCGGGTTTGTCATGCTGCTGGATGAATCCGGCGAGGTGATGCGGCAGAGTGAAGTCTTGTATCGCAACCCGGCCAACGCCGCCAACGCGCCGGGAATTATCCTGAGCAAGAGCGTGCTCGACCATCTGCGCAAGGAGCAGCAGCCCATCCTGATTGACGATCTCCACGCCGATGAGCGGTTCAACGGCAGCGAGAGCCTGAAAATCTCCGGGCTGCGCTCCGCCATGTGCGCTCCCCTGGTGGGGGCCAAACGGCTCTTTGGCCTGCTCTATGTGGACAACATGGAGCGCGCGTCCGCCTTCACCCAGGAAGAGTTGAACATCTTTGCCCTGATTGCCGCGCAGGCCGGCGCCGCCATTGACAACCTGGTGGCGCACCAAAAGATCGCGCGCCAGGCGCAGCAGCGCATGGCCCTGGAGCGCTTTCTCTCGCCGGAAGTTGCGGAGATGGCGCTGGCCAATCCCGATGTCCGTCTCGGCGGCGTCAACCAGAGGGCCACGGTGCTGTTCGCGGACATCCGCGGTTTCACTGCCATGAGTGAAGGCCTGGAACCGGCGCGGATCGTGGAAATCCTGAACGAGTACTTCACTCGCGTGACCGACGTCATCTTCGACCACGGCGGCATGATCGACAAGTACATGGGCGATGCGGTGATGGCGGTCTTCGGCGTTCCCGTGGCAAAAGGAAACGACGCGGCCGGCGCCGTGGAAAGCGCGATCCAGGTCCAGAAACTCATCATCGAGATGAACCGCGACGCCGCAGCGCGCGGCTGGCCGGAATTGCGTATCGGCATCGGGATCAATACCGGCATCGTCACCGCCGGCAACATCGGCTCACCGCGACAGTTGGACTACACCGTGGTGGGAGATACGGTGAACATCGCTTCGCGCCTCATGTCCAGCGCGGAGGGCGGAGAGATCCTTATTACGGAATCCACCGCGGCTGAGATCGGCAACAAGTTCAATACGCGCAAACTTCCCGCTCTGCGCCTGCGCGGACGTAGCGAGCCGGTGCGCGTCTTCCAAGTGGAATGGCAGCAGGAAGCCGGCGCCAAAAAGAAAAGGCGCCCACTGGCGAGCGCCGTAGTCTCCTGATTCCTTGATCTTATTTCTTTGGACTCGGCGACGGAGTCGCCTTGGGCTTCCCACCGTGGGCCACAAGTTGGTCCTTCATCTTGTCATACTGGGCCTGGGTCAGGATGCCCTTGGTGACCAGGTCCTTCTTGGTCTTGTAAGGCCGGCCATCGA
>DASVFK010000162.1:0-10263 GCA_036380095.1 Candidatus Angelobacter sp. | reverse complement strand
CGGCCGCGCGGCAACACGCGGCCGGCGAACATCACACCCCGCAAGCCCGGCTTGTATGGCTGGTACAAGCCGGGTTTATTGTGTAACGAAGAAAACCTGGATCGGAGAACAACTTGGTAGTCGCGATTGTCTGGGGCGAGGCTTCCTAAACTCAACAGGATCGATGTGAGTTAGAGGTTTAGACGTTGTGATCACCCTCAACTGCTGTCATCCTGAGCGATGCCCGAGCGAGGTACGAGTGACGGCGAGTCGAAGGATCCCGAGCGAGCGTCCTCTGCCATGAGCATGTAGGGAGTTTCAACGAGGAACCGCCGTGGTGCTGGAGCTTGCAACGCCGTAAAGACATCACGTCCTGAATCGCCCCTCGTGAAAGCGCTCTGTTCCCCGAAGAACATTCCGCGCTTCTCCGGGTTTTCTCCGTAAATGATCATTGTTTCCCCTCTCCTCTTGGGAGAGAATGAAAATTGAGGAACTCGGGAATTGGCCTCCGTTGATTACAGTCTTGACCGCGGGCTGCCCGCCAGCGTGGAAGCCGAGCGGGCCATCCTGGGCGCCATCCTGCTCGATAATTCGTCTTACCCACAGGCCGCCGAGCACCTCCAGGCTGACGATTTCTCTCTCGACTCGCATCGCCGCATCTACCTGCGCATGATGGAGCTGGCGGAGAGCGGACGCCCCGTTGATTTTGTCACGCTCACCGAACAGCTCGGCCAGCACAAGGAGATTGAGGCCGTGGGCGGCGTGGCGTACGTGACTTCGCTCACGGACGGCCTGCCGCGCGTCAAGAACATTGAGCAGTACGTAAAGATCGTGAAAGACAAAGCGCTGCTGCGCGGGCTGATTCACGCCGCCACCAGCGCCATCCAGCAGGCCTATGAGCAGGAAGCGCCGGCGGAAGAGATCATCGACACGGCCGAGTCGGCGATCTTCAAGGTGGCGGAGCAGCGCATCGGCCAGGGCTTTCTGGGAATCCCGGAGATCGTAAAGCAATCCTTCGGATCGATCGACAAGCTCTACGAGCAGGGCCAGCGCATTACCGGGCTGGAAACCCATTTTGAAGACCTCGACGGCATGACCAGCGGCCTGCAAAAGTCTGACCTGATCATCATCGCCGCGCGCCCCTCCATGGGCAAGACCGCTTTCGCCATCAACATCGCGGAAAACTCGGCCGTGCGCGATAACAAAGTCGTGGGTGTGTTTTCGCTCGAAATGTCGCGTGAATCGCTCCTGCTGCGTATGCTGTGCTCGCAGGCCATGGTGGATTCGCACAAGCTGCGCACCGGCTTTCTCAGCCGTGAGGATTACAACAAGCTGGTCTCTGCGCTGGCCGCGCTGGTGGAAGCGCCCATCTTCATTGACGATACGCCGAGCATCTCGATCTCTGAAATGCGCGCCAAATGCCGCCGCCTGCAACAATCGCAAGGGCGGGTGGACATGATCGTGGTTGACTACCTTCAGCTCGTGGCCGCGGCGCCCGCCGGCAGCGGAGGCCGACGCTATGAGAACCGCACCCAGGAAGTCTCCGCCATCTCGCGCGGCCTGAAGGCCCTGGCCAAAGAGATGCGCTGCCCTGTGGTGGCGCTCTCGCAGTTGAGCCGCGCTCCGGAAAACCGCACCGGCAACAACCGTCCGCAACTGGCTGACCTGCGCGAATCCGGCGCCATTGAACAGGATGCCGACGTGGTGGCCTTCATCTTCCGCGAAGAGGTCTACAAGCCCGACGATCCCGACCTTGAAGGCAAGGCCGAACTGATCATCGCCAAACAGCGCAACGGTCCCACGGGGACGGTGAAGCTGGCGTTCATCAAACGGTCGACCAGGTTTGAGAATTTGGCGAATGAGCCGGGGCCGGAAGGGTATTGAGGGGTGACGATATGGAAAAAGTGGAGGTGAGGTCTACGTCCCGTCACTCAGCCTTGTGCTCTTTTCATGTGATTGACGCAGTTGAATGTGGGCGGTGGCTCACATGCTAAAGCGATTTTCGAAGAAAGTAATGCGTGATATAGACGGGATGCCGCTAAGTATCCTGTTCCTAATTGTCTGTGGTTCGCTGCTGCTTTTCGCTATGCTGTATTGGCTCGCGGGACGCTATGGCCAAGGCCCGGTCAGCGGTGATCGTTCGGTGTCGTTTAGAGACTGCGTTTATTTCAGCGTTGTGACATTCTCGTCGCTGGGTTACGGAGACATCCTCCCAAGAGGGATCAGCAAAGTTTTTGCTTCGGTCGAAGTATTCTTTGGCCTGGCATTGTTCGGCATTTTTATTGCAAAGCTCTCCTCCTCAAAACAGAGTTATCACTTGGCTCAGTTGTACGCGCGAGATGTGCAAGAGAAACTCGATAATTTTTCAATTATCCTCAAAGATCATCGAACCGAGTGCAGGGAAGCGCTGGAAACGCTGAAGCGGGGCGAGGAGCTGGAGCGTGCTCTGAATAAGATCCAGAACGACGTACATATTACGGCCCTCCGAATACGTGCATACGTCTCTTTCGAGATTTCTAATGGCGACTTTTTACTAGAGACTCCCATTGGAGCGGCAGCACGTTTAATGAAGAGATCGACGCAGGTTGTGCAACGAGTGTCTGCTTTGGCCTGTTACCAGGTTTCACGGCATACCCAGAGACAACGGGGCATGGCGAAACGCTCGATCCAACAGTTTGCCAACATTGGAAAGATGGTGAGAGACAATTCTGAAGACCTAGCCCTGCAGTCTGAGGCAGCTAACCTTATTGAGAAATGCGAAGCTGCCAAAGTTGAGCTCGACGCCATTGTCGAGCACGTGAGCGCTAAATTTCACAAATAATCGCAGGTGGTCCACGCTTTCGCCGCGTGTTGGCAGGCGTGGGAGGCAAAGTGGCTACGATCAAACCACCTACCTGAAGCGCTGGACTTCTCAACCCGAACATGAATGCAAAAACTCCACCCTCGGTGGAAACGCATACGTTTGAAGAGCAGAGAAATCAGACAAGTCAAAATCACCCCAGACGAGTGCACCGCGTGCAAGAAAAGGTGCGCCACGTGCGGCAAACCCTTCACCTTCAGGATCGCTGACGACGAACGGAAATACTGCTCCATCGCATGTGAACGATCGCGTCGGCAAACCTAGATGAAAGCGTGACGCCCCGACGAATCCGCGCTTCATGTAGTCGGCTCGGGTACGGAGGTGCGATATGAGTTAGCGTACCGTGCGATGGAAGATGTCAGGAAGAGCCCTCGGTAGAATGTCTTGAAGCAGCATGGTTACAACTGGCATTGTCGGGATCCTTCGACACCCCTTAGTCGCAAAGCGCCCTTCCGGTAGCTAAGGATGACAGAGCAGGGAAGTGCGTCGAAGAATTGAGGTATGGCCCGTGCTCCGAATCGTGTATAAGACAGCGCACAATCGAAGATGTTGGCAAAAGGAAGCCGCGCAATCGCTGCAATTTTTTGCATAGATTTGGCACTGATCAACCTCCTGCCGGACGGCCGATCTCACACCGGCGCCAACAATCGCACCAAGCCGGGACAAAGCGCGGCGTGTCAACTAATGTCAGCTAGAGTCACTTCCCGCCAGTTGACCGTATCTCAGCGAAACGATGAAATGCGCTGTGAGTTGGCGCCTGACATTTGTTGATGTAAGGACTCCACGCATCAGCGAAAGCTACAAGAAGGCGCTGCTTCCGGCCTGGAACGCCGACCCTACGAAAGGAGGCAACCGACGGCCGGCGAGGAGAAAGCAATGCTAAAAACCGCTTCGTCTATGCCCCTTCTGTTCATGCTGCTGCTCTTCATAGTGTATCCATCCACCTCTGCAGCCCAGACGATGATTAATTTTGAAGGCCTAGGAAACGTGCAACCGGTGGGAACAATCGGTAATACCACATTCTCGTCCAACTGGCTGTCACTTAGTTCTTGTGACGCAGGAGGATCGGGCAATTTTGTGAACCCTCCCTCTGGTGCCGGTATTGCATTCATCCTTGTAGGTGGTGCCGGAACGGTCGGGACTATTACTTTTGCCCAACCGGTCACGAGCGTCAGCACGCGATATGTCGACCGAACCTCCTCTTTGACGCTCACAGCTTTCGATGCCTCTGGCAACACAGTTGGCGTTGCGGTTGCCCCGCAGACTCCCTTTGCATTGACGGGCCAGTGCGGAGCCAGTGACAACTGGGGAACGATAGGCATAAGTAACCCGAGCGCGCCGATCGCCTCCGTGACCATCCATGATTCCGGGAACTTTTTTGCGATCGATGACTTCACCTTCACATCGGATTGCAGCGTAGATGTGATTCGCGAGAGCCAAGGCAACCCTCTGTGGAACCCGCCGCTCTATTTGACTCCCTATGACCATTCGAGTTCGCTCACGATCAGCCAAAAGGGTTGTGCTCTGACTTCATTATCGATGGCCCTGAATACTGCCGGGAGCACGAATGACCCAGGCCTGCTCAACCAGTTTATGCGAACGCATGATACGGATTACCAAGGTTTGAGCGTGTATTGGGGACCAGCCACACGCGACTTTTCGCAAAGCACGCTCAAGTTTCACGCGACGCGCATCGATTCGACCACAGATTTGCAAGCAGCGAGCCAATACCTTGACAAGGTGGTCTGTGAGCAGCATCATCCTGTCATTGTGGGTGTGGAGCTTGATGCCGACAGGACGCCACAACATTACGTGGTTGTGAAAGGAAAAAAGGCAGGTGACTACCAGATTGCCGACCCTGGATTCGCAAAAACGGCACTCAGCCAATACAACAATGAATTTGTGGTTCGCGGCTTTGTGGCTGACCCTCCAGGCGACATCAGTGAACTTGACCTTAGTGTTGGCGATGCCGCTGAAATGCTCTTGACTGGCCCGTCCGGGCAAGAAACAGGATTCGATCCAGGTTCTGGACGCATTGTTGAGCGGATCGCCAGTTCCGTATACTTCAGGGACTCAATACGCGACGATGTCTCCGATGCACCTCCAAGCGAGGTATCGCACCTGATAGAAATAAGTCAGCCCGCCCAAGGCAATTACCAAGTCGTTGTAACCGGGGTGAAGCTAGGAACTTATTTTCTCTCTAGCCGGATGTTCTCCCGGGATGGCAGCCCACAGCCAGATATTCTCATACCGGGGATCGCCGGACCGGGCTCTACATCCTCATATGCGATGCAGGTGAATTCAACCCCGGGAGCGGCGTCGAGCGTCTCAATTGCAGCGACGTTCTCAAGTACGGTGGATGACATTACTAACAGCCTTCATCTGGGATTGATTGATAATCAGGGCATTTCCACTTCGCTATCCCAGAAAATCCAGGCTGCCCAAGCCGTTACGGGACCGGCCCGAGCCAACATTCTGCAAGCCTTCATCAATGAGGTGAATGCGCAAGCGGGAAAGCACATTAGGGACATCGCCGTACAAGTACTTTTAGGCGATGCGAATTCGTTGCTTTCCGAATGAGACTGAACTTATTGCACCACGCTCGATCCTTTGGGACACCGCTCCCTGAAGCGGACCCACGCTCATTGGGTAAAACAAAAGGGGTGGTAGCCATCCCAACAGAGCAAATTTGGGTCAGTTGGGGTCCCGGTAAAGCCGTTCTTCCGTTTCCTGCCGTTCTTCAACCATTTCGCGAACCCTCTTCGCCCTGCCGCGCGTCTAAAGGGGCATTAGAAAAGGAGCCCTCATGAGCGACCCCGGCAACTATCCTTACATCACCCGCCTCAACGTGCAGTTCAACCCGCTCGAGGTCATTGACGAGAAGGCCATTGCCGACGCGTGTCCGCACAAGTGGTTCAACCAGACTCTCTGCCAGGTCAATGGCTCTGTGGTGCGCATGGGTGTGATCGAGGGCGAGTATCACTGGCACAAGCACGATAACGACGACGAGTTTTTCTATGTTGTCGAAGGGCGCCTGCTGATCGACCTGGAAGGCCGGACTGTGGAGCTTGGTGCGCGACAGGGTTTTGTGGTGCCTAAGGCGACGGTGCATCGTACGCGCGCCCCGCAGCGAACTGTCATCTTGATGGTGGAAAACGCCGGGATCATACCGACAGGGGACTAAAACCAAACCCGACCACAGATCACACTGATTTAAGCCGATTCGGTGTGAATTGGTGTTTATCAGTGTCATCAGTGGTGAGGTGTTATGCAGCTGCCTTGCGTCTCAACCCCCACAGCACCAGCACAGCGGTGGCGATCGTCGCCAGCCCGACTGACATGAACAGCGCCGTTACCAGTCCTTCCTGCCAGGGCTGCGCGCTGTGCCCGGCCGCAGTGATGGGAGAGAGCGCCGCGGCGCCGAAAGCGGCCGCAAGCGCCGTCGCCAGCCAGTTGACGTAAGCGCCGTAGAGCGCAATCCAGAACGTCGCGGGCTTCAGTCGCGGAGAGAGCCGCACCTCACCCCACACCGCTCCCAGCGCGATGAGAAAGATGCCGTTGATCACGCCTTCCAGATGCGCAGCCAGCCCCATACGCACGTTCACGAACTTCTGCTCGACGAAGCCCGTGAGCAGCCCGAGCAGAAACAAGAACATTCCGTGCCAGATCAATCTGCGTTTGCTGTCGTCCATGGCTCTTTGCTCCTATGGCCAAAACCTCACCAACAGATGACAAAGATTGTACTGATCTAATCGCTTTCTGCTCTGATCGTTCTTCCAAATCAGTGTTTTCAGTGTTATCCGTGGCGAGCTTCTCACGGTTCCACGTAAATCCTGTGCACGCGTTCGCCCAGTCGCGTGAGCAACTCGTGGGCGATGGTGCCGGCCTTCTCCGCCACTTCTTCGGGACGCAGCGTGTGGCCGCCGTGCGCGCCGTAGAGCAGGACTTCGGCGCCAACGTCCGCGCCGGGGATGTCGGTGATGTCCACCTGCATCTGGTCCATGCTGATGCGGCCCACGATGGGCGCCGGCCGGCCTTCCACCAGCACGTGGCCTTTGCCGGAGAGCCCCCAGGGCAGCCCGTCGTCATAGCCAAAGGGAATTACGCCGACTTTGATCTTGCGCGTTGCGGTGTACGTGCGGCTGTAGCCCAGCGCCTCGCCGGGCGCAAACTCCTGGATGCTGGTGATGCGACTGGTTACGCCGATGGCCAGCTCGAGTTCCATCGCCTCGCCCACCGCATCAGAGGGATACAGACCATAGAGGCCCAGGCCGATGCGCACCATGTTGTAGTGCGCCTCAGGAAAACGTACAGCAGCGGCGGTATTGGCGGCGTGGATCTGCAGTCGCTCAAAGCCCTCAGCTTCAAGCGCTTTCACGCATTGGTTGAACGCCACGATCTGCTGCCGGGTATAGTCGTCGGCCTGTGGATCGTCTGCCGATGAGAAGTGCGTGCATACGCCGGTGAGGCGCATGGTCCCGCTCGAACGGATGCGCCGCGCGAGGGTCAGCGCATTTTCCGGGGCCACGCCCAGGCGATGCATGCCGGTATCGATCTTGAGATGAACATCCATCGTTACGCCGGCCCCGTCCAACGAGCGAGCGAACGCGTCTACGAGTTCCGCCGAATAGACCACGGGCGTAAGGCGATAGCGCAGCAAGTTGTCCGTGTCTTCATGGTCGGCAAGAAAGACGAAGATGTCCTGGTCGGCGCCGGTCTTGCGCACGGCAACGCCTTCATTGGCCGATGACACGCCGATGTGATGAATGCCGAGCCGTGACATCCATGAAGCAAGCTGCAGCAGGTCCGTACCGTAAGCCATGGCCTTGAGCATGGCCAGGATGTGCGTGCCGCCGCCGCAGTGCCGGCGGAAGCGCGCGATATTGCCTTCAATCGCCGCCAGGTTGATCCACTGGCAGCGCTGGGCGATAGCGCCGGAAAGATCGCGCACCGCTTTCACCATGCCGGCGTTGCGCGGGCCTTTAAAGAGCACGGTGTCACCGGGGCGCAGCAGCGGCAGCAGTTGGTGTTTGAGTTCGTCAGGGTCCTTGACGGTGGTGACGGAGCCTTCCGGCTGCGCGCCTTTGAACGCCTGGGCCGTGGCGGCGAGTTCGCCGTTGCCGACCAGGAATAGATGCGTGAAGCCGCATTCACCGGCCTGCGTGCCAACCTGACGATGCTCGCGCTGAGAGCTGGCGCCCAGCTCGCGCATGCCGGCGAAGGCAAAGATCTTTCTGCCGGTACGCGCGGCGCCCTGCGATGCGGAGCGCAACGCGGCGTGCACGGAGATCGGGTCCGCGCTGTACGCATCATTAATAAGCCGCACTCCTTGCGGTGACGACCACAGTTCCATGCGCGTTGACGTCGGCACGTAGCCCTCGAGAGCGGCGGCGATCTCATCCAGACTCACGCCCAGCAGATGAGCGGCGGTGGCGGCAAAATGCAGGTCAGAGATGATCTCCGCCGAGCGTGTCTTTACCGTCAGCGTGTGCGCAGAAGGCGCGGCGCGCAGTTCCACGAGCTGGCCATCTTCGGTGAGCGAGAGCGGCTTGAGCGCGAGCGGCTGGTCCGCGCCGCCAAGCCGATGCACCGTGCACTTCAGCCCTCGCGCTGCTTCTTCGATGGTTGGTTCGTTGGCGGGCAACAGCACCCAGCCTTCGGCGCTGATACGCTCGAAGAGCCACATCTTTTCTCTTGCGATGGCTTCGCGGCTGCCGAACGCAGCAAAGTGGGCCATGCCGATGTTGGTGAGCAGGCCGAAATTCGGTGCGGCAATCTGCTCCAGCGGCGCCATCTCTCCCGGCGCGGAGATACCCACTTCCAGCACCGCCAGTGGTTCCGGACGCTCGGCGGAGAGCACCGCAAGCGGCAGTCCCAGTTGGCTGTTGTAGCTGCCCGGTGAGGCATGAAACTGGCGGCCGGCGAGTAGCGCTTGCAGTGCGTCCTTGACGATGGTCTTGCCATTGCTGCCGGTGATGGCCAGGACTTTGGCAAAGTACTCGCGCCGCTGCCACGCCGCGAGCGCCTGTAATGCGCGCAGCGGATCAGGCACCACGATCAACGGCCACAGGGGGTCAATCGCCAAGCCGGCGACGGCTGATTGGGCGATCATCGCCGCGGCAGCGCCGTTGCGGAATGCGTGCGCCAGGAAGCGATGGCCGTCCGCATGTTCGCCCTTGAGCGCAACGAACAACGAACCCGGAGCCGCGCCACGCGAATCCGTGCAGACGCGATCAATGCTCAGGGTCTGGGCTTGCGGCCGCATTTCGCCGCCGGCCACCTGTGCGATCCGGTCAAGTTGAGCTGGTATCAAGGCGTAGTCACTTTAAGAGTTGAAGGACCATGAGAATTGCCAATATTGCCATGATTGCCAAAGATTGAAAATTGGAAAAGCAGCCATGCTGCATCGGTTATTCAATCCTGGCAATGTTTGGCAATCTTGGCAATTCTGGCAATTCTCAAACCAGTTTGCAACCCCACAAATGGTTCACCCGCTGTTGTTGATAGAATTGTAAGTACACCACCATGCTTCCCAGCCTCTATCAGAAATGGATGCACTCGTGGGAGACGCGTCTCACCACGCGCGACACCAATCGCCTGGTGCGTCCGCTGGAGTGGGGCCTGGACTGGGCCAAACGCTGGCCGCTCGAGAACGGCGATTGTCCCGAGCGGGAAGCAGACTACGAGAGCTACGTTCACGAGCTGAACGATCGCATCGTGGCCGGAAGTGATGAGTTCTTCTCTTACACCACGCCCACGGACTTCCGCCTGGAGACGCGCAGGATCGAACTGTTCCCCACCGGCAGCAACGCGCGGGAAAAACCGCCCAAAGGCCATGGCAGTTTCTTGCGGTTCACATCGCCGGTGCGCACGCCGTTTCCGGAAAATGATCTGGTCAATGCCCGCTGGTTTCCCGCGGAAGGCAAACGCGCGGTGATCGTGTTGCCGCACTGGAACGCCAACGGCATCGCTTACAACGCGCTGGGGCCTCTGCTCAACCGTTTTGGGGTCTCCATGCTGCGGCTGAGCAAGCCGTATCACGACATTCGCCGGCCGCAGGAGACGGCGCGCTCGGACTACGCGGTTTCGCCCAACATCTGCCGCACCATTGATGCCGCCCGCCAGGCCATCCTCGACATACGCTGCTGCATTGACTGGCTGGAGCAGCAAGGCAAAGAGAGCGTGGGCCTGATCGGCACCAGCCTGGGCTCGTGTTATGCCTTTCTCGCGAGCGCGCACGATCCACGGTTGAAGCTCAACGTCTTCAACCATGCGTCTACATTTTTTGCTGACGTGGTGTGGACCGGCCAGTCCACGCGCCACGTGCGTGAAGGCCTGCAGCGCGAAGGGCTCACGCTCGACCGCCTGCGCCAGGCGTGGCTGGCCATCAGTCCTTGGGCGTATTTCGACAAATTCATGCGCTG
>DASVFK010000161.1:0-16186 GCA_036380095.1 Candidatus Angelobacter sp. | reverse complement strand
TTCCTGATCGGGATGTTCCTGATCATCCAACATTTCGGGTCGCTGAACTATGACGTGGTCTTTGAAAAAGTCAGCCACATCGGGATCGATCCCGGTTGGGGATTGCTGACCATCATCGGCCTGTGCCTGCTCTTCGGCGCCGCGGGTAAGTCAGCGCAGGTTCCGCTCTATGTCTGGCTGCCCGACGCGATGGAAGGCCCAACGCCGGTTTCGGCATTGATCCATGCGGCCACCATGGTCACGGCAGGCGTCTACATGCTGGCGCGGTCGCATGCGATCTTTAATCTCGCTCCGCATGCACTGGAGATCGTGGCCATCATCGGCTGCCTGACGGCGATTTTTGCCGCCACCATGGGCCTGGCCCAGACTGATATCAAACGTGTTCTGGCGTACTCCACGGTTTCGCAACTGGGCTACATGGTGCTGGCCTGCGGCGTAGCGGCATACGCGGCAGGAATCTTCCACCTGATGACGCATGCGTTTTTCAAGGCCCTGCTCTTCCTTGGCGCCGGCTCGGTCATTCACGCCATCGGCGGCGAACAGGACATGCGGCGCATGGGCGGCCTGCGTACCAAGATCCCGATTACATTCTGGGTGATGACCGTCGCGACTTTTGCCATCGCCGGCTTTCCGCCGCTCGCCGGCTTCTTCAGTAAAGACGAGATCCTCGGGGCCGCGTTCACCAGCCCTCATGGCGGACACATTCTCTGGACCGTGGGCGTGATTACCGCCGGGCTTACGTCTTTCTACATGTTCCGCCTGTGGTTTATGACCTTCTTCGGCGAATACAAGCCTGAAGCCAGCCTGGGCGAAGTTCATCCAGCTCCGCCGGCCCATGCCGCTGCTAACGCTGACAGCCACGGACATGACGATCACGGTCACGGCGGCGTGCATGAATCGCCGTGGGTGATGCTGGCCCCGCTGGTGCTTCTGGCCGTGCTGTCATTCGTCGGCGGATGGGTGGGTGTTCCTAAGTTCATGGGCGGGCACAACGAGATTGCCGGCTTCCTGGCCCCGGTTTTGGAATCGCCTGGGGACGTCGGCGCCGAACGGCTGGCAGCAGGCGAGCATGGAACACTGCCAGCGAAAGAAGAAGAACACGCTCGTGAAGAATGGCTACTGGCCTTGACCTCCGTTGCCGCGGCCACACTCGGCCTGTTCTTTGCCTGGCTGCTTTATTACAAGAAACGCGACCTTCCCGATCGAGTCACCTCTAAAATCCACGGCATCTATCTCACGGTCCTGCATAAGTACTACGTGGATGAAGGCTACAGCGCGATCTTCGTGAAGCCGCTGCTGGCCTTGTCCACGGTGGTGTTCTGGCGCGGCGTGGACCAGAACATCATTGATGGGCTGGTGAACGGCGCAGGAGAAGCTTCCAAAGGTATCGGCAGTGAGCTGCGGCGCATGCAGTCCGGAAACATCCGCTCTTATGCCGCGTGGGTGGCCGTGGGCGGAGCAGCAGTGCTCGCATACATGATCTGGCTGGCGGTGAGCAAATGAACCAATCGATCCTTACTCTGGTCACCTTTGCCCCCGCCGTGGGAGCTCTAGTGCTCATGCTCCTGCCCCGGAACGACCGCCTGCTGCGCTGGGCAGCGCTCCTGGTTTCGCTGATCGCGTTTGTTTTTTCGCTTCATTTGCCCGTGCATCTTGCCGCTGGGCAGCCCGGCTTCCAGTTTGAAGTGAACCGCCCCTGGATCGGCAACGCAATCCACTACCACATGGGCGCAGACGGCATCTCCATGTGGCTGGTCCTGCTCACCACATTTTTGGTTCCGCTGGGCGTGCTGGTTTCCTGGAAATCGATCCATGACCGCGTGAAGGAATTTTTCGTCCTGCTGCTGCTGCTGGAAACAGCGATGATCGGCGTCTTCCTGGCGCTCGACATGTTCCTCTTCTACGTCTTCTGGGAAGCCACGCTGATCCCCATGGCGCTGATGATCGGCATGTACGGCCACGAGCGGCGCGTGTACGCCGCGGTAAAGTTCTTTCTGTACACCATGGTCGCTTCGGTCTTCATGCTGGCGGCCATCATCTGGCTGTTCGTCCACACTAGCCCGCGCTCGTTTGATTACGCCGCGTTCCGCGACGTGATTGCGCACGGCAGCGTCTCCGCCAGCACGCTGCAATGGCTCTTCCTTGGCTTCTTTGTCGCCTTCGCCGTGAAAGTTCCTCTCTTCCCGCTGCACACCTGGCTGCCAGATGCGCACGTGGAGGCGCCCACGGCCGGCTCCGTGTTGCTGGCCGGCGTACTGCTCAAGATGGGCACTTACGGTTTGCTGCGCTTTTGCGTGGGCATGTTCCCGGCGCAATCGCATAACAACGCGGCCTGGATCAACACGCTGGCCATCATCGGCATCATTTACGGCGCGCTGGTTGCGCTGGTGCAACCCAACCTGAAAAAGCTGATTGCCTACTCTTCCGTCAGCCACCTGGGATTTGTGGTCCTGGGCATCTTTACCTTTACTCAGATCGGCACCGATGGCGCGGTCTACCAGATGCTGAACCACGGCGTCTCCACCGGCGCGCTCTTCATGCTTGCCGGCATGCTCTATGAACGCAAGCATACTTACGAATTCCGCGAATACGGCTCGCTGGCCACGCCCATGCCGATTTACGCCACATTCTTCCTGATCGCGGTGCTCTCGTCGGTAGGACTGCCGCTGATGAACGGCTTTGTGGGCGAGTTCCTGGTGCTCAGCGGCGCCTTCCAGGCCAAGGCCCTTTACGGCATCCTGGGCGCCAGCGGCGTGATCTGGGGCGCGTGCTACCTGCTCTGGATGTACCAGAAGGTCTTCTACGGCCCCATGCGCCATGACGAGAACAAGTCGCTGCCCGATCTCGATGGTCGCGAACAGATTTCGCTCTGGCCCATCGCCGTAATGGCGCTGGTGATGGGCGTGGTTTCACCCTATTGGATGAAATCGATTGATCCGGCGGTGCAGGACACAACGCGGGCCTCCACAGCGCGTGCACCGCACATTGAAGGCCCTGCGTTGAAAAAACACACGATGACGGCAGGTGGACAGAAATAGATGAACCCGATTACCAGCTCTGACTATATTCGCATCCTGCCGGAACTGGTGCTGGCCGCCTTCGGCATCGCCGTGATGATGATTGATCCGCTGCTGAAGCCGGGCGCCAGCCGCAAAGGCCTGGGCCTGCTTTCGTTCATCGGTACGCTGGCCACGATTGGCGCTGCCATCTTCCAGGCGGGCCATTACGGCCTGGCCTGGTTCGGCATGGTGAGGGTCGATAGCTTCAGCGTCTTCTTTCACATCCTGATTCCGGCAATCTCCGCGGTGTGCATCCTGGCTTCGCTTGAATATCTGGAGCAGCAGAAGATCGCGAGCGGAGAGTTCTATGGATTGATTCTCTTCGGGACCGTCGGCATGGTGTTGATGTCGTCCGCGGTAGAGCTGGTGCTGGTGTTTATTGCGCTGGAAATTTCCTCAATTTCCACCTACATTCTGGCCGGCTATCGCCGCCGCACCGCGACAAGCACCGAATCGTCGCTCAAATACTTTCTGCTTGGGTCGTTTGCAACGGCGTTTTTCCTGTACGGCGTAGCGCTGATGTTTGGCGCAACCGGCACAACGGACATCACGCGGATCCAGGCAGCCCTGAGCGGCGCCAACCCCGGCGTGCTGGCTTTTGTGGCCACCGCCCTGATGATCGTCGGGCTGGGATTCAAAGTGGCGTCAGCTCCGTTCCACGTCTGGACACCCGACGTCTATGAAGGCGCGCCCGCGCCGGTGGTGGCCCTGATGTCCACCGGACCGAAAGCCGCTGCTTTTGCCGTGCTGCTGCGCGTGCTCTTTGCCACCACAGGCACAAAATGGTTCTGGCTGATCTGGGTCTCGGCGGCGCTCTCCATGACGCTGGGCAATTTCGGCGCGCTCATCCAGAACAACGTCAAGCGCATGCTGGCCTATTCTTCGATTGCGCACGCGGGCTACCTGCTGGTGGCCTTTGCCGCCATGGAAACCGGCATCTCCGCGGCCATCTTTTATACCGCGGCTTACGCAGCCATGAACGTGGGCGCGTTTGCCGTGATCAGCCACTTCGCTTCCACCGGCGAGCGCTACGTCACCCTGGATGACTACGCAGGGCTGGGCAAACGCTCTCCGTTGCTGGCCTTTACGCTTACCATCTTTCTGTTGTCGTTGATCGGCATTCCCGGCACCGCCGGCTTCCTGGCTAAGTACTATGCGTTCACTGCCGCCATGGGCGGAGCTGCGATGGCCCATCCAACGGCCCTGACCTGGCTGGTGGTCATCGGCCTGGTCAACAGCGCGGTGGCGTCTTACTACTACCTGCGGTTGATCGTGGCGATGTATATGCGCGAGCCTACGGTCGCAGAGCCCCCGGCGACTGCTTCGGCAACGATGCGGGTGGCGCTGATCGTGGCTGCCTTTGCCACCATTTACCTGGGCGTGGTTCCCGGGCGCATTGTGAACTATGCTGACCAGGGAGCACAGACTCTCAAGACCCAGTCCCCGGCCACGGAAAAAGCCAACGCAAGTCCTGAGCGGTTGATGCGCGAACATCGATGAGTTTCCAAGGACGGAGTCCTCACTTCAGAGTGGCAAGCTTGTAGAGTCCTATGAGCAAGTGTCCGGGTTCAATGTAACTCGATCCCCGTTTGAACGCTTCATGATGCGCAAATATCACACTCGTTCGAACATAGAATCTGTAGCGAAGCCTACTCCGGCGAAATAGTCACATCACGCCGATTGAAAGCCAAGGTCCCTGCTGCGACAAAGACAATCACCCAGACCACGGCGACCAGGGCGATGATCGAGGCCTCGCGCACGGCGCTCAATTGAAACCTGAGCAGCAAATTGCCTGCCGCAAACAAGGGAAATATCTCACCCGGCACCGGCCATCCCGCTGGTTGCAGAATAAACGGCAGCAGGAGAGTTACGGCGCTTGCGGCGGAAGCCAGCAGCGGATGCAGGAAAACCGAGTAAAACAACGCAACCGCCGAGGCAGCCAGGCAGCAGCAGAACAGGGCCAGGACGATAACAGACAGGCCACCCACGGAATGTCCGGCCTGCCGGACCAACACCAGCATGCTGCCTCCAATCAGGAGCCAGAAGATGCCAATGATGACACCACAGCCGCACAAAAGTCCTGCTAGATACTGGCCGCGGTGAATGCCCTTGGAGAGCACGGCAACAATCCGACGTGACTTTTTTTCTGCTTGAATCGCGCTCACGGCCAGCGTCATGGCCAGAAAGAACACATACAGAGAGTGCCATTGCAAAAAGAGGGCAGTTTCCGCGAATTGCAGGTGAAAAGAGAACAGACCGGTCATGCCCAGCAGGTACGCGCTCATCACGGTGACCACCAGCCACTGCGTGCGCACAAAATTCCAGGCTATGAGAAGGACCGGTTGCATTGAATCAGTTTTCCAGGCGATAGAGCGCGGCCGTCAGGCCGTCCACAACCACCAGCGTTCCGGTGGCTGCGATCTCGTAGTAAAGATTGTCTCCTCGCACCGGGAGAGAAAACAACTTTTTGCTGGTGGTGAAATCATAAACTTCCAGGCGGTCGGATTTCGGGACCATGACAGGAAAATTCGTGCCGGGAATGGTCGACCGCACCTGGCGGACTCTTTCGACGGCCATGTAGCGGCCCGCGAGACCCACGGACCCCACAGAATCCCCACCCATTTCGGAGGAGAAAAGCTTTTCCCCGTGCGCGCCGAGCACGGCAAGCTTCCCGCAGCCATACACAGCGATTTCACCCTGGCTGAAGGAGTTGACCTTATACGGGCAGGTCTCATCCTTGATTGCCAGGGGAGTCCAGTTTCCTTCAAAACTCAGGAACCCAAAGCGAGGCGCTCCGCCGGCAGGAGCGGGATTGGCCGTCACCAGTACACCTTCGCCTGCCGACCACGACCCCAGAGCATGGGGGACAGTGAACGTTTTCAACAACTCAAAAGTGTCGGCGTCCAGGATTTGTATTTCCGTGAGGGCCCATGCGCCCTCCGTCTGGCCCGGGCCAAGAAGGGACGGCTTGATCTGCTGGTGCACCAGGGCCAGTTGCCGTCCTGAGGGCAAAACACCAATCTGCCACGTTTCGATCGGCGCCTCGCCCTTGATAGGCAATGCACGTGATGCCATTGGCTGAAACTCATCCGTGCATAAGAAGAGAGAGTCGCCCGCGCGAACGATCATTTTGCCGTCGTGCGTGGGAATGATCTTGGAGAACCCGGCGCTGGTGGGAAGCTCGAGAGTCTTTAGCAACTGTCCGTTACGGACATCGAGGACCCTGATTTCCAGAGAGAAATTGCCTGCGCCGCCACTCGAGTCGCGGCCGGCCAGCCGCGCAGGCTCGCGAAGCTGGTTCACCTGGTACAGCAGAACACGTTCCGGAGTAAGAAACAGGACATCTTGCTGGTTGCGCCAGGCCGCGCCGAACTGGGTCTGAAAAGCACGCAAACCGAGTTTGGCCTGGACATTGAGGCTCCACGCCGGCTGGGGGCCGGCCTGATCGGAAGCCGTTGCCGTTCCATGAAGGAACAGCAGCCAGGTCCAGGCCAAAGCGAAAAGTAGTCTCATTCCTTGCGTTCGAAAATCTTGAGCCGCGTGCCGTCGACCACAGCCAAGGCGCCATCGCTGGAGACAGAATAACTGATCCCGAGCTCCTCTGCATGAACACGGAATCTCGCAACCTTGTTGCGGAGATCAAACAGCGTTATGTATTCGCCGCGCAGCTTATTGCCGAACTCATTGTCAAGCGCGTCCCTGAATTCATCGATGGAAAAGAACGCTGCTGCCAGGTAGTCACCCTGGCTGGCGATGGAAGTAACAAGATCAGCCCCTGCGGCCGGGAAGGAAAATATCGCTTTGCCTGAACGCGAAACCACCGCCAGCTCATCACAATCGAAGGCGGCCACGCGGTCGCCCTGGATCGCGTGCATCACGAAATAGCAGTCCGTCTTTTCCACCGCAGTGTGCAGCGGGGTCCATTGGCCGCTCCACTCCAGCACCCCGAATCCCCGGGAATCGGCCGCGGTCCTCGGGTCTTTGGTCAGAATGAAGTCTTCTCCCGCGGACCAGCCATGCAACCGTGTCACGGTGAGGCTCTTCATGGGTGCAAGATCGTCCGCGTTGAGAAGTTCGACCTCCCCCTGCAAGCCTGATAGACCTGCGCTCGCGCCGCCGCCTTTTGATTCGCGGCTCACGTGGTGATGGACCAGCACGACCGCGGAAGCGGATGGAGTGACGCTCATCTCCCAATCTTCCGGCACCTTACCGCCGACCAGAGTAAAAGCCTTTGATGCCTTCTTCTCCAACTGTGCAGAAAAGGCATGAAGAGTGTTTCCAGTTGCCAGGAGAAAGCCTCCGTCATGGGTTGCGGCTGCGAAAGCACGGGGCTCAACCGCGGGAACGCGCAGCTTTCGGACCTCATGCCCGTCTTGGGCATCAATCAGGTTGAGCTGAACATAGAACGCCTCCGGCGGCCCGTTCTTGCTGTGCTGCGTTTGGTGAACTTGATAGACAAGCAAGGCATTGTTGGAGAGAAAGATGGCCCCGTGGGCAGCCTTCCATCGTTTGCGCTCGTCGCCAAACTTGTCTGCGCGCTCATACCCGAAAGTCTTCTTGAGATCGACCACCAGGCGCACGCGGGCCTGAGCGGCACATACCTGGCAGAGAATGATGAAGACCGTGAGCCAGCGAAGCATGAGCGCCTCCAGCAGGCCAAACTCGTTCGCACACTACCGAGACAAATCTATTCCAGAGCTGCCGGACCGGCGGTAACGAAAAGTTACAATTTGTAAAGCTCTGTATAACCACTCCTGCGCGCCAAAATCGGGCGCATCGCCAACAGGCGACAATCACTCGTGTTTGGTGGCCCCAGGCGCGCCAGGGGCCCTTGGTTACGAGCGGTCTTGCGGTCCGCCGTTTTGTTGCGTCAACTCCACGAAAAGGTCTTCCAGAGTCTGCCGGATGGGATGCACGGCGATGACCTCGCCTCCGGCCAGCCAGATCCGCTCAATGGTGGCGCGCTGCTGCAACTTTGGAACGGTGATTTTGATGTAGCCATTCTGGTGCGTGCCCTCAAACATCAGGGCATCAATTCCCTTGGCGGTGATGACAAAGCGGTCTTGCGTCTCCAGCAGCTCGTGCATCGTTCCCACGCGGGCAACGCGGCCTTTGATCACAATGGCCAGCCGGTCACAGATTTGCTCGACCTCAGAAAGCAGGTGCGAACTGAGAAAGACAGTCTTCCCTGCTGAGCGCGCGCTGAGAATGATCTCTCGGACCTGGATGCGGCCAAGGGGATCTAGCGCGGAGGCAGGCTCGTCCAGGACAAGCAGGTCGGGATCATTGATCAGGGCCTGGGCCAAACCAACACGCTGCAACATGCCGCGGGAAAACTTGCCTGCGTTGCGTCCGGCGGCAGCTTCCAGGTCCACTTGCTTCAAGATTTCCGCCGCGCGCTTGCTTAGTTCGGGATTACGCAGGCCGTTCAGGGCGCCATAGAAGCGGACCAGTTTGTCTGCCGGCCGATGATACAGGGCCACGTTTTCCGCCAGGAACCCCACCCTTCGGCGCGTGGGCGCGTGCCCGAAAGGCCGGCCCAGCATGGTCCCGTCTCCTGTGGTGGGAAACATTAGCCCCATGGCGATGTGAATTGCCGTGGTCTTGCCTGCGCCGTTCGGGCCCAGAAACCCGAGGATTTCTCCCGGCTCAACCCGCAGAGAGAAACCATCAAGGGCCGTTACCGACTCGCTCTTGAAAAAAGAGCGGTATTGCTTGGCGATGTTGTTGAACTCGAGCGCGGCGGGTTTCGGCATCAGACAATAAGAATAAATCAGCGCGGTAGTGGCCGGCTTTGGGTTGACGCGCCGGCCGCGGATTCTCCAGCTCTGAATCTATGGTTAACTTGATAAGTATGGAGTCCAAGGTAATCTCACGAGCCATACCTCTGGAGGTGCTGGAAAGCTCCTCCGATCCTTGTTTTGCCGTAAACGAAGCTCTTGATATCACCTATTGCAATCCAGCGTGGGACGCGTTTGCTCTGAAGAATGAGGGAGAACCCGAAGTCTTGCGGGCCAAGATTGTCTCCAGGAACCTGCTCGCATTCGTTCCCGAAGACCTGAAGGAGTTCCACGCGGTCCTTTTTGCCAAAGCTCGTGCGACCGGTCAGCCCGTAAGCCACGACTACGAATGTTCCAGCGCAACGATGTTTCGCCTGTATCGTATGCAGATCTACCCGCTCGACCAGGGCTTTGCCGTCATTAACTCACTTCGCCTGGAGCATCCGCACGACCGGACTCCGCTGCAGCCCAATGATGCCGTGTACAGGAACAAGGGCGGCCTGATTCGCATGTGTGCCAACTGTCGCCGCACCAACCGCACGAGTGATCCTGCGGCGTGGGACTGGGTCCCGGCGTATGTCGATCGCGAGCGAGAAAACGTGACGCACGGCGTGTGCCCGCTTTGCCTGGAATACTATTACCGTCCTTACACGCGGCCATGACGAAGCACACTTCGATGCTTGCTTGCGCGAGCACGCCGCTTGGAGCGAGGGCCTGAATCGCTTTTGGTTTCTTCCGCTGCTAGACTGGGGTCATGCCTGACCAGCCGCCGGAAAAGAACAAGCCTGAAGAAAATATCTGGCGCCAGATTGGCCGGTACAGTCACTTGGGGTTTGTTCTTCCGGCTTCCATCGTCGTGGGCCTGGCGATCGGGGCCGCCCTTGACCACTGGCTGAAGACAACGTGGCTGACTCTGGCCGGACTCCTGCTGGGTTGCGTGGCCGGGTTCTTCGAGTTGATACGGGTGATCGTCCAGGCCAGTAAGGAATCATGAACCAAGGTCCGCACGGCCCGAGCCCCGCCCGGTCAGAGGCGTTTCTATCCGGCGCGTATCAGCGCATCCTGCGCATCACCATCATTTTGAGCGTTGCAGTTACCACCAGCGTGACCGTCTCATGGGGTTGGCGAGCCGGCTTGGCAATGACAATTGGAGCGCTGATAGCGTACGTAAATCTCCTGTGGTTGCACCATGGGACGGAATTGGCGGTCGAGCGCATGTCGGCGCCCGCCACAGGCGCCCCATCGCGGTCACGCTTCATGCTGGCGTTTGCCGGCCGCTACGTCTTCGTAATCACAGCGGCCTATGTTATATTGAGAAGTTATCCACAAACGCGCGTAGCCTTTATGGTGAGCCTTGCTTTCCCGATCATCGCCGCGATGTGCGAAGGCGTTTACGAAGCGGTTGTGATCGGCAAAACAGACCAACGTCCGGACTGAGCAACTTACATTAGAAACATGCCTGAGCAACTCTGGTTCACAGAATTCTTAAACCACCTCTTCGGGCCCGTGGCCACATCCCTGCTCCGGTCCGTGGGCATTGAGCCGGCCCATCCTGCCGCCCCGATCAACAATACGGTGGCCATGGAAGTGTTGGTTGTGGCGCTCCTGATTGCCTTCTTCCTGATCGTACGCGTCAGGATGTCCGTGGACCGGCCCCGAGGGGTGCAACACATCGTAGAGGTGTTGCAGGAGTTCGTGGGCGAACAGGCCCACGGAGTGATTGGCCACGGTTACGAGCGCTATGTGCCTTATGCCATGGCCGTGGGATACTTCATTCTTCTCTCCAACCTCCTTGGCTTGGTTCCCGGATTTGAATCGCCGACCGCCAGCCCTGCCGTTCCCTTGGGTTGCGCCCTGGTGACGTTCTTTTACTACCACTTTCATGGGATCCGCCATCACGGCTGGCATTACTATAAGCAGTTTGTTGGGCCTCTCTGGGCGCTGTCGTGGATCATGGTCCCGATCGAGTTGGTCAGCCACCTGGCCCGCGTGCTCTCTTTGACGGTCCGTCTTTTTGCCAACATGTTCGCCGGCGACCTGGTGACTGCGGCCTTCTTTTCCCTGGTTCCGGTCCTGGTGCCTGTAATTTTCCTTGGCTTGCATTTGGGCGTAGCCCTGGTGCAAACATTCATTTTTGTCATGCTCACGCTGGTCTATCTCGGCATGGCGGTCAGCGAAGAGCACTAAACGACCTGGATTTTTGAAGAACGTGGATTCTGTAAGCGCTGCGAGCGTGAGGGCGCCATCCCCCAGGATGGACGTCAACCACCCACTGGCAGCAATGTCATAAGGAGAAAACCATGAAAAAACTCTCGTTTGTGTTCCTGGTGCTCGCGGTCCTGATGATCGCGTCACCCGTTTACGCCCAGGGCGGACCTCCGGCCGGCACGACCAACTGGTCGGTGCCAATCGGCGTCGGCCTGGGCATGGGTCTTGCGGCAGGACTCGCCGGACTTGGCCAAGGCAAGGTCGCGGCCGCCGTTGCTGAAGCTCTTGCCCGAAATCCCGGAGCGCGCCCCGGCATCCAGCTTGCGTTGTTCATCGGCCTGGCTTTCATCGAGTCGCTGGTGCTGTTCACGTTCGTGCTTCTCTTCATTCGCTCCAGCTGGGGATAGTCGTTCGAACTGCAAGGCCTTGGGAAACCAAGGCCTTTGCGGTTCATATACCCACGTCTCCATTCCATAGCACGCTTCGCCTTCCCGGTCCTCACCACTTTTGTCGATCTTCCTTCCTGGTGTGGCTGCCAAAAAGCAGGCCTGAGGTTGGCTATAATCAAGTGTTACCCCATGACGGAGACAGCTATCCATCTGAAACCGAGCGGTACGCTGCATGATCAGAGCTTGGACAGCCTGAGGCAAGAACTCGAGGTGCTCCGCTCAGGTTGCGGCAAATTTGACCTCGGCTGGCGGGCACAGATAACTGCCGCCGGCAAGGACCGCGTGCGCTGGCTGCACAACATGGTCACCAACAACGTCCGTGACCTGGCGCTGAATCGCGGAAATTACAATTTTGTGCTGAATGCGCAAGGGCGAATCCTGGGTGACCTGTGCATCTTCAATCGTGGCGAATATCTCCTGCTGGAAACTGACCGCATCCAGGTAGAGACGCTTCTAACCAGCCTGAAGCGTTACATCATCATGGACAAGGTTGAGCTGAGCGAATGCGGCGAGATGCGTGTGGCAACGGGTATCTGCGGGCCCAAGGCAGCAGAAACACTTGCGGCAAGCGGCATCGCGGTGGAGGGCATGGCGTCCCTGGAAGTCCGCGAAGTGCAAATCGGGGACGCCGCCGTCACGATCATTCGCGGGCCGGAGCAAAAGCCCAACTGGTATGAGCTCTGGTCTGACCGAGATCGAGCGCAAGCAATCCGTGATCGTCTGACGAACGCCGGCGCACAGCCCGTGGGCGCGGAAGCGCTGGAGCTTTTGCGGGTCCTGCACGGCATCCCGCAGTACGGGCAGGACATTCGCGATCGCGATCTGCCGCAGGAAACGGAGCAAAGCCAGGCGCTGAACTTTACCAAGGGCTGCTACATCGGGCAGGAAATTGTGGAGCGCATCCGTTCACGCGGCCAGGTACACCGCAAGTTCACCGGCTTTGAGTTTGATCGCTTGCCCGCTCTGGGTAAGTATGACGTGGAAGGCCGCACGCTGGCCGAGATCACTTCGGCCGTACGCGTGCCTGTGACGGCGGGAGAACGGCTGATCGGGCTGGGCTATATTCGCCGGGAGGCTGCAACACCCGGGACCGAGCTGGACCTGGGTGGAATCAAGGCCCGCGTGGTGGAGCTTCCATTCGAAATTCAATGAAGTGAGGAACCATGGCTGACAACAAACAAGATTTTGTGGTGAGTGACCGGCGGCGTTTCGGCAGCGAGGGCGACCGGCGGGATGATGTCCGTCCGGAGGAAGAAGAAAAGCAGGCGGCGGCCACGGCTGCAACGGCCGCTCCTCCCGCAGCACCAACTTCACCGGCAGAACCGGCGGAAACAGAAAGCGCGGGCGAGGAAGCTCAGGAGATGGCAGCTCCGCCAACTCCGGAAGAAGAGAGCGCGCAGAACGAAGCCTACAGGGAATCAGGCAAGAAGCTGGATGAGCTTGTGGGCGCTCGCATGGGCACGCAGGAAGCCTATCCGGAAATGAGTTTTGCCAAGGTGGTGGAGTCGTTTTACATGAGCGCTTTGATTCAGATGGGCGCGCTGCGCAGTGAAGGCGAACCGCCTCGGGTGGACATCATCGGGGCGCGGCAAACCATCGACTCGCTGACGGTCCTGCAGGAAAAAACCAAGGGCAATCTTACCGATCGCGAGCAGACTCTTCTGCAAAACGCTTTGTTCGAGCTGCGCATGGCATGGATCGAGCTGACGAACGCCATCGCCAAGGGCGCAACGGCTCAACCCGGAGCCGGAGGCGGCCCCGCTGTCCCACCCGCGCCAAAATGAAAGCGATCCTCACGGTGCTCGGAAGCGGGACCTCGATGGGCGTACCCACGCTGGGCTGCACGTGCCGCGTATGCACGTCCAGCGATCCGCATGACCAACGCACGCGGCCTTCTGTGATGGTGGAGTACGGAGGGCACTGTGTGCTGATCGATACCACGCCCGATTTTCGCCAGCAGGCGATCCGTGAGCGCATCACCCGCATTGACGCCATTCTCTACACGCATGCCCATGCCGACCATATCCTGGGGCTGGATGACGTGCGCCCGCTCAGCTTTCGCCATGCGGACAAGGTCCCGCTCTACGCGCACGACAAGACCGCGGATGCCATGGAGAGCATCTTCCGTTACATTTTTGACGCCACTTACAAATATGGCGGCCTCGCCCGTGTGCAGATGAACCGCATCAACGGATCGCTGGAGTTGTTCGGCGCTTGCTTTCACCCGGTAAGAGTCATTCACGGCGACGCCGAAATCCACGGCTTTCGTTTTGGCTCGGCCGCCTATCTCACGGACTTCAGCCAGATCCCGCCCGACTCCATGGAAGAACTGCGGGGCCTCGACATTTTGTTCCTGGATGCGCTCCGCCACCGTCCGCACCCTACGCACTCCACCGTGGAAAACTCGCTGCGCCTGGTGGATGAACTCAAGCCCAGGCGCGCTTTCTTCACCCACATCTCCCACGATCTTCCCCATGAAGAGACCAACCGTAAATTGCCGGAGCATGTGCGCCTGGCGCACGATGGGTTGAAGCTGGAGTTTGAGATCGCATGAGGACCTTCCGCTCCCTGGAGGAAGTCCCGGCTGATTTTGGCCCCACCATCGTCAGCGTGGGCAACTTTGACGGCGTGCATTGTGGGCACCAGCAAGTGCTCAAAGAAGTGGTCCGGCGAGCCAGGGAAACCAACGGCAAGGCGGCGGCGCTCACGTTTCAGCCTCATCCGTTGCGCATTCTGCGTCCGGACGCGGCGCCCAGGCTGATCACGCCTTTGCCGGTCAAAGAGCGATTGCTGGCGCAGTGTGGCCTGGACGCGCTCATCATCATTCCCTTCACCCGCGACTTCTCGATGACCAGTGCGGAAGACTTCGCCCGCAATGTGCTGGCCGGCAAGCTTCGCGCCATCGAGGTCCATGAAGGCGAAAACTTTCACTTTGGCCATCAGGCCCAGGGCACCTCAGCCCGCCTGCAAGAAATCGGCCGCGAGTTGGGCTTCGCCGTAAAACGCTACCCGGTGATGATGTTGCGTGGCAGTCCGGTTTCCAGCAGCCATATTCGCGGGCTGATAGCGGCCGGCAAGGTCAACGGCGCTCGCCGTCTGTTGGGGCGGGCCTTCAGCATCACCGCCGCTCCCGGCAGGGGCCGGGGCTACGGCCACAAATATACCGTTCCCACCATCAACCTGAGCCGCTATGACGAACTGGTTCCTGGCGATGGCGTCTATTTCACTCGCACCCGCGTTGCCGACACCGTGTTCGACTCCGTCACCAACGTGGGCAATCGGCCGACCTTCGGAGAAGACACGTTTGCCATCGAAACTCATCTGCTCGACTTTCATCCCTTGGAAATCACGGCGCAGACCGAAATTGAAATATGGTTTCTTCGCTGGCGACGGCCGGAGATCAAGTTCCCCACCGTGGACGCGCTGCGCGAGCAAATTTCTCAGGACGTGCGCTGGGCCCAACGATATTTCAAGCTGCTGGAGCGCTAAGAAGTTTGGTCGTGGTGAAGGGGCTTGAATTAGGAATCTCTCATGAAAGACCGCTTCAACACTGCGATGCGCCGCAAAGAAGACTTTTTTGAAGAATTTTTGTAACGCTTTGCGTCCAACCAGCACTACTAGACAACGGAGAACCATTTGGAAGCAGCGGAGGCCCCCACCTGAAACTTTGGCTCCTTTGCCTCCTGCTACTTTCTGTTTTCTTTACCTTGGTGAAGTCTTCGCGGTCGAACGTTACCGCGAAGACTTTTTTATTTGCTGCAGATTGCGTCACGGGCGTTCCAGTCCTTCAAGCACCGGCTCGAGAATGGAACTGATGTTTGCGCCGACGGGCAGCGTCCCAAAGGTTTGGCCGTGGTTCCCACCGAGACGCGAAGCGATGAATACTTCTGCGGCGTCTGCCGAGCCATGTTGCGCCATCAAAGCGCCTTGCAGCGCCAGTGCCAGGGATTCCGTCAGCCTGCGCGCTTGGCTTTGGCCTTCCAGATCACCCCTGCCATCCTTCAAGTCATGCTTTAAGCTTTGCCTGAGCTCTGCTTCTGTCTGGACCAGATGCGCATCCAGCCGGGTATCTTTACCGAGTGCGCTACGCAGCTCGTGAATCAGCGCTTCCGCCGTTCCTGGCTCTTTGCCCAGGGCGCGCAAAACGTCCAGGCAGATCACGTTGCCCGATCCTTCCCAGATCGAGTACAGCGGCGCCTCACGATAAAGCCGTGGCATGAGCGATTCCTCCACGTAGCCGTTGCCGCCCAGGCACTCCAGCGCCTCGCCCACATGGATTGGAGCTCGCTTGCACAGCCAAAACTTGGCGATCGCCGTGGCAATGCGGGCAAACGCGCGCTCCCTCTCATCTGCCACACGGTCGTCGAACGCGGAGGCCAAACGCATGGCCAGCAGCGTGGCGGCCTGCGACTCAAGCGCCAGATCAGCCAGCACATTACGCATGAGGGGTTGCTCAACCAGCCGCTTGCCAAAGGCCTTGCGATGGACCGCGTGATGCGCTGCCTGGACCAGGGCCTGCCGCATCAACCCTGCGGCGGCAATGGCGCAGTCCAGCCGCGTATAGTTCACCATCTCGATGATCGTGGTCACGCCACGGCCCTCGTCGCCCACGAGCCGCCCCCAGGCGCTCACGAATTCCACTTCGCCGGAGGCATTCGCGCGATTGCCCATCTTGTCCTTCAAGCGCTGG
>DASVFK010000160.1:0-9384 GCA_036380095.1 Candidatus Angelobacter sp. | reverse complement strand
CCGTTGACGCGCACTTCAAAATCGGTGATGCGCGCCACGGCGCTCTGGTTCATCACCACGTCATTCAGGGCCTCATAGTCAGCCACGCATTGCCCCTGGCGGCAAACCTGGCAATGCAGCATGGAGCGCAGGCTCACCTGGCATCGGCCGGCATCCACGGCGCTCAGCGCGTGCGTGATTTCATCGTGGCGCACTTCCGTGAGAAAGCCGAGAGAACCCAGGTTCACTCCCAGGATAGGAATTCCAGCGTGGGCCACGTTGCGCGCCGTGGAAAGCAGCGTGCCGTCACCGCCCAGGACGACCACAAAGTCCGGTCTTTTATCAACCAGGTCTTCCCTTTCTGCCGGCTCGGCCTGCGGCAGAAACTGGCGGGTCACGGCATCGGCCGTAACCGAGTAACCGTGGTCCAGCAGCCAGGAACCGGCCTGGCGAACGGCTGTTTCCAGTTCCGGCTTGCCTTGCTTGGAAATGATCGATGCCCGTTTCATTCGAATTCCGCGTGCAGCAGAAACTCCCTGTTCCCTTCCGCCCCCAGAATGGGGGAATCCATCACGGCCACGTTGCGTCCACCCAGGTCGATCACCAATCTTCGAACTTTTTCCACCGCTGCCTGCTGCGCCCGCTCGTCACGCACGATGCCACCTTTGCCCACGTGTTCCCTTCCGGCTTCAAACTGCGGCTTCACCAGCACGACCCACTCTTGCCCTGGTGACGCGCCAATCCCGGGGTCCCCGCCAGACGCGGTCTTCGTCTGGTGGAGTGGAGAAAAAGCCGCCTGGAGCACAGCCGGGAGGATGAGTGTAACAGAGATGAATGACACATCTACGGCGATAAAACTGGCTGCCCCTGCCGCTCCTGCCGATTGCAGTTGCTGAGCCGTGAGATAGCGGGCATTGGTCTTCTCCAGGAGTTTCACGCGCGGATCAGAACGCAAGCGCGCTGCGATCTGTCCGTATCCCGTATCCACGGCAATCACTTCGGCGGCGCCGTGCTGCAACATGCAGTCAGTAAAACCGCCGGTGGAAGCGCCGACATCCACGCAGGTGCGGCCTGTAAGATTGATGCTCCAGTTCTCGAGCGCGGCCTCCAATTTCAACCCGCCTCGGCCGACGTAGCGCAAATCTTCACCGAGCAAACGCAGTTCGGCTTCTGCGTCCACGGCCGCGCCGGCTTTTTCCACTTTCTGTCCGTTCACCAGCACGCGTCCTGCGAGCACCATGGCCTGTGCCCGTTCGCGCGAAGGGACCAGCCCTCGCTCAACCAACAGCTTGTCAATCCGCACCTTCATCAAAGCCATCGCATCCGACCAGCACGCCTTTGCCATCTCAAGTCTGGCGAGCACAATAGGATAACTTTTTTACCGGTTCTTAATATTGCGCACCTCACCATGTGCAAAGCGCGAAATCGCCCGACATTGCGCACGCTTACTCACTCAACTCGGTATTTTTCCACATTGTTTTTCACCAGACTGTTGAAATCCAGGACCAAATACTGGAAACAAAGTTGCATTCATCGCGCTCGCATCCATTCGCGCCGATCCTGCACGTACCGTACAATAAACGGTTTCTGAAGGATTCTGGATGGCAGACAATCGAAGGACGACTTCCGTCTCGAGCAAACCTGGGAAAACCAACAAGCTGCCGGCTCCGCACGGATCCCAGGCAGCCCCGTCCCCCGTTTTGAATACCAGCAAACTGAGGGCCCTGTATGCCGCCCTGGTAAAAGGCAGAATGTTGCAGCAGCGGTTCCCTGCTGGATCAGCGCCGGGAGAAGAAGCTGTCCTGGTGGGTGGAGTATTTGACCTAAAGCCCGAGGATTGCATCGTGCCGTCGCAACGGTCGGTAATCGCAGACCTGGTGCGCGGCGAGCCCTTGGCCAAGGTCCTGTCCATGCATGCGGAAGAAAGCAAGTACCTTCCCAGCGCAGCGTTGCAGATGGGCCTTGGGGCGGGACTGGCGCTGGCGTTCAAGATGCGGCAGCAACATCAGATCGCACTGGCGCTGGGCGGCGAAGAACTTATCGGCGAGGCGGCCTGGGAAGAAGCGATGGCATTTGCAGGAGCTAACAAGTTGCCAATCGTGTACGTGATCAGCCACAGCGGCGCCCAGGATCTTCGCGCCGCGGCGCAACGCAACCAAGTTCCCGGGATCACCGTGGACGGCGCTGACGTGGTGGCGGTTCACCGCGTGCTGCAGGAATCGATCCGGCGCGCGCGCCAGGGCCACGGCCCAACTCTGGTGGAGGCAACGCTTGAGGGCAAGGACCCCGTTCTTTTCATGGAAGCCTACCTGAAGACACGCGATCTCTGGTCAGATACCTGGAGAGACCGCGTGGAAGAAGATTGCAAAAAGGAACTGGACCGCGGCTTGCGCACCGCTCATCAGGCAACCGGAGCGTAAGGAAACCCCGGTGCGACTTTACCGTCTCTTCAGCGTGGGCCGGTCGGACTGCTGATCGTCCGGCTGCTGATCATCTGGCTGCTGGCCTTTTGGCGACTGAGTTCCCGCCTTGTCGCGCCGCAGCACAGGACCATTGCCGAACGTGGCGCCTGGGGCAGTTTTGATCTGCAGCCGCCCGAGCAGCCGCTGCTGCATCGCGTGGAACTGGCTGGTATCTACAACATAATCGTCGTGCGGCGGCAGCAGGGTTGAGATGGTTTTCTCCGCCTTGCGGATCCGTTCCTGGTTCATGGGATGAGTGGCGAAAGCCTGCGCCACGGCGTTCGGCTTCTTGCGTCCGGTCTTTAGCCTCTCGAAGAAGTCGATAAAGGCGTTGGGGTCGTACCCCGCAGCGTACTGATACTCAATGCCCAGCAGGTCGGCTTCGCGCTCCGCATCGCGGCTGAACTTGTTGATGCTTAACGGCAACGCCAGAGCGGAAACCTGCTGCACCGCCATCCCGATTGGCCCCCCGAAGAACATCATGGGAATGGAAGCCAGGTTCCAAATCTGGACCTTGGTCATATTCTTGGTGGCGTGGCGCGCGGCGATGTGCGCGATCTCATGGGCCATCACCGCCGTAAGTTCGGCTTCGCTCTGCGCCGCAAGAATCAGGCCGGTGTTTACATAAAAATAGCCGCCGGGCAAGGCATAGGCATTGACCTCGTCGCTGTCCACCACCTTGATGATCAACGGCTCTTTGATATCAGAGCTGCGGGCCAGGCGCTGACCCAACTCTTCCACGTAATTGCTCACCACGGCATCATTCAGCAGCTGGCTCTGTGCTTCCAACTCCTGGGCCATCTCCTTGCCCATGGCAATCTCTTTGTCGATGGAATAGAAATTCACTCCCTGGTCCACTTTGCGCTGGCCGATGAGAGAGACGTCATATTTCTTGGGGATCTTCGCGGCGGACTTGGCGGCGGGCTTGACCGGTTCCGGCAAGACATCCACCTGCGGCTGCAACTCAATGGGCAACAGCTGCTCAAGATCGGCGGGATTGCGGCCAGCTATAGCGCCCCCGTTAGCGCCTGCCGAACCCTGCGCAAGCAATCCATTCAGGCCGGGAGACCCCGGTAGAACGACCAGCAACAGCGTGAACAGGGATACAAAGAAAACTCGGGAAAGGAAACGAGAGGACGGCATGAAGCGTGGCGCCATAAATCTACCCCCTGAGCAAACCCGCTAAAGACCCTTCAACACGGGCAAGCCACGCACACCTTGTAATGAGCTTAGAAGCGTGCAAGCTGCAGATACGTTGGCTTCCGGACGCAGGTAAGTTTTCATCGGAGCTGGGTTGCGCAAGAACCGCTGCGGTATTTCTCTGTAAGATACTGTAAATAAATCAGATACAATGAATATTGCCTAACTCCGAACTTTCCATGAAGCCGCTATGAGTGTAGTTCGCTCAACTTTTTGCAGAAGGGATATTGACAGATCTAAGGCGTGTTCATTATAATTGGCACTCGTTGGCTGTGAGTGCTAGCAGGACGCATCGCTTCCCAACAAGTCTTAGTAAATCCCACTTTTGGCAGGAAATAGAAAGGAGTAGATCGCAATGGCAAAACTGACACCATTGGGTGATCGCGTTCTCGTGCGGCGGATCTCCGAGGGAGAAACTGTGCGCGGCGGCATCATCATTCCCGACACCGCTAAGGAAAAGCCCCAGGAGGGCGTTGTGGTAGCGGTGGGTACCGGCCGCTATGACAAAGGCCAGCGCATCCCGTTGACCGTGAAGGAAGGCGAGCGCGTGCTGTTTGGCAAGTATTCCGGCAGCGAAATCAAGATCGATAACGAAGAGTTCCTCATTCTCAAGGAAGACGAGATCTTCGGCATCCTCAGCGGTTCTGCCAAGGGCGCGGAGAAACCGGAAAAGGTGGCCGCGGGAAGAAGGTAAGAAACCAGCAAATAGCAGTTAGCAAATAGCAATTAGCTCGGAAATGGTTGCACCAACTGCCAATTGCCAATTGCTAATTGCATGGCCTCCAGCAAACAAAGAGTTTGGGCAAATTACCGCCAATGTGCGGGAAAGATTTCGATAGGAGAAACGAGCAATGCCAAAAGTAATTGTGCACGGTTCAGAATCGCGCCAGGCGATCCTGCGCGGCGTCAACGCTCTGGCGGACGCGGTGAAGGTGACGTTGGGCCCCAAGGGGCGCAACGTGGTCATCAACAAGAAATTCGGCTCTCCGGTCATCACCAAGGACGGTGTGACCGTGGCCAAGGAAATCGAGCTGGGCGACCATCTGGAAAATATGGGCGCGCAGATGGTGCGCGAAGTCGCCAGCAAGACCAGCGATGTAGCCGGTGACGGCACCACCACGGCCACAGTCCTGGCCCAGGCCATCTATCGCGACGGCGTCAAGACGGTTGAAGCCGGCGCCAACCCCATGGCCCTGAAGCGCGGCATCGAGAAGGCCGTGAGCGCGATCTGCGGCTCGCTGGACAAGGAAGGCAACCGCAGCAAGGGCTTTCTTGATTCCCTTTCCAAGCCGGTCAGCGGCGGTATGATCGCCCAGGTTGGCACCATCTCCGCCAATAACGACGATACCATCGGCCGGATTATTGCCGAAGCGATGAACAAAGTCGGCAAGGACGGCGTGATCACCGTGGAAGAGTCCCGCACCATGGAGACCCTGCTCGAAGTCGTGGAAGGCATGCAGTTTGACCGCGGCTATCTCTCACCCTACTTCGTGACCGATCCCGAGCGCATGGAAGCCATTCTGGAAGACGCGCTCATCCTGATCAATGAGAAGAAAATCAGCAGCATGAAGGACCTGCTCCCTGTTCTCGAGCAGGTGGCCAAGCAGGGACGCCCGTTGCTGATCATCGCGGAGGACGTTGACGGCGAAGCCCTGGCCACGCTGGTGGTCAACAAGCTGCGCGGCACGCTGCAGGTCTGTGCGGTGAAGGCGCCTGGTTTCGGCGACCGCCGCAAAGCCATGCTGCAGGACATCGCCATTTTGACCGGCGGCAAGGCCATCACGGAAGACCTGGGCCTGAAGCTGGAAGGCGTCCAGCTCACCGATTTGGGCCGCGCCAAGAAAATCACGGTGGACAAGGACAACTGCACCATCGTGGAAGGCAAAGGCAAGGGCACGGAGATTGAAGGCCGCGTAAAGGAAATCCGCGGACAGATGGACAACACCACCAGCGACTACGATCGCGAAAAGCTGCAAGAGCGTCTGGCCAAGCTGGTAGGCGGCGTTGCCGTGATCAAAGTGGGCGCGGCGACCGAAACCGAAATGAAGGAAAAGAAAGCCCGCGTGGAAGACGCCATGCACGCCACCCGCGCTGCCGTGGAAGAAGGCATTGTGCCCGGCGGCGGCGTTGCCCTGGTGCGTTGCGCTGCCAATCTCGCCACCCTCAAGACCAAGGTTGAGGACGAGCAGATCGGCATTGACATCGTGAAACGCGCGCTGGAAGAGCCGCTGCGCCAGATCGTCGGCAACTCCGGCGAAGAAGGCGCAATCGTGGTGGGCAAGATCCGCGAATCCGACGAGAACAACTTCGGCTACAACGCCCAGACCGGGAAGTTTGAAGACCTGGTGAAGGCCGGCGTGATCGACCCCACCAAGGTGACGCGCACGGCGCTGCAGAACGCAGCTTCGATCGCGGCCCTCATGCTGACCACCGAGGCCCTGGTCTCCGACGTTCCTGAAACCCAGAAGCCCCAGGGCGACCACAGCATGCCCTACGGTGGATAGACAGACAATATCGGCTAGCGCTCCAAGCCCCGCCGCAAGGCGGGGTTCCTTTTTTTTATGTCGCTTCGCTCCAAACCGCTTTGAGGTTCAGTTCCCTTACCCGGCTTCGTCAGCCCTCTCACAGCGGGCTCGGCGCGCAAGTCGGCCTCGCCGCTTAAGTTGTTTTTCACAATCGCATACAGGAGTTGGGGATGAGCAAGCGCCATTGGTCCGTACGAAAAAAAGCGCACCGGCGAACCGGTGCGCTTTAAGAGATACAACCAGATCGAAACTAGAACAGCAGCTTCATGGCGAACTGCAACTGCCGTGAAGAGCCTGAGTCGCCGGTTGGGAAGCGGGTGCTGCTGATGAAGCCGAAGCTGCTCGTTGGAACTAGAGGGTTGCTAAGGCTCAGCGGCTGCGTCGGATCTTTCGCCACGAGTTGATCGCCACGTCCCGGTTGGCCCAGGTTCGGGTGATTCAAGATGTTAAACGCTTCGAAACGCATCTCGTGACTGAACCTCTCGTTGATCTTGGTCCTCTTGATCAGCGAGAAATCCATGTTGTTGAAGCCCGGCCCGATGATCGCATTCCGTCCCATGTTGCCAAAGTGGAGGTTGGCAGCTCCCACTGTGGAAATTGAGAACGTTGCCCCATTGCAACTTGGGGAGAACGCACGGGTGGGATCACAAGTTGACGGCGCAAACCATTGAATTCCCTGAACTCCTCCCGCCACCGCAGGCTGGTTCACGATGTTGACCGGGCCAAGCAGGTCCGGCCGCAGCGTGGCCAAGCCCGTCAACCCACTCACACCAGTCACGACAAGGTTGACTGGATTGCCGCTTTGGTCGGAGACGATGCTTCCCACCTGCCAGCCTTCAAAGATCCGATTGTGCTTCCATGCCGGCACGGAATAAATGAAGTTCATGGAGAAGCGGTTGCGGGCATCGAAGTCCGAGAGGCCCTTGTCCCCTGCCGGATTGAGGCTGTTTTGTATCACAACACCCTGTCCGTTCTGGGAGGTGTAGTCCAAAGACTTCGAGTATGTGTAAGAGGCGTTGAACTGCAAGCCATGGAACCCGCTCAGGTTCGATGTGACCCAGAGCGCGTTGTACGTCGAGTTTCCGATGCTGACGTTGTCGGAGATGTTTCCAACAACAACCAGCCCGGGCCTGCCAGGCACAACAGCGTTCGCGAAAGGCTTGACGCCTCCAACCAGTTGGTTCAAATTCACTCGCGTCCGCAGATCCGTTCCTTTGGAGCCGAAATATCCGACCATCATGCTCCACTTGCTCGCCAGTTGATGCTGAACATTCAGGTTGTAAGACTGAATGTAGGAGTTCTGGAAGTTCGGGTCGACGATGGTTGGTGCAATTCCTCCGGCCGCGGCTGCCGCCAGCAGGTTTGCATAAGTCGTCGTCGACGTATTGCCTCCGTTAAAGGCGATTGGGTTGCCCAGGGGCGGATTGGAGGTCAATCCAGTCACCAGGTTGGTGATGGGCTGGTCGGTGAGCATACTATATCCTGCCCGCACGATGGTCTGGCCTTTGCCAAAAACGTCATAGGCAAAGCCGATGCGCGGTTGGAAATTCATGTTGTTCTGCTGATAGGGAGTGCTCGTCACCCCCATGGTGGCTGTGTTGCCGGTCGTGGTGGGAAAGACCGCCGGCGTCAAGGTCGCAAACCGGTTCAGGGCTTCGGTAGGCGACTGGTTCCAGTCGTAACGCAGGCCTAACTCCAGGGTCAGCCGGTCAATGGCCTTCCAGCTGTCTTGAATGAAGAACCCTAACTCTCCCGTAGCGATGCGGCTGGGCAGACTGCCTGGGGTGATCGAGAACCCATTGGGCGTCCCGGCAACGAACTGCGCGAAATTGTTGAACGTTAGAGTACCCGTGTCACCGGTAAAGTTGTTGTTGTAGAAGCGGCGGAATTCGCCTCCAACCTTGAAGGAATGCTTGCCGCGAATGTAGTTGAGAGTATCGGAGAACACCGCCGTCGTGTCGCCGCGGCCTTGAGGGAAGCCTCCTGGCCCGCCGAAGTTGAGGGTAAACCCGCCAATGGAAATCTGTGGCAACCCGGCACTGAAGTTGTTCCCGTTCAGGATGCCCAAAGCAACCGGATTCTGGGTGTTGTTGGGCGAGAACGTGATGTGAATGCGATTGAACCCCAAACGGGCTTCATTGACCAGCCTAGAAGAGAAAGTCTGGTCGAGGTTCAACGTGGCAATTTGCCGCTTCGACTCGCGAGTGTCCCCAAAGTTGGGGACGGTGTTGCCCTGCAGCGTGGGCTCCTGGCGCAGGTCATGCTGCACTGCCCAATATCCGTGAAGCCGGAGGTTGTTGCTGAAATTGTGGCTGATATCGGCGGTTCCCTGATCAATATTCACAGGCGCTGTCGCTGCACCAAGGAAGCCGTTGGCTCCCGAGTTGGCTTGGGGAATGAATTGCAGGAGCTGCGCGCTGATGGCATTGCCCGCCTGGACCTGCGCTCGTTGAGCATCGTTGAGAACGCTCGTGGAAAGCGGAATTCCCTGCCGCTGCCGGGTCCCTTCATAACTCAAGAAGAAGAACGTTTTGTCCTTCTTGATGGGGCCGCCAAATGCTGCGCCGAACTGGTTGCGCTTGAAGGTCGCTTGGGGGTTGACGGCACCATTCTGCGTAAACCGATTGTTAAAGAAGTTCCTGGCGTCAAAAGCTTCGTTGCGCAGAAATTCGAACGCTTCACCATGGTAGGAGTTGGTGCCGGAGCGGGTGGCGATATTCACGATCGCCCCGGAATTGCGTCCGTACTCCGCGCTGTAGGTGGAGTTGTCAACCTTGAATTCGGAGACTGTGTTGATCGAGGGCTGGAACGTGATCTGATTCTGCACCATGTCGTTCAGGTTGATGCCGTTCACCATGAAGTTCACGGTGTCTTCACGGTTGCCCGCAGTATTGATGGCAAAGGAGCCCTGGCCGCGCAAAGGAGCAGTGAGGAAACCATTTTGTGGCGGCGTTACCGAACCAGGAATCAAGAGGCCAAGGTCAACAAAATGGCGCCCGTTCAACGGGATTTCCTGCACGGTGCGCTGATCGATGCTTTGTCCCACCGTCATGGTCGTAGCTTCGATGGTCGGCGCCGTTGCCTCTACGGTGATCACTTCGCTCGTGCTGGCCACCTTTACGCTGAAGCTCTGCACGGTATTCTGGCTAACAGCGAGCACAACTCCGTTCGCCTGTTGCCCTTCAAAGCCTTTGGCCTGGACTTTGACCGTGTACTGG
>DASVFK010000159.1:0-22828 GCA_036380095.1 Candidatus Angelobacter sp. | reverse complement strand
CTGATTCCCAAGACGCCGCGCAAGATCTGGGCCTTCGTCGGCGACGGCGAGACCGACGAACCGGAAGCTCTGGGCTCCATCACACTGGCTTCACGCGAGAAGCTGGATAACCTGATCTTCGTCGTCAACTGCAACCTGCAGCGGCTGGATGGACCGGTGCGCGGCAACGGCAAGATCATCCAGGAGTTGGAAGCGGCCTTCCGCGGCGCCGGCTGGAACGTGATCAAAGTGGTCTGGGGCTCCAACTGGGACCCGCTGCTGGCCCGCGATACCTCCGGCATGCTGCAAAAACGTATGGAAGAATGCGTGGACGGCGAATACCAGGCCTTTAAAGCCAAGGACGGCGCTTTTGTGCGCAAGGAATTCTTCGGCAAGTATCCCGAGACAGCCAAGCTGGTTGAGCACATGACGGACGACGAAATCTGGCATCTCCAGCGCGGCGGACTGGACCCGCACAAGGTCTATAACGCCTACAAGCGCGCGGTGGAACATAATGGCGGGCCGACGATCATTCTGGCCAAGACCATTAAGGGTTACGGGCTGGGTTCCGCGCAGGCGCGCAACGCCACCCACCAGGAAAAGAAGATGACGGACGATGCGCTCACCAGTTTCGTGCAGCGCTTTGAAATTCCCATCCCGCAGAAGGCGGCCAAGGAAGGCTCGCTCTATCGCCCGGCCGACGACGCGCCGGAGATCAAATACATGCAGGAGCGGCGCCGCGAGCTCGGCGGCTACATGCCGAAACGCGGCGTCCCGGAAAAGCTCTTCAACGCTCCGGCCCTGGAAACTTTCTCTGAAGCGCTGGAAGGCTCTAAGGGCCGCGCCGTCTCCACCACCATGGGCTTTGTGAGCATGCTCCGCGTGCTGCTGAAAGACCCGGCCATCGGCAAGCTGGTGGTGCCGATTGTGCCCGACGAGGCGCGAACCTTCGGCATGGAGTCCATCTTCCGCCAGGTGGGCATTTACGCCAGCCAGGGCCAGCTCTACAAGCCGCACGACCAGAACATGCTGCTCTACTATCGCGAAGAGAAAAACGGGCAGATTCTGGAAGAAGGAATCACTGAGGCCGGCTCGATGGCCTCCATGACCGCTGCGGGCAGCGCATACGCCAACTATCGCGTGCCCACGGTTCCCTTCTTTATTTTCTATTCCATGTTCGGCTTCCAGCGCGTGGGCGATCTGATCTGGGCGTTCGCCGATTCGCGCGGCAAGGGCTTCTTGCTGGGCGGCACCGGCGGCCGCACCACGCTGCTGGGGGAAGGCCTGCAACACCAGGACGGACACAGCCTTGTGCACGCCAGCACTGTCCCCACCTGCGCCAGTTACGATCCGGCGTATGTCTATGAGATCGCGGTGATCGTGCAAGATGGCCTGCGCCGCATGTATCAGGAGAAGGAAGACCGCTTCTACTACATCATGCTGTACAACGAAGACTACGCAATGCCGGAAATGCCCTCGGCGCCTTCCAAGGAGAAGGTGCAGGAAGGCATTCTGCGCGGCGCTTACAAGCTCAAGCCAGCAGAAGGTAAGGAAGGCAAGAAGGCCAAGAGCGAAGTCCAGCTCTTCGGCAGCGGTACCATTTTGAACGAAGCTCTGCGCGCGCAGCAGATTCTGGCGGAGAAGTACAACGTTGCCGCCGACGTGTGGAGCGTAACCAGTTACAACGAACTGCGGCGCGACGCGTTGGCCATCGAACGCTGGAACCGGCTGCATCCCACAGAGAAACCCAGGACACCCTACATCCTCACGGCTCTCGAAGGTTCGGAAGGCCCGGTGATCGCCGCCACGGACTACATCAAGGCCGTTCCTGACCAACTTGCGCCGTGGATCGGCACGCGCCTGGTGTCGCTGGGCACGGACGGCTTTGGCCGCAGCGATAATCGTGCCCACCTGCGCAAGCACTTTGAGATCAACGCCGAATCCATCGCCGCGGCAGCGCTCTCCCGTCTGACGCGCGACAGCAAATTCGACGCCAAGAAAGCGCAGCAAGCGTTTGAAGAGCTGGGTGTGAACACGGAGAAGGTGGACCCGGTGAGGGCGTGAGGACAGCTGTCAGCCGTTAGCTACTAGCCGTCAGGTGTTAGCAGTTAGCTGTTAGCAGTTAGCTGTCAGCCGTCGGCTCTTAGCCGTTAGCTCTAAGTATCAGCCCCTCGCGGAAACGTGAGGGGCTTTTGTTTGTGGAGCGCAGGCACTCCTGCCTGCGCAGTTCCTCGTCTTCCCTTCCGAGATCACGCGCGATGGCGGCGCTTCTGACCGGCAGGTCCACGCTTTCGCCCGGTCTTGGCGAAGCGTGGGGACAGTCACTTCTAAGCCACCCGCTAAAGAATGACGGGCTGCTTACTTCTGCCCCGCATTGCGAGTGGCTGCGACCGAGTGCGCTGTGTACTGCGTGCCCTCGAAGGTCGCGACGATCACCACGTACATCCCCACACCGAGGTTGCTCGAGCCAGGAAGGCGGCTGGGAGAGAAGCGGAGGTCATAAGTCTTGCTGTCGCTTTCGTTGATCATGCCGAGCAGGCCGCGATGCATGTCGAGGTAAGTGAGGCGGCCCCGGAAGGTGAAGGTGGCGCCGGGCACGGCGATGATGTTGATCTCGCGCGCCAATCCGCGATAGCCGCTTTCCGCCGCGAACTTTACGTGGACCAGCGAACCGGGCTTGATGTCCTTGAGCGTAGCCGGTTCAAAACCATGGTTGATGCGGGTGTTGTCATTCACGCCGAAGTGTACAGCCACGGAGTTGATGCGGTCATGCAGGGTAAGTTCGCCACGGATGGGGTCTATGGTCTCAACCTGGCCGTCGGCATCGGCGGGGAGCGCGGCCACACCCAGGCGAATGCTGCGCGCCAGGATGCTGTGGTTGTCGTTGTCCAGCATGGTATCCACGTAGACGCGTTCGCCGTTCTTGAGCGCGAGCTGTGTGGTTTCAACCCCGTTGCGAAAGATGTGCGTGCGTTCATCGAAACGCAAGGTCCAACTATCGCCGCTGAATACGCCGATGGTAAGGCGGTTGCGCACCGGATCGATGTGGCGAATGATCCCGCCGACCAGCGTAGTGGTCCCTTTGGGATATGGTGGGGGATCAAGAATGGGGTCATGCCCGCCGGATTCGAGGCCACTTGAGGTGGCTGAGCTGTCAAGGATCTCAGTCTTAGGCTGGGGAGGCGGCTCCGGAGGCGCTGGCGGCGCTTCTGTTTGCTGCTTCTTCTTTGGCCTTGCGCTGGGTGCAGGAGACGGACCCGTTTCCGGAACATCCACGTTGGCGGCGAATGGGTCAGGCTTGCTTGCGAGTTGCGCTTGACCTTCATCAGTCGGAGCCGGTGTCTTTGTTGCGGCCGGTTGTGGCTGTTGCGATGGCGCAGTGGCTGGAGCCGCGGGCGCTGTGGCTGCGGGCTGCGATGGCTGCGATTCTGGCGTGCCGTCCGGCACGGGGTGAGTAGCCGGTTGTGGTTCTGTGCCGGTGGGCGTACCGGCCGTTGCGGGCTGTCCGGGAATGGAGGGCGGCTTGTTGGTAGAGGGCGTTGAACTTGTGGGCGGGAGCTGCGGCGGGCTTTGCCCAGTGCTCGCGTCTTGTGCTGTGCTCTGGTTTTGCGGCGCGCTTTGGTTTTGCAGCGCCAGCGTTGCTTGGCAGCAGAGCGCGGAGTGCTGAATGCCGAATGCGATGACCGCAAATAGGAACGATGACGGGAGTTTGGCTGTGAACGACACGACGCGACCCTGGAATCGGCAACTTACAGGCGGGTTAGATGCAAGAAACCAGAATCGGGAGATCGGGCCATCGCAGTTTCAGACGGACGGATGACCCGATGTCCCGATGGCCCGATTCTTTGCCAACCCGGCGCCTGCGCTCGCCATCCAAAAACACTGCAGAGTTATTGCTCTGGAGCGTGTTTCTGTGTCTGTGCGCGGATGGGTTACAGCCATGGTGTTTGCCTGCGCTCTGGCTTCTGTTGGGGCCGCAGCGCAGGACTTGCGTATCCCCCTGCGCAAAAAGAGCAAGTACACGCCGGTGCAGGACCTGAATCGCCAGGGCGTGGAGGCGCTGCAGAAACACCAGATTGAAAAAGCCAAAAAAATCTTCTACCGCGCCTATCTGATCGATCCCAACGATCCTTTCACACTCAACAACCTGGGTTACCTGGCGGAGATTGAAGGCGACGCTGACCGGGCGCAGCGCTACTACGATCAGGCGCATGCCAACACGTCAGACGCGGAAGTGGATATCTCCACCGAGTCGCACCTGCAGGGCAAGCCCGTGGCCAAGATCGCCGGCAGCACGGGAGCGGGGCCGATGAAAGCGAACCAGCTCAACAACGAGGCGCTCCGGCTGCTCAATGAAGATCGCGCGCCGGAAGCTGATTTGCTATTGCAGCAGGCGCTGAAGCTTGAGCCGAACAATCCATTTGTGCTGAACAACATGGGGTTCGCCAAGGAAAAAGAAGGCGAACTGGAAGAGGCCATCCGCTTTTATTCGCGCGCCGCGGCCACCGGTTCGCGCGAGTTGATTGTCGTCACATTCAACAAGGACTGGCGCGGACGCGCGATCAGCGAAGTGGCGGCGGATAACGCATCCAAGACGCGCAGGGAGCTGGACCGCGCGGGCGACGCTGATGACCGTGTCGCGCGGCTCAACCTGCAGGGTGTTTCCGCGTTGAACCGCAACGATCGCAAGACCGCGCGCGAGGACTTCCAGAAGGCCTACAAACTGGACCCTAAGAATGCATTCACCATCAACAACATGGGATACCTGGCGGAACTGGAAGGAGACAAGGAGACGGCGCAATCGTATTACGAGCAGGCGCAGACTGCGCGCCGCTCGGCGTCCAAGGTAGCGGCTTCCACGCGACCCGAGGCTGAAGGGCTTCCCATGAAGCAAGTTGCCGGACAAAGCACGGCGCTGGTGGAGTCGAGCCTGGACTCGGTGGCTGAGGCCAGGCGCCGCTCGGGCCAGCCTCCTGCGCTTCGGACCCGCGACAACCGCATCGTGGTGGATAAGCCGAGACCGCCTGCCGCCACATCGCCTGAGCTGCAGAAACCCAGAGGAGAACAACCCGCACAGGGCGCGCCGCAATCAGACCAGCCGCAAAAACCGCCGGAGTTGAAACCACGACCGCCGGAGTAAAGTAATTGGCAAATAGCAGTTAGCAATTAGCAAAAATGCGTTTGACCGCCTTCAGCTGAGCTAACTGCGAATTGCTAATTGCCAACTGCTCTAGATCACTGGTCCCCTTCCCCTTCCCACACGCGGAGCGTGGCGCAGGGCCGATTCCACAAAGCGCTTGGCTGCACGCACAGCGCTTTCCAGGCTCTTACCCCGGGCCAGATTGCATGCCAGCGCAGTGGAGAACGCGCAACCGGTCCCGTGCGTAGAGTTCGTCTGCACCTTCTGGCCTTTGAGGAACACATACTTCCCAGCTCGCGCACTCAGCAGGTCCACGGGCGATTTGAGATGTCCGCCGGTGATCACGGTTGCCTTGGCTCCCGCGGCGCGCAGGCTATCAGCTGCACTTCGCATCTCTGCCTTACTCTTGACTCGCACTCCGGTGAGCGCGGCGGCCTCATCGATGTTGGGAGTAACCACGGTGGCGGCGGGGAGCAACTCGTTCTTCATGATCGCGATGGCAGGCCGCGAAATCAGCTCAGCGCCGGAAGTGGATCGCAAGATGGTATCGAGCACAATGATCTTTGGCCGATGGCGCCGCAAGAATCGCGCCACAGCACGCGCCGCGTGGCTTGATCCCAGCATGCCGATCTTTACCGCGGCAATCTCCAGGTCGCACGCAAGTTCTTCCAGCGTGTCCGCGATCACCTTGCCCGCCACCGCCTGTACGCGTTTCACTCCGCGCGTGGACTGCACCGTGAGCGCTGTGATGCAGCTCACGCCGTAGCAGCCGTGCGCGGCAATGGTCTTGATATCGGCCGTGATGCCTGCGCCGGAAGAAGGGTCATGGCCGGCGATGGTAAGCACGATCGGCGGTTTTTGCTTTTTACGGGAAGGCATCGGCAGGAAGCAGGACTATCAGGTGTATTGTAATGAGGCGCGATGCTGCAGTCCAAGGTCGGCACATTGCTGCAAGCGAAGGCACGTACGACTATGTCAGCAATGTCGTCAAGACGGTATGATTGCCTGCTAACGGCGCTGGCCGGCCGTCGTCTAAAGCGTTGGAGTTGTGTGTTCACTCCTTGCCTGTGACCTTATCCTGTGGAGGGATCCATGAAATCTTCCCGCCGTTTTCTAGTCACCGTGGTCCTGCTGAGCAGTCTCCTCGCGCAGGCCCAGACGAAACCAAAATCACCGCCTGCGGGGGCGTCGCAAAGCGCAGCTTTTCATGTGCCGGTTGAGTATTACAAGCTGCCTAACGGCCTGCGTGTAATACTCTCGCAGGACGATACCGCCCCAACGGTGGTGGTGGCGGTGTATTACCGGATTGGCTTTCGCGTAGAGCCGCAAGATCGCACCGGCTTTGCCCATCTGTTCGAACACATGATGTTCCAGGGCTCGCAGAACCTGGGCAAGATGGAGTTCATCAAGCTGGTGCAGAAGAACGGCGGAATCCTCAACGGTTCCACCCGTTTCGACTTCACCAATTACTTTGAGGCGCTCCCCTCCAACAAGCTGGAGACGGCGCTGTGGGCGGAAGCTGATCGCATGCGCGGCCTAGCCATCACGCAGGAGAACCTGGCCAATCAGCAGGGCGTGGTAGGCAATGAAGTCAAGGTAAACGTGCTCAACCGTCCCTATGGCGGGTTCCCCTGGCTCGACATGCCGCAATACGCCAATACCAACTGGTATAACGCCCACAATTTTTACGGCGACCTGAAGGACATTGAGGCCGCCAAACTCGATGACGTGGACAAGTTCTTCAAGACCTACTATGTGCCCAGCAACGCGGCCCTGGCGGTGGTCGGCGACTTTAACACCGCGCAGGCAAAAGAGTGGATCAAGAATTACTTTGCCGGCATTCCTTCACCGCCACAGCCGAAGCTGCCCGACCTTGCGGAACCTCGCCAGGAGAAAGAAAAATCTGCCACCAAGACTGACGCGCAAGCCAAGCGTCCGGCGATTGCCGTGGCTTACCACATGCCGGACCGCAACACGCCCGAGTACTATGCCATGGGCATCCTCAACCAGCTCCTGCTCGAGGGCGATGACAGCCTGCTGCATCAGGAACTGGTCAAGAAACGAGCGCTTACGTCTGACGTGAATGGCGGGATTAACTTGCTGGGCAATATGTACAACTACAGCGGCCCCATGCTGTGGACTGCCTACCTGTTCTATGACAACGGCGTGAAGACGGATACCATCGTCTCTGCCGTCGACTCAGTAATCGGGCAGCTTCAAGCCAAGCCGATCGACCAAAAGACGCTGGACCGTGCGCTGATCAAGCTGCGTTCCGACTACTACGAAAATATCGGCGGCTTCTTCGGCGTGGGTCTGGCCGATCTCCTGTGCACCTTCGCCCTGTTTGACGATAACCCCGCACGTGTCAACAACCTTGAATCTGAATTTCGCAAAGTAACTCCGGCGCTGATTCAAAAGACCGCGCAGGAATATCTTCGCCCCGGCAACCGTACCGTCCTGGTGTTGGAACCCAAGCCCGCTACCACGGAACCCGCCAAGCCGGGCAACTCAGGAAATTGACAAGGAGCCATGGAGATGAAAAAAATATCGACATTGATCGCTTTCTTAAGCATGGCTCTTTCCTGGAGCCTGATCGGATTGGCACAGACTGCCGCGCCGGCGGAGAAACAGTCTCCTCCACCGGGAGGTCCCCAGAAGAGCTTTGTCCTCCCGCAGAAACAGACCTTTGCACTCCCCAACGGTCTTCAGGTCACGCTGGTGCCTTACGGCAAGCTGCCCAAGGTCGCGGTTGTGGCCGTGGTACGCGCCGGCAACGCGAATGAGGCAGCCAACCAAGTGTGGATGGCTGACTTTGTTGCGCGCCTGATGAAAGAAGGCGGGACCACCTCTCGCTCCGCGATGCAGGTAGCGCAGGAGGCCGCGTCCATGGGTGGGTCCCTCGAAGTAAATGCCGCAGCGGACCAGACACAAGTCACGCTTGATGTACTTTCCGACTTTGGAACCAAGGCAGTACCGTTGCTGGCCGACGTGGTGCAACATCCGCTCCTGCCCGAACCGGAGCTGCCGCGCTTGAAGCAGGGTGCCGCACGCAGGCTGGCAATCGCAAAGTCGCAATCGCAGCCCTTGGCCCGCGAACAGTTCATGAAGGCCCTTTATCCTGACCATCCCTACGGCAGGATCTATCCCACGGAAGAAATGATCTCGCATTACACGATTAGCGACATCCAGAAGTTCTACAGAGACAACTTTGGAGCTGCTCGCACGCACATTTATGTCGCCGGCAAGTTTGACGGCCCGGCGATGAAGAAGGCGATCACGGAGGCGTTCTCCGCCTGGGCCAAGGGGCCTGATCCGCTCATCAGCATTCCCAAGCCTGTGGAGAAGCGTGCGTTCACTCTGGTGGACCGCCCCAATGCGGCGCAATCTACGGTATACGTGGGCCTGCCTGCCGCATATCCCGGAGAAGCGGACTATATTCCGCTGGCCGTCACCAACACACTTCTGGGGGGCTCATTCGGATCTCGCATTACCTCCAACATTCGCGAGCAGAAAGGTTACACTTACTCGCCCAGCAGCCAGCTCTCTACGCGCTATCGCGATGCGTATTGGGCAGAAACTGCCGATGTGACCACGGCCGTCACGGGCGCCTCCCTGAAAGAAATCTTTTACGAAATTGAACGGCTGCAGAAAGAAGCGCCCTCTCAAGAAGAACTGAAGGGCATCCAGGACTACACCGCCGGCGTTTTCATCCTGCAAAACTCATCGCGACAAGGCATCATTGGCTTGCTCGCATTCACCGATCTGCACAATCTGGGCAACGACTATCTTGCAACCTACGTCAAGAAAGTCTACGAGGTAACGCCGCAGCAGGTGCAACAAATGGCACAGCGATATCTGACCACCGGCAAGATGACGATTGTGGTGGTGGGCGATAAAAGTAAGATCGCGGACCAGCTGGCGCCGTTCCAGTCCGGCGGCCAATAACGACACTGTCTTTCACTCAGAACGGCGGGGCCTTTTGGCTCCGCCGTTTTCTTGTCTGGTATGGTTCCTTACCATGCGTCGCTTGCTCCTTCCTCCTCGCAAACGTTATAAGCTAAAGGCCAGGGCATAGGCAGTTCTCCATGGAGATCATCTTCGGCATTCATGCAGTGGAAGAAGCTTTGGCGGCGCGCGGCCGCGGCTTTGAATACGTCGCTGTTGCAGCCGGACGCGGCGACGCGCGCCTGCAGAAGATCGCCCAGCTCTGCCGAACAGCGGGGGTGCCCGTGCGACCGATGCCGCGCGACGAGCTTACCCGTCTGGCCCGGACCGCCGGCCACCAGGGTGTGGTCGCCGTCACCGCGGAGAAGCAATACGTTAACGTGGAAGACCTGTTCGGGCACAAGCGTGGCACGCACGCATTTTTGGTTGCCCTGGACGGCGTGGAAGACCCGCACAATCTGGGCGCGATCATCCGTACCGCGGAAGGGGCCGGCGCCGATGGCCTGATCATCCCTGAGCGCCGTGCCGCCGGCGTTACGGCCACGGTGGTCAAGGCATCGGCCGGCGCTTCAGAATACTTGCCCATCGCAAAAGTCACCAACATGAGCCGCACATTGGACCAGTTGAAGCATAACAACATCTGGACCGTTGGCCTGGATGAACGCGCGTCACAATCCTACGATCAGCTCGATTACAAGATGGACTGCGCTCTGCTCCTGGGCGCGGAAGGCCACGGCCTGCATGAGCAGATACGCAAGAAGTGCGACTTCCTGGTCTCCGTTCCCATGCTGGGAAAAGTGCCGTCGCTCAATGTTTCCGTGGCGGCGGCGATTGTGATGTATGAAGTGGCGCGGCAGCGGCGCTCCGCCTGATTGCTACTTCCCTGCCTCTTTCTTTTCCGGCCTTCTGCGCGCCTTGATCTCGATGGCAAGATCGCCATTGCGGATGTTGGTAAACCGCAGCTTGATGCGGCCTTCTTCGTCGAGCGAAACCACTGCGGGTGTGTTGACGGAAGTCAGCATCCAGCCGGCCGGCAATGTCACGTAGTTCACCGGGCGCCCCAGCGTTCGCGTCCACACCAGCTCGCCGTCTTTCACGGTGTAGCCGACGGGATCGGTGTATGTTTCCTGCACGCGGACCCGCGTTGATTGGCCCTCGGCGATCGCATGTTCCAGATCACCCTGCACCGCCACCGAATCCGGGTCCACTTTGTCCGGATAGTATCCCAGCGCATTCACGTCTTTCCCCGCCACCGCGTAGGTCTTGAGCGCTTTGCCTGTGTCAAGGTCGATCATCTTCGCGTCCGGCGCTACGGTGCTGCCCTTGCGCACAAAGCTGTGGACGTATTTCTGCCCCACTCGCGTCACCGTGAAATCATGGGAGATGAAAAATTGATGCGTGGCCGGGTCCAGCAGCCAATAGCTGATCTCTCGATCCTGCTGGGCGCGATGAAAAGATCCCTGCTGCGCAGACATGGCCACCGCCACAACCAGCACTGAAAGAAACGCCATAGGTTTGTTCACGGCAGCCTCCTCGCCACGATCTTCACCGGCAACTGGTCATCACGGTCGTTCAGAAAGCTCACGCGGATGCGCCCGTCGGCATCAGTGGAAACAATGCCCGGCGACGCGCACTCCACCAGTTCCCAACCTTGAGGCAAAAGCACCACATTGCGCTTGATGCCTAGCGGCCGCTCGAAAACAAGTCTTTCGTCTTTCAAGTAGTAGGCCGCCGCGTCCGTATAGGTCTTGAAAATCCGAATCCGCGCTTCGCCGCCCTTGGGTACCGGCCCAGGCAGGTGGACTTTGATGAACTGGGCTTCGTCTCTTGTAGTTGGTGGAAGCAGCCCGGCTGTCTTGGCGTCTTTGCCGCTGACCGATTCGAACGTGAGCTCTTTACCGCTGCTTCGCTCAATCACACGCTCTTTGGTGGCTATTGAGCCGGGGCGAATCGGATTGAAGAAAAAGCGCGCGCCCTCGCGCGTCTGTGTCACGTCATAGGTGATGGCAAATTGGTGGGTTTCCGGCGCCAGCAACTCGTAGAGGGTGAACTCATCGGCGGCGGAAGCCGCAAGGCAACTCAACAAAACAAGCGCAAAGATTCTTCGCAGCATGGCAGGCGCGCAGAGTTTAACACGTCAGCTCTGCGAATCCCAGCCGATGCACTGTTCGGGGTTCACCTTGATTCCGTCCTCTACCAAAGATACCAACCAAGGCGCTATCCAACTGATCAGGGTTCGCGAAGAGTATTCAACCCACGTGTCCCACGGCGGCACGTTGTTCACGTCAAGCACACCACCCGACGCTACCTCTGCAGCGCCATCGGCAAGATTCTCTGTCGGAAAGTAAAGGAGCAGTCGACCTCCGGCAAGATCGAGCGTCTCTTCCTTGACAATGACAGAATGTGAATCATTAAGGAGTTGTGCTCGGGTTTTCACGACCTGTTGAACGACTCCTTGGCGTTGTGCTTCATCTTTGGCTTCGTCGAGCGTGACAAAGGGATTCAGACCTGGATTTCGCAGATATGTGCTGCCTGGCATTGGTAACGTTTGAACACTGTGCGCTATTTCCATGGCCTGAGTCCACTCGGGAGTGCTTGTTGCATTCCAGCGGAACCAACTCCTGCGCACGCGCTGATGAGCTTGTGCAATCAACTGCCCTGAGGTCTCCAAGATCTGGCGTCTTCGTTGCATCTCGCGACGGTCTACCACACCCTCGGGAACCGCCTGGAAACTACACCACGCGATTGTCTCGCCCAGTGATTTGCGGAATGCACGAGTATTCAGAGAACCGCGGACCATTGGCGCTTTAATGTGCGGCAGATTGTGGCAGCCCAATCTTCCGCAATAGCTCCTGGAACTTCGGATCGGAACGCATTTCATCCAGCATGGGTTCCACGCCCAACCAGGTCAGTCCGTCAGCGCGTTCGGCGAGTGCTTTCTCCAGCCACGCCTGGGCGCGCATCTTGTCGCCCATGCCGGCATACAGCATGCCAAAGTAAGTGGAGGGAATGTATCGTTGGCTGAAAGTCGTGCGAAACGCTTCGGCCATCCTCTTGGTTTCTTCCTGCTGGCCAGTCACTGCGTAGGCCAGGCCCAAAGCGGCGTCTACCAACGGAATCTCGCCCGGGGCGGGACTGGCTGCCTTCAACTGCGCAATGGCCTTATCGGGTTTTCCCAGGCGCATGTAACAGCGGCCCATGATGTAGTGCAGCATGAAGTGTTTGGCATCGAGTTGCAAGGCCCGTTCGCACTCCGCTACCGCTCGCTCAAATTCGCGGCCAAAGTAGTAAGCCTGCGCCCGCGTTGCGTGGACCGCCACCAGTCGGTGCGGATCAGTCTCCTGGACGATCTGCATCGTCTGCTCGAGCTCGCCCAGCGCTTCATCGCGGCGGCCCAGCGCCAGCAGCAGCCACGAGTACCACAGATGCGCGGCGGCATAGGAAGGGCTCAACTCCAGTGCGCGCTTGTAACCTTCCTCCGCCTCCTTCCACTTCCAATAATAATGGTGGTTCACCAGCGCCAGCGCCGCGTGCGCCTCTGCCAGAGAATCGTCCAGCTCGAGTGAACGCCGCGCCGCCTTCTCCGCCAGCGGCATCACCTCGCGCGGCGGCTTCAGGTCAAACGGCGCGATAGCCAGCAGCGCGTACGCGCTTGCAAGCCCAGAATATGCTGGAGCATATTGCTGGTCAGCCTGCACCGCCCGCTCAAAGTCTTGAATGCTCTTGCTGATGCCCTCCGGCGACATCTCGTGCAAGTGGTATCGCCCCTTCAGGTAAGCTTCGTACGCCGCGGGCTGCACACGCGATTGCCCCTGTTGCATCGCCGCCAGCCGCTTGCTTGCAGAAAGATTCAGCGCCAGCCCGATCTCCTGGGCAATCGCCTGGGCAATCTCCGCCTGCACCGCCAGCACGTCGCTGAGGTCACGTTCGAAGGTGCCGGCCCAGAGCTGGGTCTGGTCCTGGATTTCACTGAGCTGCGCGGTGATCCGCACGCGGTTGCCCGCCCTGCGCACTTTGCCTTGCAAAGCGTAGTCCACGCCGAGGTCTTTTTTCATCTGTTCCAGCGACTCGCGGCCGTCATTGTAGTGCGCCGCCGTTCCCCGGGCGATCACCGCCAACTCGGTTGGCTGCATGCGAGTGAGTTCGGTCGTCATCTCCTCGGTCAGGCCTTCCGAGAAAAACTGGTCTTCACTGGCCTCGCTGAGATTGCCGAACGGCAGCACCGCAAGTTTTATCTTGTCCTCTTTCTGCGCTGCGGTCCCTGCGGGCGACGTTTGTTGCCGGGTGGCAAACCACTGCGTTAGCTCCGCCGGATAGGCATAGACCGACCCAAGTTTGTCATGCTGATGCCGCCGCACCGGCAGGCCTTCTTTTTTCTCCCAGCGCTGTACGGTGCGGACATCGCGCCGCAGGTAGGAAGCAATCTCTTTCCAGGAATCCAGCCGCTCTGCCGGGTTGTCAATGCTCATAGGGATGCTCGCAGTTGTCAAACCGCGGCACTATGATACCCCACGGCGTTGCGCGGCATGCGCTAATTGACTGATGAACGCTTGCTCAGCGTTGCATCCCCCGGTTTTGATGGTTCACTCGTACCGCAGGGCGATCATCGGGTCCACTTTTGACGCGCGATACGCCGGGATATAGCAGGCAAGTAGAGATACCGCGGCCATGATCAAGATGACCACCGCGAATGTCACCGCGTCATTCGGTTTCACGCCGTAGAGCAGGCTACTCAGCGACGAGATGAAGCGCGCGGCTGCCAGGGACAGAACGACTCCTGCCACCACGCCGGCTGCAGTGAGCTGCAGCCCTGATTTCAGCACCATGCCAATCACATCGCCGCGGCTCGCGCCCAGCGTGATACGTACGCCGATCTCATGCGTCCGCTGGGCCACGGCATAGGAGATCACTCCATACAGGCCCACCGCGGTCAGCAGGATCGCCAAAAGGGCAAAGGCCTCAAGCAGCATGGTAAGAAAGCGAGGCGTGGCCAGCGTCCCGGAAAGATACTCGTCCATGGTTTTGATGTCATAGAGCGGCAGGTCGCGGTCCAAAGAAGAAACTACACCGCGCACGGCCGTGGTCAGGCTGTGTGGGTCCACGCTGGTGCGCAGGCACACCGTCATCGAGCCAAAATTAAGCTGCTGATGAGGGATGTAATACTCGGGACGGTCCGGCGTATCCAGCCGGCGGCTTTTGACGTTCCCCACCACCCCGATGATCTCTCGCATCATGGGTTCTCCGCGGTTGGAGGCCCCGGGCCTGATGTGTTTACCCAAAACGTTCTCGTTCGGGAAAAAACGCCGCGCAAACGCCTGGTTCACAATGACCACTCCGGGCGCCTTGCCATCGTCGCGCTCATTGAAATCCCGGCCGCTGAGCAGCGGAATGTTCATTGTGTGAAAATAATTTGGCGTGGCGACCTTGATGTCCGCGGAAGGCTCTTCGGCCCTGGGTACCGGACGGCCCTCAATCTCAAAGGTGATGATCGCCATGTTGCCGCTCAACGGCAACGGCGTGATCGCCGCGGCCGAGGCCACGCCCGGCAGACTGCGCACACGCTCAAGCAAGTCGCGATAAAAATCCACCTGTTGCTGCTCGGAATATTTTTTGTCCGGCAGATCGAAATTAAGCGTGAGCACGTTGTGCGGATCCATGCCGGGGGCCACCGCCACGATGCGATGGAAGCTGCGCAGTAGAAGGCCGGCCATCACAAGCAAGACCAGCCCCAATGTCGTCTCCACGATAACCAGCGCTCCGCGCAGCCGCTGGTGCGAACTGCCGGCGGTTGTGCCGCGCCCTTCTTTCATGAATTCGCTCAAGTTTGGACTGGAACTGCGCCAAGCGGGAATCAGTCCAAACGCAATGCTGGTGAGCAAAGCGATCCCTGCCGTGAAGGCCAGCACCGGGCCATCCAAACCTGCGCTTGCCATGCGCGGCAGCTTGTCTGCGCTCAGGCTGATAAAAAGCTTCAAAGCCCACATCGCCAGCGGGATACTCAGCAAGGCGCCCCCGGCTCCGAGCACCATGCTCTCCGCGAGCATTTGCCGCACGATACGGCCGCGCTTCGCGCCCAAGGCCGCACGTACCGCGATCTCGCGATTGCGGCGGCTCGCTCTGACCAGCAGGAGGTTGGCCACATTGACACACGCAATCAGCAGAACCAGCACCACGGAGCCAACGAGCATATAAAGCCGCGTGCGGCTATCGCCAATCAGGTGCTCCAGTTCGGTGGTCACCGCTACGGAGGGAAACTTCTTGTTGGTATCGGGATATTGCGCGGCCAGATTGCGCGCGATCACGTTCATCTCTTCCCGCGCGGTCTCGATGGAAACACCTGGCTTGAGCCTTGCCACCGCGCGCAGAAAATGCGCTCCACGCCCTGCGGTGGCGGGAGGTTCCTTGGGATCGCTGGTCTCCGCTTCGGGCGCGAACGTACGCCACAATCGCGGCGGATCGTTGTCTACAGGGAACATGAAACCTGCAGGCATCACGCCGACCACGGTGTAGCTTTGCTTATCCATGGTGATGGCCCGGCCCACGATTCCGGAATCGCCATGAAACGCACTTTGCCAGAGCCGGTGGCTCAGAACCACTACCCGTGTGCCCGGCTTCTCTTCTTCTCGTGTGAAGCCACGTCCCAGGAAAGGCTTTACTCCAAGCACAGAAAAGAAATCACCTGAAACGGTGTCTCCATTCACATGCAGAGGCTCGTCGAGCCCGGTCAGGGTAAAGCTATCGCCGTGGTACGAGGCCATGGCGCTAAATGACTTGGCCGTGGCGCGCCAGTCAAAAAAATCGGGGTAGGAGATGGCAAAGCCATCTCCCTTTTGGGTGGAGAACGCTGACGTTGCGAAAATCAGGCGCTCAGGCTCAGGAAACGGCAGCGGCTTCAGCAACACCGCGTTGACGATGCTGAAAATCGCGGTGTTCGCGCCAATCCCCAGCGCCAGCGTGATCAATGCAATAGCGGTGAAGACAGGCGACTTGCGCAGCATGCGCACGCCGAAACGAAAGTCCTGGAAAAGGGTGCTCACGGCAAACCTCTGCTCGATAGTAAAAGGGGTGTTTAGGGAAAAAACCCTTTAAGGCACCTTGCCCTCGCGCACACGCTGAAAAGTTCCGGGCCGGCTTTAGCTGAGTGAATTGCTAGTGGCCGCCGGCTCTAATCACGCCATCTCCGCCTGGCGCGCCGCTTCCGTCTCTTCCACTACCTTGCCGTCAAAGAGATGAATGGTGCGCTCCGCGTGCTTGGCAAAACGGGCGTCGTGCGTGACCATGCAGATGGTGGCGCCTTCGCGGTGCAGCTGCTGCAGGAGTTCCATCACGGCCTCGCCGTTGCGCGAGTCCAGGTTTCCGGTGGGCTCGTCCGCCAGCAGGATGGAGGGTGAGCCGGCGAGCGCGCGGGCCACGGCAACACGCTGCTGCTGACCGCCGGAGAGCTGCGAAGGATAATGGCGCATGCGATGAGCCATGCCCACTTTCTCCAGCGACTCCTGCACGCGCTTTTTGCGGTCCGCGGACGACATGGAGCGATAGGTCAGAGGAAGCTCCACGTTCTCATAAACCGTAAGGTCGCCGATCAGGTTGAAGCTCTGGAAAATGAAGCCGATCTCCTGGTTGCGGATGCGCGCGCGGTCCGAGAAGTCCAGCCCTTGCACGGCGCGCGTATTCAGCGTATACGAGCCGTCGGTGGGAGAGTCGAGCAGGCCGATGATGGAAAGCAAAGTCGATTTGCCGCAGCCGGAAGGACCCGCAATCGAGACATACTCGCCCCGGTTGATGTCCAGGTGGATGCCGGAAAGCGCATGAGTTTCCACCTCGTCGGTGTAGAAAATCTTGGTAACGTTTTCCAGTCTGATCAACGGTTGTCCATTCGTCACGGCGTTGTCGTCTCCTTAATAGATTCGTTCAGCTCTCGAATAACTTTTTTCTTTGTCTCTATCTCTCCAGACGTACCCGATCGTTGTTTTCCCAGCGCGACATATCGGAAAGAATCACTTGATCGCCTTCCTTGAGTCCGCGGACGATTTCAATCGTGCTGACCGAGCTGCGTCCTAGCTCCACCTGCGTGCGGGATGCGCCTTTGCCGTCCGGATCGATCTTGTACATTCCCACCATCTGCTTTTCCTGACCAAACGCCGGGCGGCCCACATAGAGCACATTGTCCAGACGTTCCAGCATGATGGTGCCATCCACGCTCAGGTCGGGTCGCAGGCCCTTGGGACGCGGTCCTTCCTGGTCCAGTTTCACGTCCACCGTAACCGTGCCATTCTGCACAGCCGGATCAATGCGTGAAACCGTGCCCTTCATAACCCCGTTGTGCGTGTCCACTTCCGCTTGCTGGCCGATGAGAATGTCTTTGGCCTGCGTCTCCGGAATCTTCAGCTCCGCCTTCAAGTGCTCCGGCTGTACAACTTTTGCCAGGATGCTTCCCTGCACCACGCGCTGGCCCACCTGCACCGGTTCTTCCTGCAGAACTCCGGTGATTCCTGCTCGGACCTTGAGTGCGTCAAGCCGGCGGTGTTTCAACTCGGCCATGGCGCGCTTCTGGTCGATGTTGGCCTGCTGCACGTCAAGCTGCGTCTTGACCGCCTTGCTCGTCTGCTCGATTCGTTCTTGTTCAATGCGGTGCCGTGTCTCCAGCTCCCGCGCTTTGGCCACAGATGCCTTCATCGCAGACGCGGAAAGCACGCCGATTTTCGCCAGCTCCTGGTTCGCGTCCGCGTCACGTTTCGCGTTTTCGTAGTCGGCTTCCACCGTGGCCGCGCCCGCTTTCAGGTTCAGCAAGTCGCTGTTTACCTTGGCCTTGGTGTTCTGGTATTCCGCTTCCGCTGACTTCAATTCCAGGTCAGACGCCAGCGCTTCCTGCTGCACCTGCGGGTTGGAAAGCTCCATGATGATTGTTTCCGGCGTAACCGGCGTACCCGGCAACACCACGATCCGTTCCACCCGCACATCGGTCTCCGCCGGGATTACGCGGACGTCTTCGGGAATCGGCACCAGCGTACCAAGCCCACGGACTTGCCTAACCATGGAGCCCCGCTTTACCGTGTCCGTCCATATGGTGCCCAGGTCCACGCTGGGTGCGGCTGGTTTCAGCCGTGAGACGCCCAGAGTCACGAGGAGACCCACAATTCCCAACAAAACAATCAGGGCAATCTGCTTCCGCTGCTTGTTTTTCTTCACCGATGCGTCGCGTACAATATCCATGGCGTCCTATTTACATTGCACAAACAGTGCCAAAGCAGGCTATACTTAAATAATTGATTTTTAAGGAGTTAAACGACTTCTCATCTCCCTGCGCCCTGTCCGGTTGTCCATTCCTGGAAACCTAGTGTGCGAAAACGAACAGCTTTTTAGGTCCTTGCTTAACCCTTGCTGATAAGTAGACTCTTGAGTCCTCTTTCCGTTATGCCGGATTCACCTAAAGCGCGAGTATTTTCTACCGATCAATACATCATTACGCTTCCCCAGGGCCATAAGTTCCCTGTCCTCAAATATGGTTTGCTGCGTTCACTGCTGCAGCAGGAGGGACAATTCCATTTTGAAACCGCGCCTCCGGTCGAACTCGCAACCGTGGACTTGGCCCACGATCGAGCCTATGTACGTGCCTTTGTGGAAGGCCGGCTTTCGTCCGCGGTGATGCGGCGGATCGGTCTGCCTTGGTCGGAAGCCCTGGTGCAACGCGCTCTGGCCTCCGTTGGCGGCACCATCAGCGCCGCGCTGGACGCTCTTGCTTACGGGTGGGGCGGGACCTTGGGCGGCGGCACTCACCACGCTTTTCGTGCCCATGGGGCCGGGTTTTGTGTCTTCAATGACATCGCGGTTGCCATCCAGTTCTTGCGCCAGGCAGGGAGAATTCTCCGCGCCGCGGTGATTGACCTGGACGTCCATCAAGGCGACGGGACCGCGGAGATTTTTGCCGGCGACTCCGGCGTATTCACCCTGTCTATTCATTGCCACAACAACTTCCCCTTTCGCAAGCAACACAGCTCGCTTGATATCAGCCTGCCCGACCGAATGGCAGATGCGGAGTACCTGCTCGAACTCGATTCCGCCTTACCCAAAGTCTTTGCTTTTCAGCCGGACATTGTTTTCTATCAATCCGGGGTCGACGGTCTGAGCACTGACCTTCTTGGCCGCCTGGCTCTCACGCCGCAAGGACTGATCGAACGCGATCGCAAAGTCTTCCGCACCGCCCGCTCGCAGGGCGTGCCTCTGGCGCTGACCTCAGGCGGAGGCTACTCGCGCCCGATCGAACTGAGCGTTCAATCCCATGCCAACACCTACAGAACTGCATGGGAAATCTATTTCGGATCCGGGTCAAAAGAGCCAGACCTTCTTCCTTCGCCGCAGCGATGATATTCTCTGATTGGTCATGCGCACTTCCGCAAGCGACAAATCCCAACTCCCGTTGCTGGACCTGGCTGAGGCCGGCCGGCTTGTACAGAAGAAGGAAGTATCGCCTGTAGAGCTCGCCGAGGCCTGCCTGGCCCGCATCGAACGCCTGGACCCCAAGCTGAACTCGTTTATCACCGTGACCGCGGACTCTGCCCTGGCAGAAGCCCGGCGCGCGGAAGCCGAGATCGCGCGCGGCGAATGGAAGGGGCCCCTGCACGGCATTCCCGTCGCGGTCAAGGACCTGGCCGAGACTGCCGGGGTGCGCACCACCGCGGCCAGCAAGGTGCTCGAGCGGCACGTCCCCTCGGAGGATGCTGAAGTGGTGCGCCGCCTGCGCTCTGCCGGCGCCGTGCTTCTGGGCAAATTGAACCTGCATGAGTTTGCCTATGGCGGCAGTGGCGTGATCGGCCACTTTGGCCCGGCGCGCAATCCCTGGAACACAGCACACATCACTGGTGGCTCGTCTTCGGGCTGCGCAGCCGCTGTGGCCGCAGGCCTTTGCTATGGCGCCATCGGCACGGACACCGCAGGTTCCATCCGCCTCCCTGCCGCTTATTGCGGCATCGTCGGGCTCAAGCCGAGCTACGGTCTGGTGAGCACGCGCGGCATTCTCCCGCTCTCCTGGTCTCTGGACCACGTGGGCCCCATGGCCCGCACGGTCACGGATGCAGCGCTGTTACTTCAGGCCATTGCACATTATGATCATCTCGATTTTTACTGCCAGAAGTTTCCTCCTGTGTACTATCCTTCGGCGATCGAAGAAGACTGCTCTGCCCTGCGCCTGGGCGCGCCGCGCAGTTTTTGGGTGGAGCTGGACCAGGAAGTCGAGCACGCCGTGGATGCCGCAGTTGCCTTGCTCAGCCGTCTGACCGCCGGCATCAAAGAAGTTGATCTCTCGCATGAGGCCGATCGAACCGTGGTCCGCTGCGAGCCTTACGTTTACCACCAGCGGTATCTGCCGGCCCACGAGAACGATTACCACCCTGAAACCCTTCGCCGCATTCGCTCCGGCGCCGATGTTTCCGTTGCCGACTACATTCACCGTTATCGTGAGCTTCTGCATCAGCGCCGGGAAGTGCTTCACATCTTTGAACAGGTGGACTTGGTGATCACGCCGGCCGTTCCGGTCATGCCGCCTTCGTTCACGGAGCTCGATGCTTCGCCCAACAACCTTCGCGCCAAAGAGCTGGTCATGCTCCGCAATACCCGCCCGTTCAACGTCTTCGGCCTGCCTTCTATCTCCATACCTTGTGGCTTTTCTCGAAAAGGATTGCCCATTGGGCTGCAGATTTCGGGGGCGCCAGGAAGCGAAGGAGTGGTGATGGCACTGGCTCGGCTTTATGAAAAGCAAACGGATTGGTGCAGGAGACCGCCCGAACTGGATTAGTCGGCGGCTTTGGATCGAACCGGCTTGGTTTTCTTGGGCCGACGCGGCATCGCGGGTATCTTTTGGCCCTCCCTTGATCGGCCCAACTGCACATGCAGCCGTCCTCTCAGGTCGACTGCCCTGCTGGCCGGTGTTTCCTTTGCTGCCCTTGCTCCACTTTCATTCTGAGGAATCGTGACCACAATCGCGTTGCTGCTGTTGGGTCTGCTGAAAATGTAGAATGTCCCGTTCAGCAGCTTGACCCGTTCTTCCATGTTGGTCAGGCCCAGACCGCTGTTGCGCGCCTCGACAGGGTCAAAACTCATTCCATCGTCATAAACCCGCATCTCCACCTGCTGGTCGTTTGCCTGCAGGACCACGGCCACCTGGCTGGCGCCCGAGTGCTTGCGGATGTTGGTGAGCGCCTCTTGGAGAACACGATACAAGCATATGGAGACTTCACTGTCCATCCGGTCCAGGCACTCCTCACAGTCACATTTAAACGTCAGGGCCAGCTTGTGGATCCGCTTGAATTCTGCGCATTGCGCCCGAAGTGCCGCCGTGGTGCCCATATGCTCCAGGACCGCGGGGTGCAGGCTGTGGGACATGCTGCGGATGTCCTGCGACAGCGCGCTGATCACCTCTTTGGTGTCGACAAGCTGGCGCCGTATCTCCGCATTCCTCAACCGGTCATCATGAAGGATATTGCTGAGTGAAATGCAGGTGGCGGCGATCCGTTGGTTAAAGTCGTCATGCAATTCCCGTGCAATCCGCGTCCGTTCTTCTTCATGCGCTTTGATGAGCCGGCGCGCCATCACCAGCAACCGTTCTGCGTAACTCCGCAGCTGGCTCTCGCTCTCACGCAGCGCCGTCTCCGTGCTTTTCAGCGCCGTGATGTCATGACTGATGATCATGGCCAGCTCTCCATCACTTCCAATGGGCACCACATCCACGTGGTGGACCCGGCCATCGCGGAGGACCATTTCAAAGTAACTAGGCTTGCAGTGCAGGGCGCCCAGGCAGGCGTTCACAAAACCAGGCACAGAATCGGACTCGATAACGTCCGTTATCCTCTTGCCGACCGCCGACTCCGCCGGCTGCCGCAGTTGGTTGCCGTCGGCCAGCACGCAGCGCAGTTCCTCGTCAAAGACGATCACATAGCCCCCGGGAAAGCTCTTTACCAGGGTGCGGTATAGTTCCTCGCGCTTCTGCAGCGCGGTCTGGGCCTGCTGGCGCTCAAACACGCGCGATAATTCCGCGCTGAAGGTCACCAGGATCTTCACCAGGTCTTCATCGGGTTGCGCCAGCTTCGTACAGCTTCCCAGTTCCAGGACCGCGACGGGCTTCCCCTGGGCGAAGAGCGGAAGGATGATCATCGTCTTGATGCCGCAATTTGCCGCAGCCCGTGCCCGGGGACAGGCGGCCAAATCCGTTTCTTCCGGCCCTTGCCACGTGGACACTTCTGAACTGAGGGCCAGGCGCATTACGCTCGTTTTTTCGTCCTTGGAAATCTCAGCCGTTGCCGCCATATATTCAGCAAACCGCTGCACCTGGTCCGGTGCGCAATACCAGATCTGGCTGGGGACCGCCAGGTTGTCTTCCACCAGGAACGCGTGTCCGATGGGAAAATCAAGCTCACTGCATAACACTTCCAGACAATTGGAGAGTACCTCCCGGGGATCGGAAGCTGCGCGCGCCGCCACGGCGACATCACGGAGGAGACGCGCGTACGCGGACTTTTTTCGCATCGCGTCAGCCGCACGTTTCTGTTCTCGCAAGTCAAGCAGGAACGAAACGCCCTGGCCGGGACGCCCCGCGAGCGCTCCCCCGCTCACCAGCACGGGGATCCGGGTGCCGTCCCGCGAGATGATGTCTTTCGCGAATGGCTCAAACTTCCCCGCTTCCAAGGCACGGCTCCTGGCCTGGGCGGAAGCGCGCCAATCGTCTTCCGCCGTGAGCATGTCACAGTGCAGCAGGCCCGCCTCCACATCTTC
>DASVFK010000158.1:0-8880 GCA_036380095.1 Candidatus Angelobacter sp. | reverse complement strand
TTAAAGCCGGTCCGAACCAGCGCGCGCAGATACTCGACTTTCACATCAGTCGGAATCTGGCCTTTGAGACCCTGCCAGGCGTCGCGCGGACATTCGATGATTTTGACTTCATGCGCCATGAATTCACCACGGAGACACGGAGGCACGGAGAAAGGAAGAGGTCACAAGACCCTCCGTACGATTCCGGCTCTTAGAACAGGGACGTTGAAGTTAAGGATGAATCCAACCGGCTTTTTAAGCAAACGCAGGTAGGTCAAGAGTTGAGCTTCGTGGACTGGCAGAATCCGTTCCACTGCCTTCAATTCGAGGATGACGGTGTCTTCAACAAGTAAGTCGAGCCTATGCCCACAATTGAGGTTCACCCCTTTGTACGTGACTGGAACAATGAGCTGCCTTTTGAACGCGAGCCCTCGCAGATGCAATTCATGGCAAAGGCATTCTTCATAGATTGATTCCATGAGTCCGGGACCAATCTCTTTGTGCACCTCAATCGCTGCCCCGAGAATCTGCTCTGTGAGTCCTTCGTATCGCAGACCGACTCCAGCATCGCGTTTATCACCTAAATCGTCCATTCTTGCACCCCTGCCTGATTTGCTTTTGTGATCTTGATTTTCTCCGTGTCTCCGTGTCTCCGTGGTGAATTCTAGCGCGTTAAGTTTGCAAAACACCCACCTTAAACTCTTTCACCTCCGGATTCAGGCTGGCCGCTTCGAGCGCCGTGATGAGCGCCTGGCGCGTCTCCATGGGATCGATGATCTTATCAATCCATAGCCTCGCCGCGCCGTAGCGAGGATCGGCCTGGTGGTCATAAGTGGCTTTCACCGAGTTATAGAGTTCTTGTTTTTCCTGGTCGCTCAGTTGCTTGCCACCGCGTTCGAGTTGCTTGATCTTGATCTCCACCAAGGTTCCCGCGGCGGAAGCTCCGCTCATCACGGCGTAACGCGCGGTGGGCCAGGCAAAAACAAAGCGCGGATCATACGCTTTGCCGCACATGGCGTAATGTCCAGCGCCGAATGAGCCGCCGATGATCACCGTGATCTTGGGTACCACCGAGTTCGCAACGGCGTTCACCATCTTGGCTCCGGCCTTGATGATGCCGCTCCATTCGGCGTCGCGGCCCACCATGAAGCCGTTCACGTCGTGCAGGAAAATCAGCGGCACCAGGTTCTGGTTGCAGTCCATGATGAAGCGGGCGGCCTTTTCGGCGCTCTCGGTGTAGATCACGCGGCCGACTTCAATGTGTTTCTCGCCCGAATGCGGATCGGCCTGCTGGACGCTCGCCGCCTGGTTGGCGACAATGCCCACGGCATGGCCGCCGATTCGCGCCAGCCCGCAGATGACCGTCTTGCCGTACTCGGCCTTGTACTCGTCCAGGCGGCTGCCATCCACGATGCGGGCGATGATTTCCTTCATGTCGTACGGCCGGAGCCCTTCGGCTTCATAGGTCCCGTAAATCTCTTCCGCCGCATAGGCCGGAGGCTCGGCCTTGATCTTGTCAAAGGGCGCCGTGGGCTTGTGTCCCAGCTTGCTGACCACGGAACGTATGCGCTCCAGGCAGATGTGGTCATTGACTTCACGATAGTCGATGGTGCCGGCGATCTGAGCGTGGATCTGCGCGCCGCCCAGTTCTTCCGCCGAATACTTTGCCCCGATGGCCGCCTGCACCAGCGCCGGCCCGGCCAGGAAGAGCCCGCTGCCTTCGGTCATCAAGATGGTGTCGCACATTACGGGCAGATATGCCCCGCCGGCCACGCACATGCCCATGATGGCCGTGATCTGGGGAATGCCCATGGCGGACATCACGGCGTTGTTGCGAAAGACCCGGCCAAAATCGTCGGTATCGGGGAATACGTCTTCCTGCAGTGGCAGGAAAACGCCCGCAGAATCCACCAGGTAGATCGTCGGGACGCGGTTCTCGATCGCGATGTTCTGCGCGCGGATGACTTTTTTGGCCGTCATGGGAAAGAACGCGCCGGCCTTCACCGTGGCGTCATTCACGATCAGCATGAACAGCCGGCCATGGATGCGTCCCAGGCCGGTGACCACTCCGGCCGCAGGCGCGCCGCCCCACTCTTCATACATTTCGTAGGCGGCGTAGAGGCCCAGTTCGAAGAACTCGCTCTCGCGGTCAATCAGCAGGTTGATGCGTTCGCGCGCGGTCTGGCGCTGCTTGGCATGCTGCGCCGCGATGCCCTTCTCGCCGCCGCCCTGGCGGATTTGGTCTTCTTCCGTACGCACGGCAGAAACAAGTTCCGCCATGCTGCGCATGTTCTTTTCATAGCGCGCTGAGGTTGGATCGATCTTGCTGATGATCTTGTTGGAGAGTTCGGCCATGTCGGTTTGGGGAAACCAGTTAGGTTAAATGAGGGGAAGAAAGGGAGCAAACGTGCCCTTGACTTTATTCAGCAGTGAGGGCGTCCTTGGCCTGGCGCACGAGTTCGTTGTAATTATCGGCAAAGACTTCGACGAGCGTGCTCTCAATCTTACCTTCCAGATGCCAGAGTGCGGTGCGTTCGCCGTCATCAGGTTTGGAAAGAACGAATGTAGCAACGTCCTGGTCTCCGGCCGTTCTCCAAGCATCGTAACTTCGTGCGAGGAACTCGAAAAGAACCAGCAGTTCACTCTTCGAAAGCTTGATTTCTATTTGTTCATCAAGATTCGATTCCATTCTGCCCTCTGTCTCCTCAGGAATGCAGCGCTTGTGCAATGGGATTATCGCAAATCTCATCCGACAGCCCAATCCTCCGCGCCTCTTCCGCCTCGACCATCTCTACCAGCAGGCAAGTTTGCGACGCTCTGGGCTTTCCGATGGTCCGGGCCCGCAGCCACGGGAGCTGAAAGATCATTGCTGGAGACGAAAACGTGAGCGGTTTGGAGCGAAGCGACAGAATTAAAGCCAAGCGACAGGATTAAAGTTCGAGCGGTTGAGTCAAGCGAAATCCCAAGCGTCGTTCCGCGGCAAAGCCGACTTCGTTCTTGCCGGTAGCGTAAGCCGCTGCGGTTCCACCGCCTGCACCGATCAGGGCCCCAATGGCGGCGCCTTTGCCTCCGCCAGCAAGACCGCCGATCAAGGCGCCTCCTCCGGCGCCACCGCCGATGAAAGCATAGTTGCGGTTCTTGAAGCTCCCGCCACGTACAGAGATGCTGTCCGTTTGCAGCGCGACGCTCTTACCGTTGATTGCAAGAGACGACAGGGTGATGCGCAAATAGCCTGAGTTGTGCAGATGGCCGGAGGCCCGCGCCGCGATGACCTTCCCGGTCACCGCCGCACCCTGCGGCGCCACCACCTGATCATTTACGCGCAGCGGTTCGTCCAGCACGGCCTCAAAAACCTGCCCGGCCTGCGCGGTTGCACTGGAGAGCGGCTGTTGCAGCCGGACATAGACCGCGGTATTCACCGGGACCAGGGGCTTGCTCTCAGTAAAAGGAAGCTGTTGCGAAGAAGGTGTGGCAGCGGAAGCAACCGGTGGTTGTCCGCCAATGGCGTTGCAGCCGGACATGGCAGCGAGACACGCTGCCCCTAACACGGCGTAGCCGAAAATCCTGGCCCAGGCTTGCCCTTGCATGACTAACTCCCGGCAGCGGGGTCTGCCAACCCCTGGTAACTGCAAGGTAAGTACCTAACGCTAAGTCTTGCGACTGCAAATAGTTACAAGCAGCTTAAAGAGGTAGATTGTGTACTTTTTACCAATCGGCAGGAAGGACCTTACACTGGCTCAGCGAGTGGCGGCGCTGGAGACGGGCGCCTGCACATCGGCGGTGGATTCGGGTTGAAGCACGATGCCATCAAACGGAGTCGCACCTAACAAACGTCCTCGCAAGGTGCGCACCCGGCGCAAGAGCCACCCGGAATTCACGGGCGACCAGGTCCTGCCGTTGTCGAGGCTTTCATACACGTTGGTGGAAGCCGCGCCAGTCGCCAGCACGCGCTGGTTTTCCTGGTCAACCTGGAGCTCCACCACATTGGCCAGGCGGAGTGAGGTGACACGCTTCCAGGTATCGCCCAAGTCGGTGCTGCGATAGACGCCATCGCGGGCCGCCGCCCAGATGGTCCCGGCGCCGCTGGGATCGAAAGCAATGGAGTTGATCACCACGTCGGGCGGCAGCGGTCGAGGCGCAAGCCAGCTCTCTCCTCCGTTCACCGAAACCGAGATCGCGTTGCTGCCGGCCACCACCACGGTGCGGTCCGCCACGGCAAGGCTGTGCATGTACTTGATGCCGGACAATTCCTGTTGCACCCAGGTCTTGCCTTCGTCCTTGCTGGCGAGCAGTCCGTTTGCCGTTATTGCGAACCATTGATTGGGAGTGAGTTCCAGATCGGCAACGCGGCCATCGAGACCAGAGGCGGTTGCCGGCCTGGCCGGTGTTTTCTTCTTGCCTGGATCCGCTTCCGCCTTGGGCTCGGGGAGCGGGGCAAGCGGCAGCCATGCCGGATCGCCGGGCTTGCGACGAAAGAGCCCGCGGTCAGTGCCGGCAAAGAGGGTATTGTCGGCCGCCTGGCGCAGAACAAACACGTCACGTCCATCCAGCCCTTCGCTCATCTGCTTCCACGTCCGGCCGGCGTCGGGTGAGAAGAACACGCCGCCGTACTCCTTGTCATTGAGCAGGCCGGCGTAAATCCGGGAAGCATCATTGCGGTCCAGCAGCAATGCGGCGACCTGGCGGTGGGTAAAACCGTGATTGGAAGCAACGAAGGTTGCGCCGCCGTCGTCGCTGAGCAAGACGCCTCCGCGATCGGTGGCCAGGAGCACGCGCGCCGGCCGCCGCGGATCAATGAGAACGTCATTGATAATCACGTTCGCGCCCGTCATGCGCTTGAAGGTGGCGCCGGCATCGGCGGACTTCCACAGTCCTTCTGTGGTGCCGGCATATACAACGTTGTGGTCAGAAGGATCGAGCTTCAACATGCGGGTGCGCCGCGCCGAGTACGGAATTCCCTGGATCTTGCGGAAGAGGTCGCCGGCCGTATCGCTCTTGTAAATCCCTGAACAGGCGCTGATGTACACGCTGGATGCGTTCTGGGAATCTATGACGATGGAGAAGACGTCCGAGTCATCGATCACGCCCTTCTTGATGCTGTGCCAGCTCTTGCCGCCGTCTTCCGTCTTCCAGGGCAGGTGCCAGGTTCCCGCATAGATCACGTCCGGGTTGACCGGATCAATGGCAATGGACTCCACGTTTCTGATCTCAGCGTGGTTGGGCGGTGAAATGCGCTCCCAGCGGTCGCCGCCGTCGTTGCTGCGAAAAACGCCGTCCAGCGTTCCGGCCACCAGGACCTTCTGGCTGGAGGGCGCCAGGGCCAGCGCGCGCACGGACTTGCCATGGATATCCGCCAGCAGGTCCCAGGTCTTGCCCCCGTCTCTGCTGCGAAAGACCTCGCCATCACTGTTGGGAGACTGCGCGTTCCACGCCGCTACATAGAGGTTGCGGTTGTTTCCTGCTTCCACCACGATGTGGTCCAGCACCATCTCGCTGCCGCTGCCGAGATGAGAGAGGCGCGCCCAGTTGGCCCCGCCATCGTTTGAAAGGTAGAGCCATCCGGCGCTTGTGCCCAGGAAAATGCGGTCGGGGTTTTGCGGGTCGAAAGCCAGGCTGCGGACCGTGCCTCCGTCAGGCCCAAGCGGCTGCCATCGCTGCGCCTGCAGGGAAACACAGAGCAGTAAACATGTCACAACTACAATTCGCATCGCGGAGCGCATATTGAATCGGCAGTTCTCTTCCCGGACAAAGTGACCTGGGCCAAGGTTGCCACGCTGATTCTCTAACAGACAAGTTACTGAAGGCCAGCCAAAACCGGCAAAGTAGCGTTGACGTCTCAAAGACCGCCTGGGAGCCAAAAAAACGCGGCCGGGGTTGCCCGGCCGCGCGACGATGAGATTTGTTGCCGTACCCGGCTACTTGCTGGCGACAACAGGTGCGGGATTCATGACCATCAAGACTACTTGTGTTCCATCTTCAAGCTTCACGGTGGACTGTTTGGATACGATCACGAATCCAGGTGTCTGGGCGTCGCGGGGCCCGAGCGCGATGTTCTTGATGCGATACACCCCGGGTTTGATGCCCTTGGCTGCGCTCGCCGGGGGATTGTTTGCGCTCTGCGTCTCCGGCAGCTTGGCGGGCACGTTCTTGTCACCGGCGATGCCGCCAGGAGTGCTGCGGACAACGATCGGCGAGGTGCCCGTGGTCATGGCGCCAATCGCGGTAGCCGGCGTAGTCGTAGTCGTGGTGCTTCCCCGGTTTACGGCGCCTGTATTCCCGCGGTTGGCTGCGCTAGGAGAATTGTTCGAGGAAGACCCGGCGCCCATCAGGGAAGGAGGCAGCATCTGGCTGGGGCGGTCCACGCGCGTAGGCCGGTTGGACGGGGGCTCAAGCAGGTAAACCGTCGCTACAAAACGCAGTTCCTTGTGGTGTCCAAGGAACAGTTTGTCGAATATGATGCCCAGCCTTGACTCCGGCTCAGACGACGTCTGCGCCCGGGCTTCCGTCACATGCCCCTCCAGCCTTGACTCTTCCGGCGCAATGACCCTGCCATGCACGAGCAAGCCGGTCGTCAAGGTCGCTTTCACCTTGTCGCCGGGCTTGAGCTTTCCGGCATTCAGGCCTCCGTTGAATTCGGCAACCAGAAAGGTGCCGGGGCTGAGCGTGACTTCATCCGCTGCTATGTGGGGGGACTGGGTCTGTTCTGTTTGGGCAGCTGGAACCTGGTCCTGTGAAAACGCACACAGGGTTGAAACTGCGGCAAAAAGCAAAGCAGCTACCAGATGTGAGCGGCTTTTCATTTATCGGCCTCCTGTGAGCCCGGAGACGATTCTTTAATGGTGAGACATTGTGCCCTAAATCAAAGGAAAGTTAAACCAGATTCTCTGAATCCCGGCGCGGAGGTGTTCCCCTGGATAAGGGGAAATACCGGCAGAACAAGCCAGGAAAACCGGCTGGAAGTAAAAAGATCGGCCAAACGCTTGAGGTTGTTCCGTGCCGATTTCAGGATGAAATAGCAGTCTTAAGGCGCCACGCCAAGGGCTTGCAGCAACAGCTGGGTGCCGCTCTCCAATTTCAAGTTTTTCTTGGTGGATTTCAGGATTGAGGCGGGCGCGCTGCCTGCATTGGAATCCAGACTCAGGCCGTCGATGCCGACCACTCCGCGGCTGGCGCTATTGAGCACTCCCTGGGGGCCCGGGTCACCGCCTGCGTTGCCGCTCCCAGCATTGATGCTGGGGGTAGCGGTGTCTGTTGCGGCGGGGTTTCTTGCGCCGGCGCCGGCGGTTGATGGAACGCCGCCCACAGGGCCGCCGCTCAGATTGCCCTTGCTGCCCATCGATTGCGGCACACCCAGGTTGTCACTGCGGACAGACGCTTGCTGCACAGCAACGGGCGGCGCCACCGCGGCGATGACGAAATTGCGCGCCACTTCCTCTCCTCCTTTGACTGCGATCTTGTCAAAGACCAGAACAAGCCTGGCTTCAGGATGTTCCTTGCTGTGCGGTTGCGCTTCGCTCACATGCCCCATCACTTTCGTTCCCCGGGGCAGAATGATTTTTCCATTCATCAGCACGTCTTGCGTGAGCCGGGCGGTCACTTCATCTCCCGGCTTGGCGTTCTTGGCGTCGATGGTTTTTGCCAGTTCGGTCTGCAGGATTGCGTCCTTGGCCAGACCGCTGGGACCGGGGGTTTGCGTGGCCGCGATGGCAGCCCATAGGAACGCCGCAAAAACCGTAATGGCCCGTTTCTTCATGTTGTGCTCCTGCGCACGCGCGCTCTCCTGCTGAATGCACCGCCTGCTGAATGATGCCCATAGGGTTTTCCGGGCTGCGCGGGGGTGCCTCACCCTGCTCAACTAGTGTAATCTCTCTGAAAGGGGAACACGTTGAGTACGCAGGAGAAAGTCCTCATCGTGGAGGACGAAGAAAACGAGCGTTCCGGGCTGGCGGAACTGGTTTCCGCCTGGGGCTATCGCACCGATACGGCCAAAGACGGTCTTGATGCGCTGGAGAAAGTGGCCGGCTGGTCGCCCGGCATTGTAGTCACGGATTTCAAGATGCCCCGCATGGACGGGATGGAGCTGTTGCAGCGCCTGTCAGACCAGCCGCAACCGATCGCCGTGGTGTTGCTGACTGCGCAGGGAAGCATCGATGTCGCCGTGGATGCCATGAAGGCCGGCGCTTACGATTTCATCCAGAAGCCGGTGGACCCGGCCCGGCTCAAACAGATCCTGGCGAACGCGGCGCGCCAGCGCGGCACGTCGCTGGAACTGGAAGTCACCCGGCGCAAGCTGCGCGATACCGGCGTCCTGGGCCAGATGGTAGGGTCCTCCAAGGTGATGCAGGAAATCTTCCGGCTGATCGAGATGGTTGCCCCGAGCACCGCCTCCGTTCTCATCACCGGCGAAAGCGGCACGGGAAAGGAGATGGTCGCGCGCACCATCCACGACATGAGTCCGCGCCGCACCAAGCCTTTTGTCGCGATCAATTGCTCGGCCATCCCTGAGACCCTGATTGAAAGCGAAATCTTCGGCCACGAAAAAGGAGCGTTCACGGGGGCCGTGGAGCGCCGCGCCGGCTGTTTTGAACTGGCGGAAGAAGGCACCCTGCTGCTGGACGAAATCGGCGAGATGCCCGCGCCCACCCAGGCCAAATTGCTGCGCGTGCTGGAAGACCGCAAGCTGCGCCGCCTCGGCAGCAAAGTCGAAACCCCGGTCGATGTCCGCGTTCTCGCGGCCACCAACAAAGTCCCGGAAGAAGCTGTGGCCAAAGGCGAGTTGCGCGGCGACCTTTATTACCGCCTGAACGTCTTCAACATCCATATGCCGCCGCTGCGCGAGCATAAAGATGACATAACGCAGACCGTGGAAGCTTTGCTGGCGGAAATGAACACCAAGCACGG
>DASVFK010000157.1:0-11346 GCA_036380095.1 Candidatus Angelobacter sp. | reverse complement strand
GCGCCATTTGCCGGACACCAGGATTGACGCTGTCTTTGTCGCCGTGGGTGGTGGCGGACTCATAGGCGGCATTGGCGCCTACCTGAAACATGCTTCGCCCACGACGGAAGTTGTCGGCTGCTGGCCGCAAAACTCTCCTGTCTTGCATGAGTCCATCAAGGCGGGGAAAATCATCGACGTTCCCGAGCAGCCCACACTTTCAGAAAGCACGGCCGGCGGCCTGGAGCCCGGATCAATCACGCTCGAGGTCTGCCGCCAGGTGATTGACCACTCCGTGCTTGTCTCTGAAGACGAGATTCTCTCCGCCATGCGCCGCGTGCGTTTGGCCAAAGGCTGGATGATCGAAGGCGCTGCCGCTGTGGCCCTTGCGGCCTTTCTCAAGGAAGCACAGCGCTATGAGAATAAGACCGTGGTCATCCTCATCTGTGGCGGCAACCTGTCAGAAGCAGCCAAATCACGGCTTGAGGGATAAAGAACAATTCCTACCGCGGATTCACGCCGATGAACGCGGATAAATCCGGGCTTCCTCAAATTCTCCGCGCCTCCGCGTCTCCGCGTTGAGGTCTTAAGTTTTCAGCCACGAAAGATAGTTTTGGTCTTTCCGATGTTCCGATCTTCTCCGTGCCTCAGTGTCTCCGTGGTAGGTCTTGGTCTTCGGCGATCCCTTCCCTCGTCATCGACTCTTCCAGCGCCTCCACCTGGTACCCCGCCTGCGCCACCACTTCCATCCTGGCCCTGATCTCCTGCTCCACCGCACGCAGCTCTTCTGTGCCTTGGATCTCCAGCAGACGCCGGAACTCCATCCACCATAGCAGCCGTTCGAAATGTTCTTTCACCAGGTAATGCACGCCTTCATACTGGTGCACGCCGAGCACCCAGGCCACGTCGGGATCGTGGATCCAACTGTAGGGTGCGCCCGCCGCCCCGGCGTGGGCAAACACGGCGCGCAGCCTGGCCGCGGCTCTCCATCGCTCTTCGCCCTCGATGCCGCACGCTGCAAACGCCTCTGCGATCGGGCCACGCAGCCGCAGCACGTCAAAGAGCTGGGCCGCTGCCGCCGGTCCGCTCGGCTCGTCCAGCAGCACGCTCATCGCCTCCATGGCGGACCACGCCATCACTGCCCCCCACAGCGCTGCTGGAAGCCTTGCTTCAACGGCCTCTACGGGCAGCATGATGGTTTCCGGCAGCAACTCACGCCCGGCCCGCTCGCACAGCTGGTGCAGATGCATCGTTGCCTCAACGCGCGCAACCACTTCTGCTGCTAGAAGCCTCGTCTCCGGGCGCTGGTCCTTCAGCGCCAGGTCCACGAATTCATCGCCACCGCCCGCCAGCCGTATGTAGACCTCGTTCAGGAGCGTCTCAGCGCGCGCGCTCACCACCTCCATGGTGGCCGCGAGCTTCTCTTCTTCCTGCTCTTGCGCACAGCTCGCCAGCGCTCCTGCAAGCTCCGGATCCAGCAGGCTCTTGAGCGCCTGATGCACCGGCTTGAGCTGCAGCTCGCGCAAAGCATCTTCAAGACTGGGAACGCCTTCGCCCGCCAGCGCGTCGCAGAGCGCACCCCAGGGATGAGACACGTCTTCCTTTAGATCGCGCCACTCGAGAAAGACGTGACAATGGTAGGCATGCAGGTCCAGCCTGAGGCCGCGTTCCGCGAGATCGCGCGCACGGAAGAGATGCTCCAGTCCACTCAGCGAGTCGTGGCACGCGGCATACGTCGCGGAGTCTGTTGCCATGCTGAACGCTTCACCCAGCGTGCGCTGCCTCAGATGCTTGTCCCCATCCGGCGTCTTCTCCGCATAGGCCGCCGACGCCCTGATCCAGCCGCGCGTGCTGGCGTAGCGATTATTGAACACCACCAGCGCGCGTTCATCGCCGCAGCGATTGGAATAGGCAAACACGTCTTCATTCACCCGGCCTTCGTCCATGAAGAAGTCGTAAAGCAGGAAGTCTTTTACTTCGGCGAAGACGCGCCGTTGATGCAGCAGCGGCGAAATCTGCCGCTCGTGGCGTGACACCAGCCAGTTGTCCGGCTGTTCGTCATGGTACGCTTTGCGGTATTCCATGCCGTAGCGTTCGGTGAAGCCTTCGATCTGCCCGTGGCCGAACATCGGCAACCCCGGCAGCGTGGCCAGCAGCGTGCACACGCCGAAGTATTTGTCGCCTTTGCCGAACTGGTCCACCGCGGTGCGCTCGTCCGGGTTGTTCATAAAATTCACATAGCGCTTGAGGATTTCCGGATCGAAGGTGATCGTGTTCTTGATCACGCTGCGATAGTTGGCGTTCTCCTCATCGCGCAGCATGTTCATGAAGGCGCTGTTGTACACGCGATGCATTCCCAGTGTCCGAACAAAGTAGCCCTCCATCAGCCAGAAGGCCTCAGCCAGCAACAGGGTGTTGGGCGCTTCCTGGGCCACGCGGTCCACCACCTCGCGCCAGAACTCCACCGGCATGGCCGCGTCAAATTCCGCCTTGGTCAGCCCGTGCTCCGCGCGCGAAGGAATTGCCCCGCCGCTGCCCGGCTCCGGGAACCACAGCCGCTGATAGTGCCGCTTGGCCAGCGTCATGGCGGCGTCAAAGCGGATGATGGGGAACTGCCGCGCCACGTGCAGAATCGTCTGGATCACGCCTTCCCGTACTTCGGCCTTCAAGTAGTTCAGCTGCGCCGTGTCATTCCAGGGAAAACTCGTTCCGTCGTTGCCGTGATAGATGTAGCGCGTGTCGCCGGTCCAGCGGTCGCGCCGGTGGAATACCACCGCCGCGTCCGTGCGGTTGAAATAGTGGTCTTCAATTTTGATTTCCACCCGCTCATCGCGCGAGACATCCGGCCCTTCAAAGCTGTAAGCCGGATACGGGCTGTACGGCAGCTGCAGAAACCAATCCGGATGCTCGATCACCCAGCGCGAGTCGATGCCCATGTGGTTGGGCACCATGTCACTGGCCAGGCGGATGCCTCGCGCCCATGCCCGTCCGCGCAGATTCTCGTAGGCTGCATCGCCGCCGAGTTCCTGTGCAATCGTATAGTCATAGAGCGAATAGGCTGAAGCCGCGGCTTCCGGATTGCCGCACATCTGTTTGATCCGCTGTGACGCTGTGCTCCGCTCCCATACTCCGATCAGCCAAAGCCCGTTGAAGCCGCGACGCGCCAGCAGGTCGAGCTCTTCATCCGGGATATGGTCAAGCCGCTGGATCGCGCGTTTGTAGGTCACCGCAAGCTGGTGCAGCCATACGTACACGCTTTTGGCGATCATCACCGTGCGCGGCATCCAGTCCAGATCGGGGCTGAAGCGCTCGTACTCGTGGTCTGTGCGCGCGAACTGCGGGACCGCCGCATGGCTGGCATCTCCCCAGGTCTGCGCTTCACCAAAATGCTGTGCCGGGGGATGAAAGCGCATCCACACCGCCACCCGCTCTTCTTTCAGGGTATCCAGCGCGGTCAGCATCTTGCGGAAAAGCTCGCCCAGGTAGCCCGTCCACTGCGCGCGCATGTACGCCAGTTGGCCTTCCAGCGAATCGGGTGACGCCAGCGCCGGCGCGCGCAACACTGCAATCAGGTTCTGGTTCTGTGGCCCAAAGCGCGGCTGCGCGTCAAAGAACTCCGGCAGTGCTTGCGTGACCTGCGGATATGCCGTTGCCCGGGAGAGAAGCTCGTCGTCAAAAAGTTCCTTGAACGGCTGGAAGGCCGGATTCACGTTGGCCAGCCACAGCAGCAACATTTCCTCCAGCGCCAGATGGCGATGCGGCGTGCCTTCAGTTGAGCCTGCCAGCCACGCCGCCGCCGTCTGCTTTCCGCGATACACCGCCACCGTGGGAAAGTGATCGGCAAAGGCCAGCAGAGTGCGCTCCAGGCTGTCCGTCCCGAGCCTCGCTCCCAGCCACGCCAGCGCCTCCGCCATCACCCCCGGATTGCTGCGGCGATACTGCGCCATCAAGGCGTGAAGGGCCTCGTCAATCAACCCCATGGCGTTCAGCGCGCCTGCCTGGACTGCGCGCTCGGGATGCCGCTCCGCCTCGCGCACCCGGTTCATGCGATCGGCGAACTCGCGGCTCGCCGCCAGGTTGGCAAAGATCACGTTGCCGCTTAGCGAGAACAGCGCATCATCAAAGCCATAGCGTTCACGCGCCGTTCTAGAGACGTGGAACTCGAACACGGAGCAGTCCTTTCCCTCACTTCACTATACCAATCGCCGAGTCTCTCCGGTTGAAAGCGCCTTGAAGGATTGATCTCTTGGGCAGTTGAGGAGTTGTATCGGCGAATCTGGTCCCAGGCATTCACAGTGAAAGGGCGGACTGAAAAGACGAGCACAGCAGCCGAGGCGCATTGCGCGCCCCGGCTGGCCTGTTCGTTTGTTTATTTCACTCTGACTTGACCCACAGCGATCGGGTTCGAGCTGTCCGAACCATCAAAGCTCAGATAGCCCGTGGCCAGGAGCGTTGTCTGTGCCGCCACTACCGGCGAAATGTAGTTTACGGTCACCTGCAGTTGTGTAACCGTGGTGCTGCCGCCGCTACCGCCGGATGAGCCGCCCAGATAATCGATGTTGCAAAAGACAATGTTCGTGCCCGGAACCCCCGGTGTGGGCGCACCGCAGGAAACCGCATCGCTGCTGTTGGAGCCGGTAACCGCCGACGATGTGATCCGCATGCGGCTGTCAATCACCATCGCGAAGGCCAGCTTATTGGCCCTGGCTCCGGTGGAGTTTTGCAGGGTCCAGTTCAGCGTTCCCGCGCGGCCGCCAACCAGGTCCTTGGGTGTGGGATTGGCGGAAAGCGAAATGGAAGCAATTGGCGTCCCTGGGGGCGGGTTGCCGTGCACGGTAGTCCGCTGCACAGGGGCCGTGGAGAACGAGGCGCCGTTGCCATCGATGCCTGTTGCCGAAGCAGAGAACGTCATATCGGCGCTGACCATTTGGGCCGCGACGCTGACCGTGATGGACGCCCCAGGATCCAGGCTGTCAACCGAGCAGCTCAGGGCGGAAATCCCTGGGCCGCCCAGTTGGCAGCTTCCCTGGCTCGATTGTGCGGCGATCAGGTACGCCCCGTCCGCAGCCCTGAGCGAATGGTTCAGGCTGATGCTAGAGACAATCGCAAGCGAGGCGTTGGTAACGGTAACCTTGTAGCTTGCAACCACGGGCGTATCTTTGAATGAATAAGGTCCGGAGACGGTTATCCCCACCGCTGACGCTGTCTGTCCCAGGGACGTCCCTGCAGCGCAAAGCATCAGCATCGCCACACATGCGGCTTTGCGTGCTCTGGGTGTGTTTGAAGAAAACAGCTTTGTGAGATTCATTATGTGCCTTCCCGTTCTCTAGAAGCCTCAGGCCCTGAGAACTGATTGAACTTAAAGAAGGCATCATCCGTTCTGTGACCCAACTTGGAGCGCAATTGATCGGGGCTTTCCGGAAAGCGCGTTCGTTGGGGCCCTAGAACCGGCTGGGGCTGCCAGTACCAGATATCGTCGAACAACCTATTCGCAGACAATTAAAAAACGATTGACCTTGCATTAGAAATCCCAAAAATTCTTACCCCAATAAGCAAGTTGCTTCCCCTTTCGTCTTAAATCGCTCTTCGTCGCCGCAGAACCTATCAGTACAAACACAAAACGGGCCTCCGGAACCGGAAGCCCGTCTTTAGAAAGTGGCGTTGAAAGTTGAGGACTGCCGAAGCGTGCTCGCGCCCCGGCAGTCCGTTAGCGTTACTTGGCGTTGATGGTTACGGTCACCGTGTTGTTCTTCGGGTTGCTGTCGTTGCCCGCGAAAGTGACGGTACCCGTTGAGCTAATGGTCCCGGTTTGTACCACGTGCACGTTGACCGTGAGCTTGAACTGCGAGACGGGTTTGGCGCCGCCCTTTCTCGAACCACCCAGGTTGGCCACGTTGCAAGTGACCGTGCCTCCGGGGGTGCCCGGAGCCGGGCCCGTGCAGGTTCCCAGATCCAGAGGCAGGTCCGTGGTCAAGGAATCGAACACCAGGGCTGCCGGCATGGTTTGCGTGAACACTACGTTGTCGGCAGGTACGCTGGTAGCGTTCCTGATCTGCCAGTTATAGGTGTCAGGCGCTCCTGTGGGCAGCGTCCCGGTGACAGTGGGACCACCGTTGACTGCCGATCCGGACACTTGCAGATCCGTGGTGGCGGTAGTGGTGATGCCGATGGGAGCGGACGTCGTGACGCTGGCGGTCTTAGGTGCAAGAGCCGTGCCGGCAAAGTCCGTTCCGTTGACCGTCGCCGCGTTGGTGATGGTCTGGTTCTGCATCTGCATGATGACCGGGATGCGGACGAACTGTCCCGCATCCAGGAAGCCGATGTTGCAGGAGAACGTGGATATTCCGGTTCCGCCGGAAGTGCACGTCCCCTGGCCCGTCTGGACCGTGACGATGTTCGCTGTCGGCAGCTGTGTTGCGGAGCCGCCGCCGCTGGTGGCCACCGGACCAGCCTGCAAGTAAGTAAACGTGCTGGTGGTCGGAGTGTTGGTCACCGTGAACGTGCCGTTGAACGAAGGATCGGCCACGCCGGCGATGGTCACCGTTTGACCAAACGTGATCTGGGTGTTGGTGGTTGTGCTCACCGTCACCAGGCCTGTGGCGTCGCGCGTGATGAGCGAGATCAACGCCGGCACTGTGCTCAGCGTGTCAGTGAGGGTGATATTCGACATCGGGAAGTGCGACGAGTTGGTGACCGTGATGGTCTCGGTCTGTTGCGCCGGTGTAATAGCTTGTGACGTCGGGCCGGTCATGGTGATCGATATCACCGGCACATTGGCCGCCGAAGGAATGACCGCATTCGACAGATTCGAGGCAGGGCCGAATCCGGCGATGTTAGTCGCTTGCACCGTGAAAGTGTAAGTGTCGCCGTTGGTCAGGCCGCCGACCAGAGCGCTCTGAGTATTCGAGCCGAAGGCCGGTGGAGGAACGGTGACAAAGATCGCGGTGCCCACACCGTTGTCCAATACGTTCACCGTGTAACTCGTAATCGGCGCGCCTCCGTTCGAGGCAGAAACCGTCCAGGTTACGAAGGCTTGCGTATCTCCGGCGATCGCAGTCACGCCGGTGGGCGCGCTGGGCAAGCCGAAGCCCGGAGGCGTAGCGATATTGCTCTGCGCTGAGAACGGGCTGGTACCGGTGGCATTGCTCGCCGCAACTTGAAACGCGTAAGAAACGCCGTTGGTCAGTCCGGGAATCAGCAGCGATGTCGGAGGATAGGGTGAGCCTGGCGCCGGTGTTACCAGGACGTCGGCCAGCGGCGCGCCGGCAGAGATGAAGCTGTTGTGAACGGTGTAGCTGGTGACGGGTTGCGCCACCTGCGCCGGATTCCAACTCAAGCTGATCTGAGCGTTGCTGGCTACGGCCACTACGTTCCCCGGTGCTCCCGGAGCAGCAGCAGCCGCCGAGGTTTGCGTTGTCCGCCACCAGCGTGCCTGGCCAAAGATCAGTGGCAGCACTGCAATAGCAGGATCTTCAGCCGAGTAAACGATCACGTTGGCCGGATCGTTCGCATCCACCGCCACGGCGCTCACCGCTGCAAGAGGCGGATTCGGATTCGGATCATTGATGTAAGTCACAGTAAGGGTCTGTCCGGCGGGGCCTGCCGCCACATTCCCTACCCAGGCAATCTGGCTTCCCGCGCCGTAATAAAGGTTGTTGCCGTTGGTATTGGGATAGACCTGGTCACCGGCGAGCGCGGTCGTCGCGCCTACCGCGGCCAGTGTGGGTATCACCGTGCCGTTCGCTGTGCTGCAAGCCGGAAATGGCGGAATCAAGCATGTCGTATCGGCGTTGGGGATCACGAAGGGAGAAGTTCCGTCCCCTGACCACAAATCATGGCCGATCCAAGCCAGGAAATTGCTGATTGCCCCGTCCGGACTCGTCGCCACAGCCTGGACAAACTCGTCGCAGGTGCCGAAGCCCGTTTCCGTAGCGGTGGCTGGGCTGTTGAAGCGCAGGATGTCGCCACCATCTGCAAATCCAACCCACAGGTCGCCCAAAGGACTCAATGCCGCGCCGTTGGGTTTTGCGCGCCGCGCCGCAGGTCCGGGATAGGGGCAGCCTGTGCCGCCAGCGAACGCTCCCTTTCTCGCGAAGGAACCTCCAGCGAGCGTAAAGGCATTGGTCAGATCCAAAGCGCCGTGGCCGCTGTCACCGGAGGGGTCAAACCCAATTCGAACTACGCCCTGACTGGCAGTGTTGTTATCAACAAAATAAAGAAAATGCCGTGCGGGATCGTAAGCGAACTGGCCGCCCACAGGTATCGCGCCACCCCCACGAAAGACCGAGTACTGGCAACTCAACAAAGCGATGTCCCACGGACCGGGGGCATCGAGTTCCGGATCCATCCGGCAGATGCTGGCGCGAGTGTCGGCCACCCACAAATGGCGAACCGGCTGGCCAGTGAACACGCTGATCGCCGTCCCCTGCATTACGATGCCGCCCAGAGGGCCCGTGTTGAGACTGTTTGGGGTGTTCCCAGAAAACTTGATGGTATCGGTGGTGGGGTTGACGAGCGTTTGAGCGCTTACCGGCAGTGCGGCCAAAAGAAGCAGCAGCACCATGAAAAAGAGCCGACCAGCAAGTAAACGATCACAAGGGACGCCGCTGTTCGCGGCTGTTGTCCGCGCGGAGGATCTCATGTTATTACCTTTCCCCTCCTGAGCTTCGGCTCTAGGAGTTGTTCAAAATGGGCAAGGCATTCATCCGTTGCGTCGCGAACAATTGCCGCAAATTTTTCTGCCGGGGTCGCGGCAGTCACACTCTTCTCCGCCAACGCTCTATGGCTTGTATCGTTCCGGAAGGCCAAGCCGTAGCGGGGGTGTAGTCGGCAAAGTTCCGCAAATCAAGTACTTAAGGTTTAAACCCGATCAATTAGAGGTGGATTGAGACGAAATTAAAATCTTTAATCTTCGGATGGCCACGCCTGTTCTTCCGCGCAAGAGCGCGTATCAAAGCGACTTTTGTTTCCTCAAGTCTCGGCGCGTAGTTCGAAAGAAAATCAAAGAGATACGCTTCGGATCGAAGATCCGTTAATTCTTAAACTCACGCGGCGTGTGCAAGGCGTGATAGTGGCTTGATGAGCGGCCTGCGCGTTTCCGCGCAATTCCTCTTAATGTCCGGCGCGCCTGCCAGGAAAAACTCACTCCCAGTCAGCACCCATTTACTTGGGCGGCGTCTGCGCAGGCCGATTCGCCGGGTTCGTCGCCGACGGAACTGTGCGACCGGCGGGCGCGCTCCCCGGCGTAATCGTCCGGGTTGGTATCCGCTGGTTCGGCGGACCGCCTGTGGTACGCGGATTGAAAAAGTCATCGTTCAGGTCAGAATGCACATGTCCGGTCGCAGCCTTCAAGGCCTCATCGATATTTTTCTGGGTAACGTCACGGGCAATCTGCGCCTTGGCAGCTTCTAGCGGGGTCACGGTGCGGCTGCGCACCTTGTAGATGTTGAATCCTGAAGGCTCAACTTCAACCTTGGTGACTTCACCAGCCTTGAGCGCCTTGATGTCCTGTTCCACTTCCGGCAGGAGAATTCCCTTTCGGCCGGTGTTGACTTCCGTTGGCGGCGGTTGCATATCAATCGCCAGGGCTTTGTACACTTCCGCCTGGAGCTGGGCCACATCTTCGCCCCGGGCGGCCCGCTCACGGGTCCCGTCTGCTACCTCGCGCGCTTTCTTTTCGAACTCAGCACGGTTCTCCTGCGACCGCTTGGGATGCGCCTTGGGGACAAGAATGCGGTCAATCTTTGTCTCCTCAAACTTGCTGAGGTTCTGCTTGTAGTACGCCTCGATCTCCTCCGCCGATGGATTACTGAACTTTTCCTGCAGGTAGCGGCGATAAGCATCCGCCAGGGCGCGCGTGCGCGCAGCCTTCATCAGCTCCTGGAAGCGCGGGTCCTTCTCCACTCCGGCTTTTTCTCCTGCATCCGCCAGCGCCAGCACCGTGACGAAACCTGTTGCCAGACTGCGCAGCGCGGCCGGCGTGAAGTTCTGGCCTGAAATGTTGAGCGACGAGACCATGGTCTCAAACTGCTGCCGCGTCAACACCACGGTGCACGAATCCGACTGCTGCTGGCCCGCGGGGCAGAGTCCGCGAATGGTGACCACGGGAGCATCCGGCGCTACCGGCGCGGGCGGCTGGACTGGGGGCTGCGGTCTTGTCTGAGCGGCCGGCGCTACCGGCTGCGCGGTTCCGCCAGCCTGGGGCTGGGCCTGCGCAAATGTCACGGACAAAACAAGGATCAGCAAAAACATTCGGCTCATTGTAAGCGCATTTCCTCAAGTGGAATTCGACGCAAGTCAGCAGAAGTTCGGGGGAATGGCCCCATATTAACATACGTCGGTTGCATGGAATCCGTACCTTCAGTAACCGGAAATCTGAACGGGGTAACGGCAAAACTCTAAGGCAAATACCCCACGTTGCTTCACATCGGCGCAGCTCCGGCGGTGGCACTAGAATCGTATTGCGATGTATTCCCCTCCTCACTTTCCCGGGCAAGCACGCGCAAAAGGTGGTACAAACATTGTCAGCTCATGGAGGCAATGCAAAAAGAGATGATGAAACATTGGTTGCAGCGCATGATTCTGCCCGTATTCTTGCTGTGCCAGTTAGCGGCCGCGCAAAACCCTCACACCATTTTCCTGGTCCGTCATGCGGAAAAAGCTACCGCACCGGCTGACGACCCTGCGCTGGCTCCCGCCGGCGAAAAACGGGCAGCGTGCCTGGCCAAAATGCTGCAAGACGCTGGCATCAAGCAGATCTTTGTCACCGACGCCAAACGCACGCAACAAACTGCGGCGCCGTTGGCCGCCGCACTCAAACTGACACCGGCGATCATTCCCGCCAAAGATCCCAACTCGCTCATCAGCAAACTGACGTATGCCGGCGCCGGCAACATCCTGGTGGTGGGACACAGCAACACTCTGCCCTTCGTCCTCGCACGCATGAAGGCCGGTACGGTGCCGGAGATCGGCGAGAACGAATACGACCGGATGTTTGTCGTGACCATGGCGGAAGGAACGACTGCCTCGGTGGCCACCTTGCATTATTGCGAGTGCGGGACCGCTCCAGGACCGAAACCGGCTGTTTCGCCCAAGCCCGCGACCAAGAAAACCCCGGCGAAAAAGCCCTGACCTCCTGAGGTGCACTTGCCCTCAGATTGGGTCCTGTTCTGTCTGAATCACAAATAAAGGCCGGCGGCAAACCGCCGGCCTTCTCCTGCAACACTCGTCCTTACTGCAGAGTCAGTGTTCCGTTGACCAATACCACCTGATAGTTCACCAGCACCGGGTTCGGGTCCGCGCTGGGCGTGATCGGGTACGTGCCCGCCGGGCTGGTCGCATCAGCCGTGGTGGTGTACGTCGCCGTAA
>DASVFK010000156.1:0-11249 GCA_036380095.1 Candidatus Angelobacter sp. | reverse complement strand
TGCCGCCGAGGTGGGTTCGGACCTGCCGCTGTTCCTGATCGGCGGAACGGTTTTGGGCACAGGGCGGGGCGAGCAGGTGTACGCGATCGAAGATTTGCCGAGCCTGCCGTGCGTGATCGCCATGCCGGGAACGGGCGTCTCAACGCCGGCAGCGTTTGCCGATTGGGACAAAAAGACGGATGGCGCGGGCAAATTGACTGCCACGAATGGAACCGATAAAATGGTTGGGTTCAGCCGTTCCGTTTATGAGTGGCTGCACGGCAGCAGATTTTCCCCAACCGGTGTCCCAGGCAAAGGCCGGGACCGGGCCGAGGCACTGCTTCTCGACCTTGTCCGTACCGGGATTGAAAATGACTTTGAGAGCGTAGTCTTCCCAAAGTATCCCGCACTACGTGAAGTGAAGCGAGCCTTGGAACGATCTGGAGCGAGATACGTGTCTCTCTCGGGATCGGGGTCGGCTGTGTACGGACTGTTCGGCGACCAGGCGAGCGCGGAAAGCGCGGCCAAGCTACTGATAAAGAACGAGATACCGGCGCAGACGACCTGGACGCTGACGCGGAGTGAGTATTGGGACCGGATCATGGGGGCGCAGAAGATTGCCAGGAGCGCCGGGATTGCCAGAGATTGATGAATCGGGTCATCGGGAGATCGGGCCATCGGGAGATCGGGCCATCGGTTCATCGGAAGCACAAGGCTAGGGCCGGAAGAGATTGCCAGGATCGCTGGGATTGCCAAAGATTGACGATTGAATGCGGGTGATTGAACAGTTGGGCGGTCGACTAATGGTAGGTCAAGTGCCTTTGGAGCACTTTGTCTAGGTTCGAATCCTAGCCGCCCAGCCAGAAAAGAAATCGCCGAGATCGCGCGTGATCGCCGACATCGCCGTGATCGGAAAACAGTTGCAAGCAGCGACGAAGCTGAAGGCCGGCAAAGTGGAAGTTGGAAGTTGACCTGTCGGTAAGGAGAAAGTTCAGTAAGCAGCAGTGAGATAAATCCTGGGCTCTTGTAACAGAGAGTCCGCGACAAAATCCGTTGTAGCAAACCAGCTCCAAACGGGTGAAAAACGATGGCGACGATAGCGACGGCAACAGAAAAGTCGGAGAAGAAGCAGCAACAAACTCAGCCGAAGAGCGAGCACAAGCCCCAGCGCGCGCACAAGGATGACAAGTTCAAGATCTTCTGCGGCACCGCCAATGAGGCGCTGACCGATGAGATCTGCGCTTTTCTGGGCATGGAACGCGGCAAGGCCAACGTCACACGCTTTAAGGACGGAGAAGTTTACATCCAGATCATGGAGAACGTGCGTGGCGCGGACGTTTTTGTGGTCCAGCCCACGTGCTTCCCGGTGGATGAGCACCTGATGGAATTGCTGCTGATGGTGGATGCGCTGAAACGCGCGTCGGCCCGGCGCATCACCACGGTGATTCCGTATTACGGCTACGCGCGCCAGGACCGCAAAGACAAGCCGCGCGTTCCCGTCTCAAGCAAGCTGGTGGCGGACCTGCTCACCACGGCGGGAGCGCACCGGGCGCTGATCGTGGACCTGCACGCGCCGCAGATCCAGGGATTTTTCAACATCCCGGTGGACCATCTGTTCGCATCGCCGGTGCTGGTGGACCACTTCAGGAAGATGGAGTTGCCGAACCTGACCGTGATTTCTCCCGATGCCGGCGGCGTGGAACGCGCGCGCTTCTTTGCCAAGAAAATTGATGCGGCGCTCGCCATCGTGGACAAGCGGCGCACGGAGATGAATGTGGCCGAAGTGATGCACGTGATCGGAGACGTGAGAGGGCGGACGTGCCTGATCATCGACGACATCATTGACACGGCGGGAACGCTGGTAAAGACCGCGGACGCGCTGGTGAACGCTGGCGCAGCCAGAGTTTATGCGTGCGCGTCGCACCCGGTGCTCTCGGGCGAGGCGATCGAGCGCATCTCGGCCTCAAAGCTGGAGCAGGTGGTGGTGACCAACACCATCCCGCTCACGGGCAAGGCGCAGGCCGAGCCCAAGATCAAGGTTCTTTCGATTGCCGGCCTGCTGGGCCGGGCGATCCAGTCTATTCATGAAGAAACTTCCGTGAGCTCGCTGTTCGCGTAAGCGAGGAACGCGGAAGCAGAAGAAGGAAACGAAACATGGCGACACAGGAAACAGTAGAAGCACAGACCAGGCCGGACAGCTCGCGCGGCAAGAATGAAGCGCGACGGTTGCGCGCCAGTGGCCGCATCCCCGCCACCGTGTACGGCGCAAAGAAGCAGACGCTGGCCGTGAGCGTTGATCCCAAACAGATTTCGCGGATCCTGCACTCGGAATCCGGCCACAACACGATCTTTGACCTGAAAGTCGGCGGCGAGAACTCCAAGGTCATGATCGTCGATTGGCAATACGACCCCATGAAGGACACGCTGCTGCACATCGACCTGAAGCGGATCGCCATGGACGAGAAGATGCGCGTGAGCGTGCCGATCCATCTGGTGGGCGAGGCCGCGGGCGTGAAGACGCAGGGTGGAATCCTGGACCAGATATTGCGCGAGGTGGAGATCGAGTGCCTGCCGGGGGACATCCCCAGCCACATTGATGCCGATGTGACGGAACTGGTTTTCGGCACCGTGCTGCGCGTGTCCGGCCTGCCCCACAGCGACAAGGTCAAGTTCATTACGGACGAGAACCAGGCTGTAGCGCACATCACCTCAGTGAAAGAGGAAGCGGCGCCCACGCCTGAAGCCGCGGCGGAAGCTGCAGCGGCCGCGCCTGCCGAGCCTGAAGTCATCAAGAAAGGCAAGCAGGAAGTGCCGGAGGAAGGCGCAGAGCAGCCTGCTGCGCCGGCGAAGAAGTAGCCGGCGTGAAGCTGATCGTGGGGCTGGGCAATCCCGGTATCGAGTACCAGTTCACGCCGCACAACATCGGTTTTCTAGCCGTCGATCGAATAGCCGAGCAGTGCGGCGTGACCGTGGACAACCGGCACGCGAAGGCGCTCACGGGGCGGGCCAGGATCGGACAGGAAGTTGTACTGCTGGCCAAGCCGGAGACCTACATGAACCTGAGCGGCATGTCGGTCCTGGAATTGGTGAGAAAGTACGAGGCCGATCCAACGAAGGACCTGATCGTGATTTACGACGAGCTGGACCTTCCCCTGGGCATGATTCGAGTGCGGGCGCGAGGCAGCTCGGCGGGGCACAACGGGATGCAGTCGATCATCAACGCGCTGCAGACGGAAGAGGTCGCGCGCATCCGGATTGGGATCGCGCCCGAGCAAGGCAAGGGCGGAGCGGCTTACATCCTGGCGCCGTTTCGCAAGTCGCAATTGACGGCGGTGGATGAAGCGCTGGAACTGGCGGCCCAGGCCGTGACGGTGATGCTGACGGAAGGCACGGCGGCGGCCATGAGCCGGTTTAACCGGAAGAATGTTCCGCCGGAGGAATAACGACGGTAGTTAGTACTTGGTACTTGGCTGCGTCTGGAACGTGCAGCAGTTCGGAAATGGCGGATGACCTGGCAAGGCGCAAGGCCAGAGTAAAAGAACAGCGGTTTGGTTTTACTAAGTGCTAAGAACCGATTTGCAAAGATTTGGAGCTTGGAGATTATATGCAACGATCGTATGAAGTGATGTTTATCGTGCGGCCGGACCTGGCGGAGGAAGAAGTGGACAAACTGCTGACAACACTGCAGGGCCATGCCACCAACGCCGGCGCCACCGTCCAGAACGTGGAGAAAATGGGCAAGCGCCGCCTGGCTTACGATGTGAAAAAGTTTCAGGACGGACAGTACGTGCTCTTCACGCTGAACTCCGATGGGAAAGCCATCCACGAGTTGGAACGCCGGTTGCGCGTGGCCGAACAGGTGATCAAGTTCATCACCGTGCGCACGGATGAAGAACAGCAGAGGCTGGAGAAGGTCCGCAAACTCCGCGCATCGCGGACGAAGCGGGCGCCCGTAGAGAGCGCGGCGCCGGCAGAGAGCGAAGGGTCGGCGGTTACGGCGTAAGCGAGCCGTTAGCTACTAGCTGCTAGCTTCTAGCTGCAGCTTGCGCTTGGTTCAGAGCGGCCCCAGCCCCGATCTTCAAGGGCAGGGTGAGCGAAACGAACAAGCCGCGTGAGACGAGCGAAATATTTCAGGGCTTTAGCCCTGGGTTGCAGTTTGGAGTGAAAGATTTCCGCGAGACTCGCGGAGACAAGACCAAGGAGAGTTATGGCTGACGAAGTAAATCAGGAAGTATCCACACCGGCGCCGCGGCCGGCAAGGCCGGACCGTCCCGAGCGGGGCGACCGCGAGCGTGGTCCGGGCGGGCCCGGCGGGCGTGAAGGCGGGCGCAAGTTTTTCCGCCGCAAGAAGGTCTGCAAGTTCTGCGTGGAGAAGATTGACGACATCAATTACAAGGACGTGCGCCTGCTGCAGCAGTTTGTGGCGGAGCGGGGCAAGATCGTTCCTCGCCGGCTGACCGGCGTGTGCACACCGCACCAGAGACGCCTGACGGAGGCGATCAAGCGGGCGCGCAACATCGCCCTGCTGCCGTTTGCGGCGCGGTAAGGAACATTTACCACGGAGACACGGAGGCACGGAGAAAGCCAGGATTGGCGTAAGCGTGGCAGGAAATTCCTGCTGCGGCTGAAGTTCCCTAACACGTCATTCCTCGCCGGCCAAGAGGCAGTCTCCGCGGGGCAACAAAGAAATTTGGCAAGCGAGATTCTTACCTGGAGATTCAAGATGGAAGTCATCCTCAAAGAAGATGTTCCCAAGCTGGGCCATCGCGGCGATGTTGTGAGAGTCGCCGAAGGCTACGGCCGCAACTACCTGCTTCCGCGCAAGCTGGCGATTGAAGCCACGCAGACCAACAAGGCAGTGATCGAGCAGATGAAGCAGTCGGCGGTGCGGCGCTCGGCGGTGGAGAAAGCCGATGCGGAAGCGCTCTCCAGGCAGCTTGAGGCGGTGAGCGTCACCTTTCAGCGCAAGGCGGGCGAGAAGGAGCACCTGTTCGGCTCAGTCACGTCGTCGGACATCGCAGAGGCGCTGGAGCACAAGGGGTTCAACATTGACCGGCGCAAGATCCAGCTCCACGAGCCGCTCAAATCGCTGGGCGAATTTGACGTGCCCATCAAGCTGCATCGCGACGTGACCAGCCGGGTGAAGGTGGTGGTGGAGAAGGAAGCGGCGGAGGAAGCAGTCTAAGCCGGCGCAAAGCAACCTACCGCGGGCGTCCGCGGATGATCGCATATCGTCTAACGAGGCGTTCATCGGCGAAGGCCCGCGGTATTTCTTTTTGGAGCCTGTCAGCAGCCATCCCATCCGGCGAGCCACATGATCAGCGACAGGGGAATAAGAACCGGCGCGAGAACAATGATGAGAATGTAGTCCTTCGCGCGCAGCTTGGAAGCGGGATCCTGGTACTTGACCGCGGTACCTTGAGCAACAACCTTCAATGGCAGGTCGAATTTCAGCGTCTCAGTAGACAGATTGCCCTTGGCATCAAGGGCCGTATAAGTGAGGGCCGCAGGGATCTGGTGCTGGCCGGTAGCGATCTCGGGAACCGACCCGAGGTAGACGGTCAGTAGCAGGTCACGCGCGCCCTGTAACGCCGCGTCTTTCAGGTGATAGGACTTTCCGAAGCTCAAGTCGGTTGATTTCACCTCCAGCCCTGGAAAAGGCTCAATAGCCAGTTCGGGAAGCGACGGTGTTTGCCCACCCGGAGCCAGGATGTGGCACGTGCCGGAGCGCGCAAAGTGCAGATACAGGATCGTGCCGCTTCCGGCAGAGAGAGCGCTGAACTCCGTTTCTACCTTCTTCAAACTCATGCAGGTCTGGGGTTGGGCCGCCAGGTTGAGCGGCAGGATGACAGCGAGTGCGAGTAAGAACGCCAGTTTCATAAATCACCTTCAGGCGCGGGACCCTCCACTCCAGAACTACTGGTCCCGCGCCGGGTTTGTGGATACGCACGTCCTGAATAGCCTGCAGAGGCGCATCCGGGCAATGCACCTGGGATCAACTGCAGGTAAATTGAAGGTCACCCACATCTCTACCGGCAGTGGGTGTTTGCGCGGCGGGCGAAGGGATGTAAAAATAATCGCATGGCAAAAACAACCGCAATCGCACTCGCCTGGGCGCTGGCTCTGGGGCTGGCCGCATCGGCACAACAGCCTTCCACGCAGACGCCGTCCGCCCCGGCCCAAGACAACTCTCCGCTGAAGACGCAAAAAGACAAAGCCAGCTATGCCATCGGCATGCAAGTAGGCGGCAGCCTGCACCAACGCGGGATTGATGTGGACCTGAACGTCCTGCTGCAGGGCATGAAAGACGCCATGAGCGGCAAGACGCTGATGACCGATGACGAGGCGCGCGCCGCTTTGATGCAATTGCAGAATGAGTTGCAGGCCAAGGCGATGGCAGGCGCGGAAACCACCAAGAAGGAAGGCGAAGCCTACCTGGCGGCCAACAAGACCAAGCCGGGTGTGGTGGCCCTGCCCAGCGGATTGCAATACAAGGTGCTGAAGGCGGGCACGGGTGAGAAGCCCAAGGCCACGGACAAGGTAGTGTGCAACTATCGCGGAACGCTCATCAACGGCACCGAGTTTGACGCATCAGAGAAACACGGCGGACCGGCAACCTTCCCAGTGAACGGCGTAATCAAGGGCTGGACCGAAGCGCTGCAATTGATGCCCGTGGGATCGAAATGGCAGCTCTTTATTCCCTCTGACCTGGCTTACGGCCCCCAAGGCAGGCCCGAGATTCCGCCCAATTCCACGCTGGTTTTTGAAGTGGAGCTGGTGTCGATCCAGAAGTAAGATCACGCGCAAGGGTGCGGAGAGCGCAGCTCTTTATAACGACTGCAGATTCTCCGCGCCTTGTGCGCGAAGCCCTCTCTGGAGCAAAGCCGGCAGTTGTGGTGTCCAAGCATGTACAGCGGAACAGAACGCCGCTGTGGAGGGACCACAACGATGCTTCCCGCAAATTTTGTCCATCTTGCGTCTGCCAAGACGAACTGCGCCGCAGTCTGGTTGCTGCAATCGAGCGACCTGGGATTCCATTGGGACCCATGGCGCATGATTGTCAACATGGGCTGGCCGGCGCGCGCGGTTGTGGTGGCGCTGCTGATCATGTCCGCTTGGTCCATCGGGGTGATGATTGACCGCGGGCTGGCCTTCCGCGCCGCACGCAGGCAGTCGCGCCTGTTCGCTCCCGCGGTGGGCGGCGCACTGCGTGAAGGCAAGCTGGAAGAAGCCATCCGCGTGGCGGAGCGCAGCAGGAGGAGCCACCTGGCCCGGGTTGTGACCTCAGGGCTGCAGGAATACCAGTTGCGCCAGCCGTCCGCGGCCACGCCGGAAGAGAAGATTGAAGCCAGCCGTCGCGCGCTGGAGCGCACGGAAGCCATTGTGCATGCGGAGTTGGAGCGCGGACTGGGCGGGCTGGCCACGGTGGGATCCACGGCGCCGTTCGTCGGGCTGCTGGGCACGGTGATCGGCATCATCGATGCGTTCAACAGCATCGGCCAACAGGAAGGCGCGCGGCTGGGCGCGGTCTCCGCCGGCATCTCTGAAGCGCTGGTGACCACGGCGCTGGGTTTGTTTGTGGCCATCCCCGCGGTGATGACTTTCAATTACTTCACCGCGAAGATCAAGGCGTTTGACGTGGAGATGGACAACTCATCGAGCGAGTTGGTGGATTATTTCCTGAAGCAGCAAATCGGCAGCCGCAGTTAGTGCTTCCGGCCTATTCCTTGGGCGCGAGCAGGTACGCATAGGTCATCAAGGCAACGCCGATGAGCAAGGGAATCAGGCCCACGAAGAGGACTCCTTTGTCGTTCCTGTCGACGATGGCCGCCAAGAGCACCATCACGCCAACTCCCACGGCGGTCATAATCATCCCACCCAGCTTCTGGCCTTCACGCTGGCGCCGCCGCGCGATCTTCTCTTCCTCTCGCATGAGTTCCAGCGCTGCGTTGCCGCCGGGGCCTTGTGTTTCCGCAATCTTCTTGAGCGTCTCGCTCTTGTAGTAGGCCTCTCTTTCCTTGCGCCGCGCGTCAGCCCATGACGCCACGGCGAGAAAGGAGAAGAGGGCGATAGCGCCCGCGCTCAAGAACATGAAAATTGGGAACAAATGAGCATCCATGGCCGCCTCCTTCAGTGATTGTTTCCTCTGCATGCGGTGGGACAGGCGGGAGCGGCTTCCGGTTGCGTTTTTTTGGGGAAAAATGGAGCGCCAAAATAATGGAACCGATGGCGACTGGCAGTTGTCGTACCCTGATGAGGGGCGAAGAGTGAGCGTGAGTGAAGACCAGGCCGATGTGGAGAAGGTATTGTCAGGCGACGTCGCGGCGTTTGAAGGGATCGTGCGGCGCTGGCAGCGTCCCCTCATCAACCTGGCCTACCGTTTCTGCCGCGATCGCGGCCGGTCGGAAGAGATGGCCCAAGAGGCCTTTTTACGCGCCTATCGCAAGCTGACGCTGTGGCGCAAGGACTCGGTGTTTTCTTCATGGCTGTTCGCGCTGGCCATCAACCTTTATCGCTCGGAGCTGCGGCGAATTCCCCTGCGGACGGTGTCACTGGATGACCCTGAGGTCGCGGAGCCGGCGGATTCCCGCGTGACCCATGCCGCCGTGGAAAATGAGGAGCGGGACCGGGCGGTGCAGCTGGCGATCTCCGCGCTTCCGGCCAAGTATCGCGACGCAATTCTTGTTTACTATTTCCAGGACATGGACGCTTCCGCGGCAGCGCGCAGCCTGGGACTGGCGGAAGGCACACTTAAGTCGAGGTTGTTCCGCGGCCGGGAGATGTTGCGCAACAAGCTGCCGCGACTGTTTTCCCAGCCCCACCTGAAGGAGGCGTGATGCAGGACGACGAACTAAAACGGATTTTACAGGAGGAAGAAATCCTGCCTTCGTCAGGTTTTACCGCGTCCGTGATGGATGCAGTGCGGCGCGAGGCCCAAGCTCCAGCTCCGATTCCATTCCCATGGGCGCGTGCACTCCCGGGCATGGTGGTTGCCGGTCTGACTCTGGTGGCAGTGCTGGTGTTCAGCGCTGTGCAACTCACCGGTGACGCCGCGACAACTCCGGTTCCTCCGGGCTGGACCGCTTCGGTCGATTCGATCTCGCAGACGGCCATGAGAATGGGAGCGCCCTGGGCCATTCTGGCGCTGGTGGTAAGCCTGGCCAGCATGAAGTTCGCGAAGGTGTTTTCTGGGCGGTGAGTTCCACCCGCTCCTCTCATGAACGCGGTCCACTGCCTTTTAGGGTAAAGCCCCGGCCACAAGCGCGACCGGGCCTTTCAACTTATCGTGCTTTTGGCGAAGGCAAGTAGGTGGTCACCGTCGCGATTACGCCGATGACGACGATATAGGCGAACATCAAAACCAGTGTCAGCGACCGCCAGAGAGCCGCGGTCCTCTGAGCGGTTTCGGGTGAGTCAGCCTGTGGCTTCACGAACAGCTTGTAGGCTTGAAACGCCTGTACCAAGGGCACAGGCATGATGAAAGGCAGCACGTAAAGACTGATGTCGGGACCAACGTCGGCCCTTCTCTTGGCAAGCATCAGGACGAGCCCTATCGTCAAAGACTCGGCCAACAGAAACATGATCGCGCTCAACGCGAAGATGCCGCCCATCCCAGGACGTCCAGGCCCCTGGCTGCCGCCGGATGCACGCATACGTTTTACCCCACCGTGGATTGTCGCGTTGCCATGTTACTGAACCAACCAGGCGCTCACAAGGCTGCTGGCCATCGCCGCACGCAGGTCAGGTCAAGCCTGGCAGAGGTCAGGGCCGTTTCAGGATCTTTGCACGCAGTTGCCACGCAAAAAGCCCCGGCCTTGGGCCGGGGCTTTTTTTAGCTGATCCGAGCGAACTTACTTTTTGGCGGCGCTTGCCGTCTTTGGCTTGGCGCAGCCAGTTGCTTTGGGTTCCAACTGTGCATTCCAGCCAAAGGCGCGGAAGCGGTCGCCTTCCAGGATCTTGGTGCGCACGCCGTCCATGGTTGCGGGAATGGGCGCGTGGTCCACGCCTTCGATGGTGTAGATCACGATTGCCGTTTCGCCTGGGTTGTCATCGCTGCGACCCACACCCACACCCTGGATACCTGCCTGGGCCATCAGGCCTGCTGCGTGGGCATCCTTGATCACGGCTGTGCCGTCGACATCTTGAACGCTCAATGCCGGAGCCGCGGCGCCTTGCGTGAACACCACCTTGGTGCGGACGCCATCCACCACGGCCGGAATGCGTGTTTTCGGCACCGCCGAAACTTCAATCACCAGCGCGCCCTCGTTCGGACTATCGGCGCTCGCGCCCACATCCACGGAGCGGATTGCCGGGTCCTGCGACATCAACACGCGGGCATTGCGGTCACGCGCGTTGATGGCAGCCTGCTGCTGCCGCGTGGAAATCTGGGTGGACTGGCCGGCGCTGACTTGCGTGCCCGCCGAAGAAGTAGGCACGCAGCTTACGGCGTGGTCGGCTCCACCTACGATTGTAGGGGTAACCACCGGCGGTCCCGCGAGCGTGAATGCCGCAATCACGTCCTGAATGGTGTTGCCCGCCGTGCTGGTGCTATTGCCGGCGTAGAGTAGGGCCACGGGCCGGGCGGTGTCTGAAGTTACGATCAGAGAACCGGAATCGCCGCCCGCGCTGAACGTTCCTCCGTTCACGATCACCTGGTTGTTGAACGTTGCAGTGAACGCAAGCGCGCCGCCGCAGGAAGCCTCATATTGCACGCTGACCAGTGTTGATACTGACCCAATCGTCGAGCATGTCAGCCCGGTTGTGCGGCCACTCTTGGCTACTCCCATCCCAATCGTGGGAGTTGCCAGTGTCGCTGAAGGCGGAGCGTCTGCGATGCTGGTGGGACCGGCGGCTCCCAGATCGAGAATCGTGCCGCTGGTATCAACTGTTCCTGGACTGATCTGCGCAATGGCTGCGTCCACGTTGCTGGGGGCAGGGCCGGTGGTGCCGCTGGTGGGCTTCAAGGCAGCGCGCGTTGTGGTTGTTCCTACATTCGCCACAATCCCAAAGCAGGCACTCGGCCCAGGCTGGTCGATCACGTCGCTCGCGCTCACGGCCGGTGCAGCATCAGATCTGCCCAGCACGTGGTTGTTGCTCAAAAGGAAAAACGTTCCGCCACGGCTCATCAAGCTGCCCAGCGTGCCGATGCAGCAGGCGGTTGCGCTCAAATCCTGCACGTTTCCGCCGGAAGTGCCCAATTTGATGGCCCCGGTCTGGCCGCCGGCATTGTTATTGGGATACACCACGGTAGTGGCGGCGCTCGCCGTCTT
>DASVFK010000155.1:0-15732 GCA_036380095.1 Candidatus Angelobacter sp. | reverse complement strand
GCCCAACGAGCCGCCGTACTGGTTATTGTGGAAGACGTTCTTGGGATCAGGCTTGGTGTTGAAAAAGTTGCGCGCGTCCAGGCCATCATTGCGGAAGAACTCAAAGCCCGAGCCGTGGAGATTGTTGGTCCCGGACTTGGTAACGATGTTCACCACCGCGCCGCCGTTGCGGCCATATTCGGCTTCCATGTTGGAAAGCACGGCGACCTCCTGCAGCGCATCAATGGGCAGCAGCGTGGCTGGAGTACCGAAGACGCCGGCTTCATTGATGGCGGGATCGTTGCGATAGCCGTCATTCATGTCGGTGCCGTCGAGGAGATAGTTGTTGGCGCGCCCGCGATTGCCGTTGATGCTGAAGGTGCCGAAGGAGCCTGGCGAATCGCTGTCGCCGTTGGGATCAGAGGCGGCGCCGGGCACGAGTGTGAGCAGCTTGGCAAAATCGCCGCCGTTTACCGGCAGGTTTGTCATCTGCATCGCGCTGATGGACCCTCCCATGGTGTTGCCGGAGGTTTCGATGAGCGGCGCTTCGCCGGTGACCACCACTTCCTGCTTGACCTCGCCGGGATTGAGCTGCAGGTCCGCGCGGGCATTGGCGGAAACGGTGACTGTGACTCCATTCAGCACTTTGGTCCCAAAACCCGACTTGGCGGCGGTAACGCTGTAAGCGCCCAGCGGGAGTTCGGTCACGGCAAAGTTGCCGAATTCATCCGTCTTCACGCTGCGCAGCAGGCCGGTCTCCGCGCTCTTGACGGTGACATCGGCGCCGGCGATCGCCGCGCCGGCGGAGTCGGTGACCGTGCCTTGAATGCCGCCTCGGAAGGTTTGGGCCGCTAAAGAAACTGTAAGAACGAAGAAAAATATCGCGGAAGTGATTGTCCTCATCGTGTTTGCCCCTACATCGTGCGGAAGTTGAGAGTAGCTGGAGGAGGATTATACCGCGACTGCCGGTGGCGCAGTGGCCGGCAATAACAGGCGCCTCTCCTTGGTTTTTTCATTTCTGAACGATTCGGGGCTTGCGTTGCCCACCGCGCTTATGGCATATTCCCATAAACAATTTATGGGAGAACGAAAAGACAAAACCGGAGACCTGCTGCAAGGCACGCTGGACATGCTGGTGCTCAAATCGCTGGTGAACGGCAGCAAGCACGGTTACGCCGTGGCCGAGTGGATCCATGAAAGGTCACAGGACGTACTGCGCGTGGAAGAAGGCGCGCTGTATCCGGCGCTGCATCGGCTGGAGTTGCGGGGGCTGCTCAAGGCCGAGTGGGGAACTTCCGCTAACAATCGCCGGGCCAAGTATTACGCGCTCACGGCTGCCGGCCGCAAGTATCTGGCTGAAGAGCAGGAACACTGGGGACGCATGAGTGCGGCCATCGCGCGGGTGCTGCAGTCGGCGTAAGGAGAACGCACGATGTTCAACGAATTTTGGCTGCGAATGAAGGCGCTGTTGTTGCGCAGGCGATTTGATCAGGACCTGCAAGATGAAGTCGCGTTCCACCTGGCCATGCGCGAAGAGAAAAACCGCACGGCATCGAATGCTGACAAAGAAGCCCGCGAAGCCGCGCTGCGCCAGTTCGGCAACACCACGCGGGCGCGCGAAGAGATGCGCCAGATGCGTTCCTTCGCGCTGCTGGAAACCCTGGGGCAAGACCTGGGCTATGGATTCCGTTTGCTGCGCAAGAGCCCGCTGTTCACGCTGGTGGCGGTAGTGACGCTGGCGCTGGGCATCGGCGCCAACACGGCAATCTTCTCGCTCACCTATCAGATACTGCTGCGGCGGCTTCCGGTACCGCATCCCGAAGAGCTTACAGTGCTGCGCTCGCCGGGTCCAAAAGAAGGCCAGACCAGCAGCGATGGCGATGCCGCGACCTCTTTCTCCTATCCGCTTTATAAAGACTTGCGCGAGCGGAGCGGCCAGATCTTCTCCGGACTGCTGGCGCGGTTCGCCGTGGAACTCAGCGTCTCTGGACTTGGCCCCACGGAACGGGCCAGCGGCGAGCTGGTTTCAGGCAATTACTTTGAAACGCTGGGCGTGATGCCGGTGCTCGGCCGCGTCTTGAGTCCTGAAGATGAAACCGCGCCCGGCGCCAATCCCGTTGTCATCTTGAGCCACGGTTACTGGACGCGGCGCTTTGGCAACGATCCTTCCGTACTGAACAAGCAGATCAGCGTGAACGGTACGCCGTTGACCGTGGTGGGGGTCACGCAAGCGGGCTTCACCGGCGTGCAGATCGGGCAGCTGCCGGACATCTTTATTCCCATCACCATGAAGGCGCAGATCACGCCGAGCTGGGACTGGCTGGCCGATCGCAGGGCACACTGGCTCGCCATCATGGGCCGCCTGAAGCCGGGCTTGAGCCGGACCGGGGCCGAGGCGGCGATGCAGACGGTGTTTCGTCCCATCCTGGAAGCGGAGATACCTCTGGAGAAGGTCCCGGAAAAAGTGCAGCCGCGTTTCCTGGCGCGCAAGCTGCTGCTCGATCCCGGCTCGAACGGCCGCCAAGTCCTGCAACGCGATGCCAAAACGCCGCTGGTGTTCCTGATGGCGATGGCGGGGCTGGTGCTGTTGATGGCGTGTGCCAACCTGGCCAGCCTGATGATCGCCAAGGGCGAAGCGCGGCAGCGAGAGATTGCTGTACGTCTTTCCCTGGGCGCAAGCCGCGTGCGGGTCTTGCGCCAGCTTCTGACCGAGGGACTTCTTCTGGCCCTGGCGGGCGCTGCCGCCGGACTGGGCATCGCGCCGCTTATTTTGCGCGCCATTCTCAGCGTCGTTCCCGGTGACGTGGGAATGCTGGGCCTGACCGCCGATCTCGACCAGCGGCTGCTCGGCTTTGCTCTTGCGCTGGCTCTGGCGACCACGCTTCTGTTCGCGCTGATGCCGGCGGTGCGGCTGGTGCGCCTTGATCCGCAAACGCCGTTGAAAGAGCAAGGCAACAGCGCTTCGGTCGGAATTGCCGGCGTGGCTCTGCGCAAGTGGCTCATGGCGGGCCAGGTGGCCCTGACCACGGTGCTGCTGGCGGGAGCGGGACTGTTCACCCAAAGCCTGATCAACGTCCGCAACGTGGACCTCGGCGTGCGCACCGACCACGTGATTCAGTTCACGATTGCGCCAGGCTTGAATCGCTATTCGCCGGCCCAGACGATCGAATTCGTTGAGCGCCTGCGCAAAGTCATCAGCACACAGCCGGGCGTGCTTTCCGCCAGCGCGGCGGAGATCGTGCTCTTCACCGGCAACACGGCCTCCGGCAATATCACGGTGGAAGGTTATACCGCGCCGGAAACCGAAAAAGCCCATGCGTCCAAGAACTGGGTCGGCCCGGACTATTTTTCCACCATGAAGATTCCGCTGATCTCCGGACGCGAATTTCAAGAGCGCGACAAGGCCGGCGCGCCCCAGGTGGCGATCATCAACCAGACCTTGGCGAAGCGCTACTTTGCCGGGCGCGATCCGCTGGGCAAGCGCATCTACTTCGGCCAAGGCGAGGTTCATCCTGACATTGAGATTGTGGGCGTGGTCGAAGACAGCAAGCATGAAGACGCCACGTCCCCGATTGCGCCATTTGCTTACATGCCGTACGCGCAGGACAAAAGCCTGGCGGGCGTCACTTTTTATGTGCGCACCGCGCAAGATCCGCTGGCCACCGCGGACACGCTGCGGGCCACCGTGGCCGGCTTTGATCGCGCGCTTCCCGTGTACGAACTCAAAACGCTCGCCGAACAAGTGAAAGAGTCCATGTTCGGCGACCGCATCCTGGCCTACTTCTGCCTGTGGCTGGGTGCGCTGGCGGCGATGCTGGCCGCGCTCGGCCTCTACGGCGTGATGGCGTACATGGTGGCACGGCGCACGCGGGAAATCGGAATCCGCATGGCCCTGGGCGCAACCCGCGACGGCGTGGCCTGGCTGGTGCTGCGCGAAGTTCTGCGACTGACCGCCGTGGGACTGGCGATCGGCCTGGGGGCCGCGGTGCTGACGGGAAAGCTTATCGAGTCCGAGCTGTTCGGCGTGAAGGGCTGGAGTCCGCTGGTGCTGGGATTGACGGCGATATTGCTGGCTTTGACAGCATTGGTGGCAGGAAGTCTTCCCGCGCGACGCGCCGCCCGCGTGCAGCCGATGACAGCGTTGCGCTACGAATAGATCGGCACCATTCCTACACCCGGCTCTCTGTAACGTTTCCCCACTTCTAGCCACTATCATCGCAGGCCCCAAACAACGGTCCGGCAGGGGAAGGTTTGGGGTCCCAAAAACAAGCTGAAAGAAGGCCGTCATGAAACGATTTCGCAAGTTTCTTGCTGTTGCGCTCTGCCTTGTATTGCTCTCCGCCTCCTCCGGAGCATGGAACAGCTTTGGACATATGACTGTGGCTTACGTGGCGTATCAGCATCTGACGGTCAAGACCAAAAAGCGCGTGGCCAAGCTGCTCAAGATCAACCCCCGCTACAATACGTGGCTCAAGCAGATTCCAGCGGGCACTTCCGGCGCGGACCGGGACATGATGATCTTTATGCTCGCGGCAACCTGGCCGGACGAGATCAAAGGCGACCACAGCTACACGAACGACGGGAACCGCCCGCCCAATGATCCGAGCGCCAGCCAGAACATCGGCTACTCGGACCTGCTGCAGCACAGATATTGGCACTTTGTTGATACCCCGTTCAGCCAGGACGGCACTCCGCTGGGAGCGATTCCCGATCCCAACGCAGAGACGGAAATCGCCATTTTTCGCGCGACACTTGCCTCATCGAGCCCTGACCCATTGAAATCGTATGACCTGGTGTGGCTGCTTCATCTGGCGGGCGACGTCCATCAGCCTCTCCATGCCACCAGCCGCTTTAGCACCCTGGATCCGAATGGCGACGGCGGAGGAAACGCGGTCTGTCTCAGCCAGAATTGCAAGCCCTCTCTCCATGCTTTCTGGGACGACCTTCTTGGCACCAGCAACAAACCCGCAGACGCCGCGGCAGCCGGCAAGAACCTGAAGGCGCCCAATGCGCAACTCGCCAAGAACACCACCACGCAGAAGTGGATTGACGAAAGCTTTGTTCTAGCCCAGAGCAAGGCCTATGTCGCGCCCATCACGGACACCAACGGCCCGTTTGCAGCCACCAGCGCATATAAGCAATCAGCGAAGAAAACCGCCTCAGAGCGCATCGCGCTGGCCGGAGTGCGGCTGGCAAACGTGCTGAACCAGGAATTGCAGTAGCCAAAGCAAGACCCCGCCACGGGACCGTGCTATGGCCACCCGCGCACCCGTTGTGAGCGCGGGCCACAAATCGCAAAACGGAAAACGCGCCGCAGTTGAGCTCCCGGCCGGCAACAGGTCACGGCCGAGTCACTCGTTTTCCGCCAATCCACAGGCCCGCGCGGGGTATTATCTATCTTAAGGGGCCGCTCTTCTTGCTCCAGGCCGAGTCTCAAGACAAAAGGGGCAACCATCATGTATTTCGAGCAGTTTTATCTGGGATGCCTGGCGCACGCTTCGTACATGCTGGGATCGGACGGTGAGGCCGCCATTGTCGATCCGCAGCGTGACGTAGATCTCTACCTGCAAGCGGCGGAGGAGCGCGGGCTGAAGATCCGCCACATTTTTGAAACCCACCTGCATGCCGACTTCGTCTCCGGGCACTTGGAGCTGGCGCGGCGCACCGGCGCGACGATCTACATCGGCGAGAAGGCGGGCGCGGCATTTCCTCATGTCCCGCTGCGCGAGGGCTTTGAGATGCGCGTGGGCAAGACCCGCATCGCGGCCCTGGAAACTCCGGGACACACACCGGAGAGCATGTGCCTGGTGGTGACGGACGAAGAAAAATCCGCGCGGCCGTGGGCCGTGCTCACCGGCGACACGCTGTTCATCGGCGACGTGGGCCGTCCTGATCTTTCTCCCGCGCACACTTCGGAGCAGCTCGCGGGCATGCTCTATGACAGTTTGCACCACAAACTGCTGCGCCTGGCGGACGACGTGCTGGTGTATCCTGCGCACGGCGCCGGCTCACTCTGTGGACGCAACATGCGCGCCGAGCGCTTCTCCACGGTAGGCACGGAGCGGCTCAGCAATTACGCGCTGCAAATCAAAGACCGCGAGGAGTTCATCCGCCAGTTGACGACGAACCTGCCGGTGCGTCCGGAGTATTTCTTTCAAGACGCGCAGATCAATCGCCAGGGGGCGCCCGCGCTGGCCGAGTTGCCGCCTCTGGCAGCGATTTCCGCCGCCGACCTGATGCGGCTGCTGGAGCAGGATGTGTTTGCCCTGGACGTGCGGCCGACCGGCGATTTTGTCGCAGCACATGTGCCCGGCTCCATCAACATCGCGCTTTCAGGCCAGTTTGCGACCTGGGCAGCCACGGTGCTGGGCTTGAACTCGCGTCCGGTGTTGATTGCGGAAACCCCAGAACAGTATTCCGAAGCGCGCATGAGACTGGCGCGCGTGGGCATTGAAGATCCGCGCGGATACCTGGAAGGCGGCGTGGTCGGCTGGCAACAAGCCGGCTTGCCCGTAGCCGAACTGCCGCAGATCACGGCACGCGAGCTGCAGCAATGCATGAGCGGCGGCCAGGTGCGCGTGCTCGACGTCCGCCGCGAACCGGAGTGGCATGCGGGACACATCGCGGAAGCCGCATGGTGGCCGCTGGACAGATTTAAGGTCGCAGCGCCTGAAGTTGATCCCGTAGTGCCGCTGGCCGTCCACTGCCAGAGCGGCTACCGCAGCGTGATCGCGTGCAGCCTGCTGCGCCGCGCCGGACTGGAAAACGTGGTCAACGTGACCGGCGGCTTTGAGGCATGGAAGAAGGCAGGCATGGAAGTGGAAGCGGCGGTGGGATAACACGGCCGGCCACAAGCACGAAAAGCAACGTCACAAGACATGCGCTCAGCTGACTGAGGACAGGCTTATCGTCCTACTTCCGCTTAGGCACGGCCGCACCACATTAAGCTATTTGTTTACATAAAGTTGCGGAAGCAAAACGATTCTCGATCCTTCAAAGCAAACCCGCCCCAAAAACCTTGCCACACATGACATGGATTCAGAACCGCGGGATCCTGGAAGTCATTGCAAAGTAAGGCAATGAGAGATCGCTAAGAAAGGCATAGGAAGAGCTGACTGAAGAGCACACGAATTTTTTCGAAAACCGGAAATTGCCTTTCCGCCGCGAGCAGCGGCCCATAACGCGATCGCGAAAAAAGGCGTACAATTTCTCCGCTTCAGCAAAACTCCCGGACCTGCGTGCCGGGCTGCTATGATTTCAGATTTCCTGCTGTCCTAACCTGCTAGCTGACGAGGTGTTGCAATGAAGAAGATCAGTGTGACAGTGAACGGAACCACGCACCAAAGCGACGTTGAGCCGCGCCTGTTGCTGGTCCACTACTTGAGGGACGTGCTCAACCTGACGGGGACGCACGTGGGCTGCGAGACCTCATTGTGCGGTGCATGCACGGTGATGGTGGACGGCCAGGCGGTGAAGTCGTGCACCATGCTGGCGGCGCAGGCGGACGGCGCGACCGTGACCACGATCGAAGGCCTGGCGCAGAGCGGCGAGCTGCATCCGGTGCAGCAGGCGTTCTGGGAGCATCACGGACTGCAGTGCGGCTACTGCACGCCGGGGATGATCATGGCCACGGCGCAGATCCTGCAGCGCAATCCCGATCCCACCGAAGATGAAATCCGGCACGGCCTGGAGGGGAACCTCTGCCGCTGCACCGGATACCAGCACATTGTCCAGGCGGTGCAGTGCGCCGCAAAGAAGATGAAGTCCAAATCCGTAGCTCGCTAACCCCACGCGGAGGACCCTATGGCGGAAAAATTTGTAGGCAAGAGCGTAAAGCGCACGGAAGATCCCCGGCTGATCCAGGGACTGGCGCACTATGTTGACGATATCAAGCTGCCGGACACACTGCACGCGGTGTTCCTGCGCTCCATCCACGCACACGCGCGCATCAAGAGCATTGATACCAGCGCGGCGCAGAAGCTGCCGGGCGTGGTGGCGGTGTACACGGGCAAGGACATGTCGCAGAAGATCGGCCCGGTGCCCTGCGGCGCGGCGATTCCGGAGATGAAGGTCCCGGACCATCGCGTGCTGGCGACGAGCAAGGTGTATTGGGTGGGCCATCCGCTTGCCGTGGTGGTGGCGGAGAACAAGTACATCGCCAGGGACGCCGCTGACATGATCCAGGTGGACTATGAAGAACTGCCTGCGGTGGTGGATGAAGAAAAGGCTGCCGACCCCAAGAGCCCGGTGATCCATGAAAAGTTTGGCACCAACATCGCGTACAAACTGACAGCGGGCGAAGGCGACATTGAGGCCGCGCTGAAGTCGGCGGACAAGATCATCAAGCAGAAAATCCTGCACCGGCGTTTGGTGCCTATAGCCATGGAGACGCGCGGGGTGCTGGCGCGCTACTACCCCGGCGAGCAGGAGTTGACGCTGTGGACCTCCACCCAGATTCCACACCTGGCGCGCACGCAAGTCGCCGTGATGCTGGGCATGCCGGAAAACAAGCTGCGCCTGATTGCGCCCGAGGTGGGCGGCGGGTTCGGCTCCAAGCTGAATGTTTACGCGGAAGAAGCGATGATCGGCTGGTGCGCCATGCAGCTTGGCCGGCCGGTGAAGTGGATTGAAGGCCGGCGGGAAAACATCCAGGCAACGATCCACGGGCGCGGCCAGACCGGCTACGTGGAGATCGGCGTGAAGAAAGATGGGACCATCACCGGCTTCCGCTACAACGTGTTTGCCGATATGGGATCGTACTTCCAGCTATTGACGCCGGCCATCCCGACGCTCACCGGGCTGATGCTCTCCGGCTGCTACAAGATCCCGGCCATCCAGATGAACGTGACGGCGTGCTTTACCACGAAAATGTCTACGGACGCCTATCGCGGGGCGGGCCGGCCGGAAGCGACGTATGTGATCGAGCGCGCGCTCGATCTGATTGCCGCGGAGCTGGGCATGGACCCGGTAGAAGTACGGCGCAAGAACTTCCCGGAGCCGTTTGGCGCCGACAATCCGTTCAAGACTGCGACCGGCCTCTTCTATGACAGCGGCAACTACCAGGCGGCGCTGGACAAAGCGCTAAAGATGGCCGACTACACCAAATTGCGCGACCAGCAGCAGAAAGCTCGCAAAGAAGGGCGGCTGATCGGCATTGGCGTCTCCACTTACGTTGAGATTTGCGCCATGGGACCTTCAGCGGCCATGCCCGCGGGCGGCTGGGAATCCGCCACGGTGCGCATCGAGCCGACCTGCAAAGTCACGGTCCTGACCGGCGCTTCTCCCCACGGGCAGGGCCAGGAAACTTCCTTCGCGCAGATTGCCGCCGATGAACTGGGCGTGGGCGTGAATGACGTTACGGTAATTCACGGCGATACCGCGGTGGTGCAGTACGGAATCGGAACGTTCGGCAGCCGCGCAACGGCTGTGGGCGGCACCGCGGTTTACATGGCGTTACAGAAGCTCAAGGGCAAGGCAACGGAACTGGCGGCGCACCTGATGGGCGTGGACGCCAAGAGTGTGAGCTTCGCCGACGGGAAATTTTCCGGCGGAGGCAAGAGCATAACCATCCAGGAAGTCGCGTTGGGCGCGCACCTGGCCAAGAGCCTTCCCCCGGACATGGAGCCGGGACTTTCGGCCACGTCGTTCTTCGAGCCCAAAAACTTTACCTTCCCCTTTGGCACGCACATCTGCGTGGTAGAGGTAGACCGCGAAACCGGCGAGATCCATTTCCAGCGCTACATCGCGGTGGACGACTGCGGCAAGCAGATCAATCCCCTGTTGGTCCACGGGCAGGTGCACGGCGGGATTGTGCAGTCCATCGGGCAGGCGCTGTTTGAAGAAGCGGTGTACGACGAGCAGGGCCAGTTGGTGACGGGAACGCTGATGGACTACGCCGTGCCCAAAGCGGCGCAGGTGCCCAAGTTCGAACTGGACAGCACGGAGACGCCATCGCCGGTGAATCCGCTGGGCGTGAAGGGCGTGGGCGAAGCAGGCAGCATCGGGGCCACGCCGGCCGTCGTCGCAGCCGTGGTGGATGCGCTGGCGCCGTTTGGCGTGCGCCATCTGGATATGCCGATCAAGCCGGAAAACGTCTGGCGCATCATCAGCAAGAGCGCATAACAAGGAGGGGAACATGTTTCCAGCAAACTTTGAGTACATCGCCGCAAAAAGCCTGGATGAAGCAGTCTCTCTCCTGGCCCGGTATAAAGATGACGCCAAGCTGCTGGCGGGCGGGCACAGCCTGCTGCCGGCAATGAAGCTGCGGCTGTCGCAGCCGAAAGTGCTGATCGATATCAGCCGCGTGAAAGACCTGGCGTACATCCGTGAAGAAGGCGGACAGGTGCGAATCGGAGCGACGACCACGCACTTCCAGATCGAGACCTCTGACCTGCTGCGGCGTGTTTGTCCGCTGCTGCCGGAAACCGCCACCAACCTGGGCGACATGCAGGTGCGCAACAAAGGCACCATCGGCGGAAGCGTGGCCCATGCCGATCCGGCGGCGGACTGGCCTGCGGCCGTGATCGCCGTGAATGCGGAGATTGTGGCCTTCGGTCCCAAGGGGGCGCGCGCCATCAAGGCGGACGAGTTCTTCACGGAGCTGTTTGCCACGGCGCTGCAACCGGGAGAGATCGTGAAAGAGATCCGCATCCCGGCACCAAAAGGCGTTGTGGGACAGTCGTACATGAAAGTCCGGCATCCAGCTTCAGGTTTTGCTGTTGTGGGCATTGCGGTGAGCATGACCGCGGACGGCGGCAAGTGTGCGGCGTGCGGCGTGGGCATCACCGGCGTTTCGCCCACGGCGTACCGGGCAAGCGCGGTTGAACGCGCGATGAAAGGCGCGGCGCTCGATGCCAAGTCGATTGCCGCGGCCGCGGGCCACGCTGGGGATGGCGCAGACCTGAACTCCGATCTGTTTGCCAGCGGCGAGTATCGCAAACACCTCGCCCAGATCTACACGCGGCGAGCACTGGAAACGGCGGCCTCGCGAGCGAAATAAAGCGATACAGCAACCACAGAGGACACGAAGGAACACGAAGGTTGGTGAGAGTTTAAGGAAGAACGTGGGACGAAGTTAAAGAGCAGCGCGAAGAAAGAATAACGGCGCCTCCTTCGTGAACCTTCGTGTCCATTGTGGTTAGAGGTTCGATTTGAAGATTGAAGGAATACAGAAAATCTCCGCGCCGCGTGAACAGGTGTTTGACGCTCTGACCGATCCGGCTGTCCTGCAGAAGTGCATTCCCGGCTGCGAGCAGATGGAGAAGACGGGCGAGAACCAGTACAGCGCCAAGCTCTCCGCCGGAGTGGGGCCGGTGAAAGGCGTTTTCACGGCGACGGTATCGCTCGAAGATTTGCGCCGTCCGGAGCACTACAAGCTGGTGGTGGAAGGTAAAGGCCAGCCCGGATTTGTGAAGGGCGCCGGAGAGCTGGAATTCCTGGACGATGGTGGAGCAACATCACTCCGCTATTCAGGCGACATCAGCGTGGGCGGTTTGCTGGCGAGCGTGGGCCAGCGGATGATCCAGGGCGCGGCCAACATGATGGCAGGAAAATTCTTTGCCGCGCTCGAAAACGAGGCGTCCGCGCGGAAAGCGTCGTAAAAACAATCTATTCCGTCGCCAGCCCGACCGGTTCCTGGCTCGCCGCGTGCTCACGAATCTCTGCCACACTGAACGTACGCAACAATTCGCCGTCGCGAAAAACAGCCTGCAGCCGGTCACCGCGGTCTTCGCCATGATTGGCGCCGCGACGAACGCGCACTGTCTTCCACGCACGGTTTTCAAAATGCAGCGCCAGCCGTCCGCGCTTGGACGCTTTATCGTGGCCTTCCACCGGGTCTTTGAAGACATCACGATCCTCGCCGTTCACGGTCACATTAGAGCATTTGAAGGCGAATTTCTGCGTGTCGCGGTTCAACTGCTGCAGCAGCGCGCCGCCCATGCCGAAGGTGATGTTGTCCGCCGACCATCCCGCGCGATTCATGGCGGTAAGCAGGTCCTGAATGGTCCAGTAGTTCACTCCATCGCCCTGGATCACGCGCACTTTGGGATTGAGCACGCGATAGCCTTTGGCGTTGGTCTCATAGCCGAGTTTCTCAGCCAGGATCTCCAGCACCTTGAGCACAACTTCACGCGGCGTGCCGGAGTCCGGGCGCACAACCAGAGTTCCCTGCCGCGCCAGCACCTTGTCATGCAGTAGCTCGCCCCAGATTTTCTCGCATGCATCGTAGACGTTGTATGAATCGCTCACTACGGCGACGATGCCCTGGGGAAATTGTTGCAGCATGTTGTCATAAGCCTGGGCCTCGCGATCGCGGCCCCAGGCAGTGATGGTGGAGTGTTCCGCTGCGGGCACGCTGAAGCCCTCCATCTCATTGGAATGGTAATAGTGCTGCAGCACGCGAATGCCTGCGACCGTATCCGTTCCCTTGAAGTTGATGAGGTGCGCGGCGGCGCCGATGCCGGCGGTTTCTTCACTGGAGACGCCGCGATAACCGAAGTCATGCAGCTTGAAGTCGATGAGCGCCGGATCGCCGGAGCGTTCCAGCGCGGAAAGAAACACGCGGCGAATCGCGCGAGACAGCGTCGCCACGGTAATGGGATACCACACTTTCAGCAGCAGCGTTTCCAGGTAGTTCGGCAGCCAGTAGCAAAGTGGGTCGGTGTTCTCAATGGTCATGAGCACGTTCTGCACGTCCACCACGCTGCCTTCTTCCACGGCCTTGATCACCACGGGCAAGCGGCCGCCATGATGGTGAACAATGTGTTTCCAGCCTTCAGCGTTGAACATGCCCGGACCGAGATGCTGGTCGACGAAGCGCTGCGCTTCCGCGACGTCCTGCTCCGCGACCACCACGCCGCGGAGATAGCGCGCAAGATAATATTGCAGGCCGAAGAAGACGGTCTGCGCGAACATGCCGCCGCGTGACTCCAGATAACTGTAAACGTACTCCGTGCCTGGCGGGTATTGCTTCCAATGCGTGAACTTGTAACTGTCCGTCTGGAGAATCAGGTTCTGGGCCTCTGTGCGCAGCATCGTTGTGCATGGTCTCATGCGCAGCGCGTGTGCGCAACGTCAGAAGTCCTTGTGAAACTTCGCAGAGAAGCCCATGCCGCCGTTCTGGTCGCGTGTTCCGTGGACGGACCACTTGCGGCTGAGCCGGTAATCCACCTCGATCGCCGGCCGTTGAGTGGAGGTGACATCGGTGGAATAGGTCACGTACAAGTTGCTGGTCACGCGCTGCTGGACTGTGACGCGCGCGCCCGGGTCCTGGCCGTTGCCACGCAACGCCGGATCGATGGAAAAATGTGGCAGCCCGGCAAACTTGGCCACGCCGGTGCTCACCACGTTGCCGATTCCCTGCGCCAGCAGTGACTGCGCGCCCAGTTTGCCCACCGTGCTGCCGCTTGCGCCTCCGGCCTGCGTAGGTTTGCCAAAGGCAAGCAGGTTGATGATGTCCGCCGGCGGCAACGCGGGATCAGAAGTGTAATTCACACGGAGGCGTTCCAACGGGCCATCGACCGCCAGCGTGATGTTGTACTGATCAACCACGGTCTTGACTTGCAGATTGACCACGGGTTCAGTGCGCACGGGATTCAGGAAATCCACCGTCCCGTTCTGCACGGTGTAGCGGTTTCCCGCCAGAAACATCTCGCCGCCGCTCAGGTTGGCGCGACCCAGAAGAACAGGCATCGCCGCCGTTCCGCCAATCCGCAGGTTGGCGCTCCCCTGCAGGCTCAACTGGGTGCTGGTGAGGTTGACCTCAGAGGTCGACTGCAGCGTCATATCCAGCTTCATGTTGTGGGCAACGGCCCACGAAGTGGTGGGCCTTTCCTCGCTGAGCTGCCCCAGGAAACTGTTGAAATCAAAGTCAGGGGTGAAGGAAACGTGATCGATCAATACTTCCCCGCTCAGTACCGAACTCTTAGGAGAGCCGGTAAGTCTCAGGTTGGAATCCAGCACCGTGCGCAGCCCTTGCGGATAACGCAGCCGCACCGTCCGCGCGGTGAGAGAGATGTTGCTTTGAATCCGCGGGCGGAGCATGACAGTTCCTCTGGCGATCACAGCGCCGCCACCCATCTCACCCTCAAGGTTTGTAATCTCGAGGCGGCCTTTGGAAACGGCAATCAGCCCGTTCGCATGGTCGAGTCCCAGGGCCACGCCCGGCATGTGCAGAGAAGCGTTCACGATTCGCACTTCGCCTTGAACGTCAGATCCCGGCGCGTAGCGCCGCGAGTCAACGTCGAACTCAAGCTGGCCTGAGCTCTCCAGTCCCGGCTGCAGGAGCTTCGCTACGCGCAAATCAATCTTGCCTTTTACCAGGAACGTCGCCGCTGCAGGGTTGTTCACCGGGACTGTTGCCTCCATCTGGATATCGGTCCCCGTACCTTGAATGGACGCAGGCTGCAGGACCGCGACGCCGTTACGATAATCCAGCCGCAGCGGCGCGGTGGCCGCGAACTTGAATTGCATATAACTCGCGCTCAGGACCGGCGCTTCCACATGCGCTTCCAGACGCGACCGATCCGCTAAAGGGCCGCGCACCGAAGCGCGGAACTGCGTCTGGCCCGTGAGCCCATCCACGCGCGCGCGGCTCAGCACCAGCAAATTTTCCAGAGGAATGGTCCCCGTTTCCAGCCGCAGGCCGGCCTGATACGGCGCCGTCACACCTACGGTGCCGCTGCCTTTCACGTAGGTTTGCGCTACTTGCGAATCAAGCGCGACTTCCGCCACATTCTGCCGCACGCGGGCCTGGAGCTTCAGGCCCTGGATCGTCTGTCTCTGCACCTGCAGCAGAGGAACGGTCGCTGTGGCAACGAACTCAGGATGCTCGAGAGTTCCCTCGCCTTCCACCTTCACGTTCATTGCGCCGGCAATCTGCGCTTTGTAGGCGGCCAACGTCGCAAGTTTCTCCAAACGAAGGTCATTCGCCTGCAGGTTCGCCTGATAACTCTGTGTCTTGGGATGGTATGTCAACGATCCCTCGGTGGTTCCCGCCGGCATGCGCGCGTGAAGGCGGACGCTTACCGCTTCTCCATCGCCTTTGAGCTGCGCGTCCGCGTGCTGGATGGTCTCTTTGGCGAGCTTCACATTCTCCACAGTAATGTTGCCGTTCCCAACCGGATTCAGCTGCGTGCCGTGGACGGCCAAGTCCAGGGCCAGAGTTCCGGTGAGCGGATCATTCCGGTTTGTCAGGCGGTCCAGGTCAGCAAGGGAAATCCGGGAAGCGGTGATGCGCGCCCTGATGGGGCTCGATGGAGCATATGCCCACCTTTCCAGCCCGCTCTGCAGGTTGAAATTGATGCGGCCCTGCGTTGCCGCCACTAATTCGCCGTTGCTCAGGTTCACCTGTGAAGGGCCGGCGCTGATCTGCGCGCGCAGCAGCTTCCATGCAGTTTGCTTGACGCGAAAATCCTTGGCTTCGAGCTGCGCGCGAACTTGCAGGCTGCGGAGGTCACCGCTTACGGTTCCCTCCAGCCGGGCCGCGCCGTGCAGGCCCAGGGCATGGGGAAGGGCCGGCACAAGCGGTCTGAGCCCTTTGGCCAGGAGTTCCGCTTCGTGCAAGTCGCGCGCCTGGAGCCGGAACTGCATCTGGGAGAGACGGCTGATCGTGCCATCGAGCGTGAGAGAAGTCTGCGGCGTTCGCAAATAACTGTTGTGCAGGGCAAGCTGTCCGGCCCTGCGGGAATAGCCGGCGTGGAGCACGCCTTCCAGCGGCGTGGCGGGATTCTGGCCGAGCGCGCCTCGAATGGT
>DASVFK010000154.1:0-18373 GCA_036380095.1 Candidatus Angelobacter sp. | reverse complement strand
CGCCAGCCGATCCAGGTGGAGAGCACGCCGGCGATCAAGAACGCCAGCACAATGCCCATGGCCTGGGCGCCGCCGAGCCATCCCAAGGCTTTTTCCTGCTGGCTGCCTCTGTAGTTATCAGCAACCAAGACGACCAGTGACGGAACGAGAGCGGCGGCAGCCGCTCCGGCAAGCACTTGGGCGACGAGCATCGTCGCCGCGCCGGGGCTGAAAGCCATCAGCGCCATGGCCGCGCCAAAGAGCAGGACCATCGCGCGGAACACGCGTCGCGAGCCAAACATCTGCCCGGCTCGCGCGCCCAGCATGATGAATCCAGCCACCACGAGTGAATACGTCACGATGGCCGTGCCGATCGTGGTCGCGGGTGTTCTGAAGCTGGAGACGATGCCTTCCATCGAGACTTGCAGGGACGAGACGTTAAAAACCATCAAGATCTGGGCCATCGCGATGACTACCATCGGCAGCCACGAGGCCTGTGGTTGAGCTTCAGAATGAATGTCAGGCAGCGATTGTGTAGCCACGGTTTGTGGTTCCTCGAGCTCTCCTCAATGGTGAGATGTGCTCAGAAGGCGAGGTGCTGCACTACCAGGGAATGCCGGAAGACGACAAGTTCGGCCCCAGAGCCGGTGAAACTTCAGCATCTCAAGCCGCGCGAGAGAGCATCCCATGTATCACAGCCCCAGAATAAACCGGGAGGACCCATGGCACAGCCCACTCGCACTGAGCGTGATTTGCTCGGCGAACGCCAAGTACCAGCGCAAGCCTACTACGGTGTTCACACGTTGCGTGCAATTGAGAATTTCCCCATTAGTGGAGTTCCAATTGCCGTTTACCCCGATCTTGTCCATGCGCTTGCCTGCGTGAAAAAGGCTGCGGCCCTGGCGAACCATGATCTTGGCCTGCTTGACCCGCAGCGCACCGGCGCGATCGCTGAGGCTTGCGATGAGATACGCCAAGGCGCTTTGCACGACCAGTTCGTGGTGGATGTGATCCAGGGCGGAGCAGGCACTTCCACCAACATGAACGCCAACGAGGTGATCGCGAACCGCGCCCTCGAACTCATGGGGCATGCGCGGGCCGAATACAACTTGCTCCATCCCAACGAACACGTCAACATGAGCCAGAGCACGAACGATGTGGTGCCGACCGCGCTCAAGGTCGCAGCCTGGTCGGCGATCCATCGACTCATCGAAGCAATGGAAGAGCTGCGCGTGGCATTTGACGCCAAGGCCAAAGAGTTCAAGGACATCCTGAAAATGGGGCGCACGCAGCTCCAGGATGCGGTGCCGATGACGCTGGGCCAGGAGTTCACCACCTATGCCGTCATGCTTGCGGAAGACGTGCAGCGCCTGCGCGAAGTGCTGCCCCTGATCTGCGAGATCAACATGGGAGCCACAGCCGTAGGCACCGGCATTACTGCTCATCCCGAATACGCGGGGCGCGTGCGGCTGCATCTGGAAGAAATCACGCGCATTCCTTTTGTGACCGCGCCGAATCTGGTGGAAGCGACCCAGGATGCCGGGGTGTTTGTGCAGCTCTCCGGGGTGCTCAAACGAATCGCCATCAAACTTTCCAAGGTGTGCAATGACCTGAGGCTGCTCTCTTCCGGTCCCCGCGCGGGCCTGGGGGAGATCAACCTGCCGGCGATGCAGGCCGGGTCGAGCATCATGCCGGGCAAAGTGAATCCGGTCATCCCGGAGGTCGTGAACCAGATCGCCTTTGAAGTGATCGGCAATGACGTGACGGTGAGCTTTGCGGCTGAGGCCGGGCAGTTGCAGCTCAACGCCTTTCTGCCCATCATCGCTCACAGTATCTTCAAGAGCCTTGCCCACCTGCGCGCCGGCTGCCTGGCTCTGGCGGAGCGCTGTGCGCGCGGCATCACCGCGAACCGCGACCGCCTGGAAGAACACATGGACCGTTCGATCGGCATCGTCACCGCGCTGAACCCCTACATCGGGTACGCGAATGCGACCGAGGTTGCGCAGGAAGCATTGCGTACAGGCCGTGGAGTAGCAGAGCTGGTGCTGGAAAGGAAGCTGCTGAGCAGGGAACAGCTCCGCGACATTCTGGAACCGGAGTCGCTTACCCGCCCGGCTGCACCTTCCCCGGCTTCAGCTCCTTCGAAGCGTCGCGTTGCCGGTTAGAAAAAGCCTGGAACGGTCAGGCCATTCGAGGACGCCGTGATGACGACAAACCTGAATAACGAAGATGCGGGCAGGGCATACGTCTCGACGGGACATTTGCCTTCGCCCGAGGAAGTCAAGACTCTGGTGGCCGAGGCTTACAACCGCTTCAAGTCGCACCGGGAAGGTCGCAATTCTGATGTATATCCGGCTTTGCAGCGGGCGCCGAGCAATCTCTTCGGAATCTGTCTGGCTGGAACCAGCGGCAACACTTACGCCGCCGGCGACGCCGATCATGAATTTGCCATCATGAGCGTATCCAAGCCGTTTGTGTTTGCCCTGGTCTGTGACGCGCTGGGCGCGGAGGTAGCGCGCCAAAAGTTGGGGGTCAACAGCACCGGGCTGCCCTTTAATTCCCTCACGGCCATTGAACGCAGCCCGGATGGGCGAACCAACCCCATGGTGAACTCCGGCGCCATCGCCACTACAAGCCTGGCGCCGGGTGCGACGCTCGAAGCCAAGTGGCGCTTTATCCATGAAGGATTGTCACATTTCGCCGCCCGCTCTCTGCCCCTCAATGCCGAGGTGTATGCCTCAGCCTCCGAAACGAATGATCGAAACCAGAGCATCGCTCGCTTGCTGCGGACTTTGCAACGGCTTTACCTGGATCCGTCCGAAGCGGCCGATTTGTACACGAAGCAGTGCTCGCTCAATGTTTCCGCGCGGGACTTGGCGGTCATGGGAGCAACGCTGGCGGATGGCGGAGTGAATCCTCTAACCAGGGCGCGCGTGGTGGAGGCAGCGAGTTGCCGCTATGCGCTGGCTGTAATGGCCACCGCCGGGCTTTATGAGACATCCGGCGACTGGCTGTTTGACGTCGGCCTGCCTGGAAAGAGTGGAATTGGTGGCGGCATTGTCACGGTCTCGCCCGGCAAGGGCGGCCTGGGGACCTTCGCGCCGCCGCTCGATCAGGCGGGGAACAGCGTGAAAGGGCAGCTTGTGGCCAGGTTCCTGGCGGAAGAACTGGGCCTGAACGTGTTCGTTTCCAAACCGGATCTTGAAACAGTTGCGAAGCGCGCGGCTTAGCATCCCTTGTGGCACAAAGCAGCGGTGTTTCGTAAGCGGGCAGCGTGACCTTACCGTCTCAAAAACCGCATGAAGTTCGTGACAGCGAATCACTGTCACTGGTCTCCCGCAATCAGGCCGCGGCGCCATTACCCTGCATCTGGGACCTGCGGCACGGAGACTACGACGATAACCGTACCAGCCCTTACCAAGGCGGTTTTCGCGGCGTTGTGCTCTCGGGCCTGTTCGAGTTCAATGCTCTGAAAGCGCTCATCCTTTTTCTTGCTCTTATTGTCGCTCCCGCGTTGCTCACCGGCGTCGCTCTCGCCGTGATCATTACGTATGGCCGCTGGGTGTTCTACGCCAAAGAGATGGTAGGAGCTGCTCCCGTGCTTGGCCTTGCCCTGCTGGCGCTTCTTATCGGCGTTGCGCTCTGGGTGGGCCGGCGCGTGGTTCGAGTAGGCATCGATAACTTTAAACACCTGCACTATACCCTGGTGTTTCCCATATTCGTGGCGGTGCGGGAATTCCTGCGCTCGATTGTGGAACGCCTGCAAGGAAGGTCGCTCACGCCGCAGCAGCTCAACCGCGGGAGACTGCTCGGCGCCGTGGCGGCTGCATTGACCTTCGCCGCAGCCGGCGTCGCGCTGGCATATTGGTTCTGGTCCAAATTTGGACTGCAACACCTCGAACCCGGACACATTCATCCGTTACCGCTGGCTAGCGCCGCACTGGTCAACGCGGCCATTGTGATCGGGCTTTCCACCGCGATAGAAAGCCTCTACTGGCTGAAGCAGGAGTGGACCTTGAGTGGTCCGGTCCTCGACTGGACGCCCGGGCCGGCGGAGACGGAATCGTCTCCGGCTCGAATCGCCCACCTCTCTGACCTGCACATCGTCGGCGAACGCTATGGATATCGCATGGAAAAGGGCACGCGCGGCGCGCGTGGCAACCAATGTATCGTTCACGCGCTGCGCAAACTGGCCGCCTTGCAAGCCCAGGCGCCGCTGGACCACATCCTGGTCACGGGCGACATCACGGACGCCGGCACACGGGCCGAGTGGGCGGAATTCATTGACCTGCTGCGCGGCTTTCCGCGGCTGCAGGAACGAATGTCGTTTGTTCCCGGCAACCACGACGTTAACGTGGTTGATCGCACCAATGTCGGTCGTCTTGACTTGCCCTGGAGCCCGAGCCAGGCGTTGCGTAAGTTGCGGACGATCCTGGCTCTCGATGCGGTACAGGGAAACCGATGCTACACCGTGGACCATGAAACAGGCGCGCTGGGCCCGCTTCTCCAGCAGTATCTGCGACAAGACAACCGCATGCAATTGTTGCGCTCGTTGGCGGAACGAGGCTCGGTGCGCGGTCGATTGGAACTGGAGAGAGTATGGGATGCAATCTTTCCGCTGGTGGAACCGCCGCAAACCGGACCGCGAGCAGACAACCGCCGATACGGCGTTATTCTGCTCGACTCCAACGCGCGCACCCACCTCTCGCTCACCAACGCGGTCGGGTTTGTCAGCCCGTCGCAATTGCGTGCGCTAAAGGCCGTGTTGCAGAATTCAGCCGGCTCAGCCTGGATTGTTGCCTTGCATCACCAGGTAGTAGAGTACCCGGTGGCACACATACGCTTAAGTGACCGCATAGGTCTGGCCCTGGTCAATGCATCGGATCTCTTGTCCGCGCTTCGTCCTTATGCCTCCCAAGTTCTCATTCTTCATGGCCATCGGCACAGGGATTGGATCGGTATATGCGACAAAGTGGTTCTTTGCTCGGCGCCATCAGCGGCACTCGGTTCGCAATTTGAGAATGACGCGGGAAGCTTTCGCTTACACGACATTAGTTTCGCCGGACACGGAACCTTACGGTTAGTAAAGACTGAGCGTGAAAAGATTGCGTGAGAGGGCGTTCCCGTGGCCCATAGGACACACAACAGCGCGAGGATGCCGAACAGAGGCGCAGACTTAGTACTTCCGCCAAGTACGGGACCAGGCGGAAGAAAGGGACGGACCGCCAGGCCAACCAAACTGACCAGGCTTGAGACTGTCATCAATGCTGAAAGAATCCCATGCGACCAGTAAGGCAAGCGGCAAAGATGAGGCAAAACGCCAAACGCCGGAACGCCTGGCCGGCCTGATCATGCAGACTGGCAAAGTTGGTCGCGCGTGATTGTTGTGGAAGGTTGTGGGATTATCGCCGCTGATCTTTGTAAGTTGTTGAAAAAGCTGGCGGGGACGACGAGACTCGAACTCGCGACCTCTGCCGTGACAGGGCAGCGTTCTAACCAACTGAACTACGTCCCCAGCTCTGTGCGGGATAACAATCCAGGAATGTTTCTCAACTCGAAGACTTGGACAGTGTAACAGATCGAGCCTGAAACCGCCACGGAGACCCTGCGCAGTCCAAGACACGCATGGCGCACGCCTGGGCCAGGGAGCCCTAAGGGTCTAGGGTTGAAGCCAAGCAGGGCCGCTCCAACCAGTGACCACCCTCACAGCCCTAGTCCGAAGGGCAAAGAATAATCATCTAAGGAGGGTAACTCGAAGAGGCGGCGAGCTGGGAGACGGGGTGGACGAGTCTGAACCAGCGGGGCCCGCCGCAGGAGAATCTAGGCTGTAGAGTATGGTTTCTTTTGGAACTGCTGGGACAAAACGCGCGATGCAAGCCGCGGGTGTGTTGATCAGCGGGCTTGCTGTGGCAGTGCTGATCGGGTGGCACTTCCATTCCCTTCGTTTGATCCAGGTGCTGCCCAATCTGGCGCCGATGCAGCGCATGACGGCCCTGGGATTCCTGCTGAGTGGAATCGCGCTGCTGTTTGCCGCAGCGGGGCGCAGACGAGCTGTTGCAGTGTGCGCCTGGATCGTGCTGGCGCTGAGCGCGGCGGTCTGTCTTGAGTACGCGCTGAATGCAGACTTCGGCATCGACCAACTGCTGGGTCCCGGGTACGTCACTACGCACACCTCACATCCTGGGCGCATGTCTCCCGTGGCCGCGCTGTGCTTCGTGGTGGGAAGCGTGGCCCTGCTGGTCACGGCAAGCCGGAGACTGGCCAGGTTCGCTTCGGGCATTGTGGGAATTCTATCTTCCATGCTCGTGGCGGTGGGGACAGTCAGCATCCTGGGCTATTTGCTGGGGCATTCGGAGACCTATGGATGGGGCCATTTCACGCGGATGGCGCTGCACACTTCGGGGGCGTTTGCCTTGCTCGGCGCCGGGCTCCTGGCTTGGGCCTGGCAAGAACGCCGGGTACAGCAAGGCGCGCCGGAGTGGCTGCCGTGGAGCCTTGGCATGGGGCTGGCTGCCGGAGCGCTGGGCATATGGCAGGCGCTGACCATACATGAGGAAAGCAAGCTTCCACTCATCTCGGGGATCATCCTGGCAGGCGGAATTCTGGGGGCCTTGCTGGTGGCGTTTGCGGTGGCCCAAGCCCAAAAAGCACACAAGCGCAGCCGGGAAGTTCAGGCCGGCAGCGCGATGATGCAGGAGCTCTTTGATGTGGCTCCAGACGGCCTGGTGATGGTGGACCGCCAGGGAACCATCCTCCGCGTAAATGATCACGCAGCAGCGATTTTCGGCTATGCACGGAACGAGCTTCTAGGCGCGTCCATTGAGGAGCTGGTTCCGCTAACGCTTGGCGATCTGCAGCAACGACACCGGGCGGACTATCACGCATCGCCCAGCGCCAGGCCCATGGGGCAGGCGCTGGAACTCAAGGCCAGGCGCAAAGACGGCAGCGAATTTCCCGGGGAGATTACGTTGACTCCGTTGCAGACGCCGGGAAGTGAGCCGGTAGTGGTGGCGGTGGTGCGTGACATCAGCGAGCGTAGAAAGGCCCAGGAAGCGCTGCGCCAGAGCGAGGAGCGCTTCCGGAAGATCTTTGAAGAAGGCCCCATCGGGTTAGCCTTGATCACCACCGACTACCGCATCGCCAAGATCAACACCGCCTTGTCGCGGATGATGGGCTACTCGGAAGCGGAGCTTAAAGAGAAATCCTTTCGCGAACTTACGCACCCTGACGATCCCCACGTAGATGCAGTCCTGGGTGCGCCTCTTTTCGAAGGCAAAGTCCCCTACTTGAAGCTGCAGAAGCGCTACATCAAGAAAGACGGCGCCATCTTGTGGGCCAATGTGACGGCTTCTGCCATTCGCGACAGCGAGGGCAAGCCACTTTACGGCGTGGCGATGATCGAGGACATCACCGAGCGCAAGCGCGCGGAAGCGGAGCTGCAGCTGGGCAGCGAGATCTTTGCCCACATGGAAGAAGCGGTGTGCCTCATCCGCGTAAAGGATGGCATCATCGTTCACGCCAATCCCAAGTTCGAGAAAATGTTCGGTTATGGGCCAGGCGAGCTTACGGGAAAACAGGTTGAGGGGATCAATGCCGGCGCGCGCCGGCATCCGGAAGAGGTGTCAGCCGAGATCAGGGCAGAGATCCTGCGCTCCGGCGTGTGGCGAGGGGAGATCCAGCATAAACGCAAGGACGGAACAACTTTCTGGTGCGCGGTGACAGGCTCCATCTTCCATCATCCCGAGTTCGGCGAGGTGGGGATCTCGATTCATCAGGACATCACCGAGCTCAAGAAAGCGCAGGAAACCCTGCGCCAGAGCGAAGAGCGTTTCCGCAGCATCTTCGAGCAAGGGCCTATCGGACTCAGCTTGATGGGACGAGACGGTCGCTTCATCAAAGCCAACTCGACCATGTGCACCATGCTGGGCTATTCCGAGGAGGAGCTGACGCGGATGACGCCGCTGGAGATCACTCATCGGGAAGACCGCGACGCGACGGTGGGCCTGATGAAGCGCGTCTTCGAGCAGGACTTTACCATTCGCAGGCTCGAGAAGCGGTATGTGAAGAAGAACCGCGAAACCATATGGGCGCACCTGAGCGTGACTGTGATTCGCGACCAGGAAGGCAGCCCGCTCTACGGCGTGGGCATGATCGAAGACATCACGGAGCGCAGGCGCGCGGAAGCAGAGCTGCGGCTGGGCAGCGAGATCTTCGCCAACATGGAGGAAGCGGTGTGCCTGGTACGGATGGAGGACGGCGTGATCGTCCATGCCAATCCCAAGTTCGAGAAGATGTTCGGCTATAGTCCCAACGAACTGGCGGGAAAACGCGTTGAACTGCTCAACGCGGAAGCCGCGCGGCGCCCGAAAGAGGTAGCGGAGGAGATCAATGCGGAGGTCAAGCGTTCCAGCATGTGGCGGGGTGAGGTTTTCCAGCGTCGCAAGGATGGGACCCCTTTCTGGTGCGCAGTCACTGTCTCCGCCTTTCATCACCCCGAATTTGGCAGAGTAGGTATCGCCATCCATCAGGACATCACGGAGCTCAAAACGGCACAGGAGACGCTGCGCGCAAGCGAAGAGCGTTTCCGCGGTGTATTCGAGCAAGGTCCCATCGGAGTCGCCCTGCTGGATGCAGAGCATCGGATGGTCAAGACCAACCCTGCATTCACCCGCATGCTGGGCTACTCGGAAGCGGAGCTGGCCAAGATGACCCCGCTTGACATGACTCATCCCGATGATCGCCCTTACTGCATTCGGCTGCTCACGCGCCTGGATACGGGCGAGATTCCCGTCTGCAAGATGGAGAAACGCTACCTGAAGAAGAACGGCGAAATCATGTGGGCGAGCCTCACGGCATCCGTGGTCCGCGATAGCCAAGGCAGGCCGGTGCACGGTCTGGGCCTGGTAGAGGACATTACGGAGCGCAAGCAGGCGGAACAGAAACTGGCCGAACAGGCAGCGCTCTTGAACCTGGCCCATGATGCCATCGCCGTGCGCGACCAGGAAGGCAGGATCATTTTCTGGAACCGTGGCGCGCGGGAGACTTATGGCTGGAGCGCCGAAGAGGCCATCGGACGCTCCCCAGTGGATCTGTTGAAGAGCAAGTATCCTATACCGCTCAAGGAAATCGAGGCCATTGTGATGTCGCAGGGTGCCTGGGAGGGCGAACTGGAGCAGGTGACACGCGAGGGCAAGCCGATCGTGGTGGCCAGCCGCTGGTCCTTGTGGCGCGATGAGCAGGGCGCGCCAAAAGCGTTCCTGGTGATCAACCGCGACATCACGGAGCGCAAGCGCAACGAGGAGCAACTGCGCAGCCTGATGGAGAGACTGTCCCTGGCGACACGTACGGCCTCCATTGGCATTTGGGACTGGGACCTGCACACCAACATGGTGGTGTGGGACGACACTCTATTCGAGATCTTCCGCATTCCTAAGGTCGTTCCCATGCATTACCAGGATTTTTCCAAACGCGTGCACCCGGAGGATCTTGCCAGGGTGCAAGCATCACTGCAAAGGGCCATCGATGGCAAGACACAGACGTTTGTAGAGTTCCGCATCCTAAGGCCGGACGGCGCGATACGGCATATTTCTGCGGCGCAGGGCGCGGTCACGGATGAACATGGCGCCGTGGTGCGGGTGGTAGGCACGGGAGTGGATATAAGCGAACGCAGACACATGGAAGCGCAGATTGAGTCCAACAAGGCGCAGTTGATAACCTCCGCCCGGTTGTCCGCGCTGGGCATGATGGCCGGGAACATCGCTCACGAAATCAACAACCCGGTTGGCATCATTCACGCTCTGGCCAGCAATCTTATAGAGATGGTGGAACAGGAAGAAGCGGCTCCGCCGGACCTGGTGGCGCGCAACGGCCGCCGAATACGCGAGACCGCGGAGCGCATTGCCGGGATCGTAAAAAGCCTCCTGCAGATTGCACGCGAAGGCTCGAGCGACAGGTTCTTCCCCACACGCATCGGCAAAATCCTGGATGAGACCCTGGAGATTTGCCGGGCGCGCTTCCGTTCCAACGGGGTCAAACTGCTTCTGCCCGCGGAGGTGCCGGAACTCAGTGTTTCCTGCCGCGAAGTGCAGATTGCGCAGGTGCTGCTCAACCTGCTGCAAAACGCGTTTGACGCGGTGGTGGACCAGGCAGGAGAGCGCTGGGTGCGGGTGGACGTGACGTCCCATGACGACTCGGTAGAGATTGCCGTGACGGACAGCGGTCCGGGCATTCCCCCCGAGCTGCGCCCGCGCATCATGGAACCTTTCTTCACCACCAAGCCGGTGGGCAAAGGCACGGGCCTGGGCCTGAGCTTGTCCAAGACCATTGCGGAAGAACACGGCGGCAAGCTTGAGTTCGGCGAAGATCATGGCAGGACGCGTTTTTCCCTTTCGCTGCCCCTGGTGAAACAAGCTGAGGTGGTATGGAACTGAAGCAAGCATCGGTCTTGTTGGTGGAAGATGAGCCTGTGCTGCGCGAGATCATGGGAGCATGGCTGGAGCGCGTGGCGGGCAAGGTGTTCTGCGCGGCCGATGGCAGCGAGGCGGCGGAGGTCCTTGCGGCCAACAGGATCGACCTGGCGTTTTCTGATGTGCGCATGCCCGTGATGGACGGCGTGGAACTGCTGAACCGGATCAACGCCGCCGCAACCACGCACCGGCCGTGCATGATCTTCATCACCGGCTTCAGCGATCTCAAGCTGCGTGACGCGTACGATATGGGCGTGGATGCCATCCTGGAAAAACCCATCAAGCGCGAGGAGATGATGCAGCTTGCGAAAACCAGCGTGGCCACAGCGGAAGAACTCTGGAGGCAACCTCCAGGCGCCACGCCGGAAATGAAACTGAAAGCCAGCTTTGAGAGCCTTGCCGGCGCGCTGGGTGAACGGCGCATCGGCTTTGGCCGCAGAGGCTTCTGCATCGAGACAGCCCACGGACTGCAGGAAGGGCCGGTGGAATTCGCGGTGGAATTCAGGGCAGATCACGTGGTTCTGTTGGGCCAGGGCGTGGTTCGCTGGTTGGCGCCCGAAGAGGGCATGGCGGGAATTGAGATCACCAGCCTGGACGACGCCGGCCGCGCCTGGATGATCGAGCATCTCGCGCGCAGCCGCCCGCTGGCCTTTATCCCCCGCGCGCCCGGAGTGGACCGCATGAAACAGACCAAGACGGCGTGAACCCTGCCGCGGATTCACGCCGATAAACGCGGATTGATTAACGCCGCCTCCAAGAGCAGGACATCGCCCTCTTGATGCCGAACTCCTACCGCTTCCCACTTCCCTTTCCCGGCGACGTCTGCGTGCCGCTCTTGCCCTGCGATGCGCCGGCCTGGGCTGCTGGTTCCGCCGGGGCCACGTCAGCGTATTCTGCCTTTTCGATGCCCTGCAGGTACTTATCAAACCAGCCGACGATGTGCTCGAGGCGCTCCACCCGATGCCAGGGCTGCCCGGAGCGCGAGAGTTCATGCGATTCGCCGGGGAAGCGCACCATGATCACCGGGCGGCGCAGAAACTTGAGTGCGCGGTACATCTCTTCCCCGCCTGCTGGAGGCGGAGTGCGCCAGTCGGCTTCGCCCAGAATGAGCATCAGCGGCGTGTGCACGTTCTGGATGTAGGTGAGAGGCGAACGGTCCACGTAATCCTTGGGATCGATGAACGGCGGCGCCTTGAACCACGAAGCCTGGAAGAGCGTGAAGTCCGCCGCGTACCACCACGCGGACCAGCTTGCGATATCACGCTGCGAGACCGCGGCGGCAAAACGGTCCGTATGGCCGATCACCCAGTTGGTGAGCAGTCCGCCGCCGCTGCCGCCGGTTACGCCCAGCTTCTTGGCATCAACGTAACCGCGCTTGAGCACCTCATCCACGCCGATCATCAGGTCTTTGAAGTCATCGCCCGGATAGTGGTATTGAATAATGTTGCCGAATTCCTGGCCGTAAGAAGTGCTGCCGCGCGGGTTGGGATAGAACACCACGTATCCCTTGGCCGCCATCCACTGGATTTCATGATCGAAGACCCAGCCGTACGCCGCGTGCGGGCCCCCGTGAATGTTCAGGATGAAGGGATACTTTTTGTTCGCGTCGAAGTCGGGCGGCTTCTGCAGCCATCCCTGGATGCGGCGGCCGTCAAAGCTGGAGTACCAGACCTCTTCCGGCGCGGTGAGGTTGAGCTGGGAGAAAAGCTTGTCATTGATGCGGGTGATCTGCTTGGGCGCGCCGCCGCGGTCCACCACAAACAGATCGCCGATGCTGGTGGGCGTGGAGATGAGCACAACGAATTTCTGCGCGTCTTCCGTAGCGCGGAAACGTTCCACCGCCTGGTTGCCCTTGGTGACAGCCGTGATTTTGCCGGAAGCGATATCGAACTGCTTCAGGTTGGCGCTGCCCTGCTCGGCGGTGACGGCAAACAGCGATGCGCCGTCTTGCGACCAGACGATCCTGTCGCCGCCGCCGGCGCGCGGTGTGCCCTGGTCGCCTCCCACGCCGCTGCACACGTCAAAGTCAAACTTCTCCGTCAGGTTGCGCGGCTGGGCATTGGCGGCAAGGTCCACCACCCAGAGATCGGGCTGGGTGTACGACTGTGTGGGCTGGGAGTTGACAGCAGCGCAGAAGGCCAGACGCTTACCGTCCGGGCTGGGTGAAAGGGCGCGCGCGCCCATGTTGAGCGTGAGCACCGGCAGCGCTTCACCACCCGTTGCGGCCACAGAGAAAAGCTGCGTGCGCGGCAGCTCGTAAGAAGGATCGTCAACCCGCGCGCTGGAAAAGTAAATGTGGTTCGAATCGTTGGACCAGAAGCTGATGTCCTCAGAGTATTTGCCGCTGGTGAGCTGTTTGGGCGTGGCAGTCTCTTCTGAACTCTGCGGCGCGGCCACCACCCAGATGTGTTGCGGATGCTTGTAGTCCAGGTAACCGGGGCCGTTGATGCGATAGACCGAGCGCGTGATCACGCGAACGTCGCTTTCGTGGTCGGAGTCGGCGTCCGGCGCGGGCTTCGCGTCGGCTTTTGCGTCGGCTTTTGCGTCCGGTTTCGCATCGGACTTGCCATCGGCTTTGGCCTTGTCGTCTTCCGCTTTGGGCTTTTGGCCTTTGCGCGCCTTGGCCAGGTCTTCAGGGTTGGTATCGCTCGAGAAGGCGACCATCTTGCTGTCCGGCGACCACACGGGATTACCGGCGCCGCGCGGCAGATCAGTCAGCTTCCAGGATTCGCCACCGCCCAAGGGAAGCAAATAAATCTGGGGAGAAGGCGGACGCGTGCCCGGCGCGGGCGGCCCGCTCATCTCAGGCGCGCGCACAAATGCCAGCAGCTTGCCATCGGGCGACCAGCGCGGCGAGGCGTCGTGCTTGCCGTCCGTCAGGCGGCGCGCCGGCTCGTCGCCCTTCATCGAAACCACCCAGATGGAGGTGTCATAGCCGGTTTTCTTTTCGTCCACCGTGACCTTCACGAAGGCCACGCGCGAACCATCGGGCGAAACCTGCGGGTCGCCAATCCAGGAGAATTGGAAGATGTCTTTCTCAGTGATGGAACGCTTCTGCGCTTGCGCGAAGGCGGCAATGGCGGCAAGACCAATCAGTACGCTTGCAAGCAGTCGAGCGGTACGAGGCATGGGAAACTCCTTGGACGTGAAACGCACTGTTATAGCACAGAGCAGCGCTCAGCAGTCAGAAGACTTACCACAGAGGACGCAAAGAGGAATCCGGTTGCTAAGTTTGTTCTTTGTGCAGGCACCTGGCCGCCTCCACAAAGCGCAAGACGGATGCGGCACGGAATCTCACCCTCGCTATGGTGAGGTTGTTGGCACAACATCCGGTAGCTTCTCAAGCGGCGGTAGCTCAATATCCAAATGGAAATGCAGAAGCATTGGATCGGGTCCATGCCAGTTTAGATCAACCTTGTTGTCTTTGTCGCGGAGGGTGCCACCTACAAATCCGACATTCTGAGTCCCAGTGTGACGGTTTATCTCGTCAGCAACCGTGAAGTCGTTATACAGAACACGCCACCGTGCTCCAATCTCTCCTGCAACTTGATCCAGGTTCAGGAGAAATTTTACGGCGTTATCATGTTTGTAAAAGCCACGCTGATCAAGTTCGCGTTTCTTTCCTGATAATCTGAGATCCAGAGAAAAACCAGCGTTCTTCCATTGGCCCAATCCATGATCTGAATATGTTTCTGCCGTGAAATCTGGCTCTAATCGTCTTAGTTTCAAGAGAAATCGAATTACTTCTGGAGCAACAGAAGGACCTGGGTCTTTGGGATCATTGCGGAGGTTTACTGGGAGCGGCACCCTCTCCATTGTCGACACGTGTCGTCGTGGGGCAAATTCTTTCAGCGCCGGCATTTTGGCGGAAGTATCAAAATCTATCTGTTCGCGTCGGCCTACCATCCACCCGCGCTTAACCGCCTCAACTTGGTTTTCTATCCAGTTGTCTTGCTCGCAGCGGACTTTCACCATCTCGGATTCAATCTCAGCAGCGATCTCACCCGGTGGGCGCGGAGGTGGTGGCGTTTCACCTTTCTTGACGTTTGGTTTAGCTTGTTTTTTGGCTGTTATGCGCGTCCTTGCATCGGCTAGCTCGTTCCTCACGCCGCGGAGCCACTTCTTCTCTCCGAACCTATTAAACGCTGCTTGCATGGTCTCTTTAAAGTCAGCACTCAGTTCATCCTTAAACTTCGCTGTAAGTTCCGCCTCAACTGTCGCGATATCTGGTTTTTGTACGGCTGCTTGCGCGTCAGAGATTTTCTTTGCCCCCGCTGCTTTGGCGTCACGAGCAGCTCTTTTTTGGGCTGCTGCAATGCTCTTCTTGTCCTTCGGATCGATTCCGATTACTGCATCAGCTGTTGCACCTTCAATGTCTTTTTCTACGTCTTTGGTAGCGGCCGATTTTGCCTCGGCAACCGCATGTTCAAAGCGTTTCTCAACTTCTCGCTTAACCACTCTGGCCGCGTGGCAAGCTGCCAGATCATTGGCGAAGTTTTCGACGTTCGGATCATTGCCAAAGGGGTCATCGCTCAATGTCGGCAACACAGGTGACTCTTTGTCGGGTGGTACCGCTCCGGGAACGGGCGTGGCGATCTGGCAAGTGGAAGGTATTTTTACGATAGGTGGGGCCGCGGGACAAGGCTTCAGTGTCTCCGCACCCGAAACAGAACTCCCGTAACCAGGTGGCGTCGGATCTCTCATCGCAATTTGTCCGACCATGCCTCCCTGCTGCACCACATGCGTCAGCTCATGTCCCAGCAATCTCTGCCCTTCGCCCCTGCCCGGCGCATACTCTCCTGCCCCAAACACCACATTCTGTCCCACCGTATACGCCCTCGCACCCACCGCCCTGGCCGACTCCGCCGCCTTCTCGTCCGTGTGCACCCTCACCTTGGAAAAATCCCAACCAAACCGAGGCTCCATGAAGGCCCGCGTCCCGGCATCGAGCGGCTGGCCCGGCGAGCTCACCACTTCATGAACGATCGGCGGCGCTTCCATGCCGCCCGCCCTTCCCGGCCCCGCCGCTTTCATCTGGACCTTTGCCGGCTCCTCATGCTTGTTCTTCTTTTTGCAGTCCTCGCACGAGCCGCCGCAGGCGCACGCGCGCTGCACCGCTGGTGCGCTGCCGGAAACAGCCGCTGCGGATGGACCAACAACAGCCGCTTGCGGCTGCGGCATGTGTAACACCTGCTCGGCCACGCTATCGGCTTCCTGCTCGTAGGCGTCGCCCGGCGCACTCACCATAAGCTTTCGCTGAATCAAAAGTCTGGTCGGCGGAAAAATCGAGATGCGGCTGAAGTCGTGCGCCAAACCGCCCTGATCGGTGTTCGTGGCCACAGGAGGTGACAGTGTGCGGCTTCGTTCCTTGGCAGGCGCGTGCGCATTGATCTGGGCTGCCGGCCTGGCGCCCTGCTTCGCTTGCTTCTCTGGCTTGACGAAAGATTTCATTTCCTCCGTCCCATTTGTCCGAGTGCAATTTAAAGTGACAGAAACGGCAAGGGCGTTACGGTTTACCGATACTAATTTTTTCTAAGCAGCCTTGGTTCCCCTTCACCGCCGGCATACCCGAACTAAACTGAAGTCAAGAAAACTGGGCCTGTTAGCCGGAATTTCTTCTGGCGCTCTTCTCCGTTTATTAGGCTTTCTAAGCTTCTCATTAGGCTTTCTAAGCCTTTTCGTTCTTTTGTCCCGCGGGACGTTTTGCTGTTTCTTGAAATATCTGTTCTGCCTTATTGCACTTGCGTGTCTTAAAAGACGTACAAGGCACCTCGGTGATGCGGGCCAGCAACAAAAGTAACCTCACCGTCAGGCATGGCTCCGCTAGAGTAGTGATCTGGCCGAGTGGTTCTTCCCTGAGTGATCTTTATGAGAGCGATTTTCCGTCAATTCGCGTTGTGGGGCCCCTTGGCATTGAGCGGCGCGGCTTTAGGCCAGCACCTGACGCAGCTCACCAACATGACCCCGGAAGTCTCACTCGCCGGCCCGGCCACGCTCCAGCCCGCGGGTTTGCGGCCCATCGTTTTCCATCCGGCCCCAATACAGCCAGTTGCGCAGCCCTGCATCACCACGGCCGAACCCTTCGATATTGACGACTACAGCGGCCCCATGAACAAGGTCATCGCGCGCATCTCGCAGAAGGTGGAAAAGAGCACGGTGCACGTCCCGAAGAAGCATTCCTCACTGCGGCCCTGCGCCATGGATGCCGGCGACAAGTTCCGCGCTTTTGTCTCTGACGTTTCTGATCCTCTCGGTTTCGCCGGCGCCACCTGGGACGCCGCCACAGCCCAGCTTGCCGGCGACGACCGTGGCTTTGGCCAGGGCGCAACCGGCTACGGCAAGCGCTACTCCGCAACGGTCATGGATAACACTCAGGGCAGCTTCTTCAGGACGTTCCTGTATCCGTCGCTTTTCCGCCAGGACCCGCGTTACTTCCGCCTGGGCCAGGGCGCCACGAGCCAGCGCTTGGGACACGCCCTGGCGCACCGCTTTGTCACGCAGAGCGACTCCGGCAAACGCATGTTCAACTACTCAGAATGGCTGGGCACGGTCAGTTCCAAAGCGCTGAGCAACCTGTATCATCCGGGAAACGCGCGCGGTTTTGGACCCACGGCTGGCCGCGTGGGATTCAGCGTGGCCAATGACATGGCCTGGGACGTGTTGCGCGAATTCTGGCCCGAGGTGGCGCACAAGTTCAAGCTTCCGTTCCGCGCGCGCAATGAAGCCGCAGCCAGGCCGGCGAAGCCCACGCCGCGCAATCCTGAGCCCCTGGTGATGAGCGCGCTGGATGCGCCGGTGCTGGAACCTGCCAGATAAATCGCGAGTCCATCTCACAAATCGCTCAATTTTTGCCCCAAAAACAAAAGCTCCGGCGCGAACACTTGCTTCGCGCCGGAGCATCGTTGATCAGGCTAGAACGTGAACTTCGCTCCCAACTGCAACTGCCTGGGGTTGAAGACGGTTCGCGGAGCGCCCACCGCTCCGCTGGGGCTGGAGGTTCCGTCGCCAAAGTGCGTGGGCGGCGCACCCAGCACGCTGACAAAATCCGGCGCGCCGTACACGGAGAACACCTCGTCCACGTTGGTCGCGTTGAACAGGTTGAACGCGTCAAAGGAAACGATCAGGCCCTTACGCTCGTTCAGGTGGAAGTTGCGCGAGACGCGCAGGTCCATGGTTTTCAACGTATCGCCGCGGTAGCTGTTGCGTGGAGACGAACCCACGCGATCGGTCACCGGGTTGCCGTCGTTGTTGGCGTCAAAACCTACAAACAGCGTGAACGGACGCGCCGACTGCATGGTGATGATGCTGGAGAACTGGAAGTAGCGGAATGCGCCGTGGTCCGGTGTGTCCGCCACAAAGTTCGCCACAAAACGATGCCGTGCGTCCTGGTTGGAGTTCGCCCGTTCCAGGTTGCGCTGTGCGTTCGATTGCGGCGTGCTCACAAAGGTCACGAACGTGCCGTCATCCAGCGTATGCGAAAGTGTGTAATTGGCGTTGAGCGTGAAATACTTCCCTGCCTTCTCCACCACCTGCAGCGTCGCGCCGTGATAGATGGAGTTGCCGGTGGAGTCCGTGAAGTAGAAGATGCCGTTGGTGCCCGGCGATCCTGCCGGAGGCGCCGGAATGTTGGGATCGCGAATGGCAAAAGCGTAAATGTCCTTGCCTGTGCTGGGTTGCTTGCCCACGGGCGGCCCAACGTTCAGGTCGATGGGCCGGACCAGTTTGTGGCCGGCCACGAACAGGTAGCCCAGACTGACGGTGAGCCCCTTGCCAATGGTGCGGTCGATTTCCAGGCTGCCTTGTTCGGTGTAGGGCGAACGCAGGTTGCGGTCCACCGCGGTTCCGCCCTGGGTAAACAGAGCGTTCACCGGGAACGAACCGGTGTTGATCAGGTTCTCAAACGCCGAAGTGAGCAGTGGCGGCGGAAC
>DASVFK010000153.1:0-13569 GCA_036380095.1 Candidatus Angelobacter sp. | reverse complement strand
GGGCGCTCACCGGCAACGAGTCTTCATAGGCCGCGCCCCAAGGCTGCCTGGAAGCATAGATCAGCAGGTGTGCCACCGCCGCCGGTGTGACCAAGTCGCGGCGTGAAAGGCCCGATCCATCGAGCAGGACGAACTCATCTTCTTTCAAGCCGGCCTGCAGCAAAAACTGCTTCACCGCCGCTGCGCCGCCTTCAAATGACGGCCCTGTCCCTGCCAGATTGCCCACCAGACGAAGCGCCATCTCCGCATGCAGGTTCTGGCTGGTCTTGTTGATCACGCGCACGTCTTCCGTCAAAGGCAGGGAGACGTGCTCGGCCAGCACCTGGGGCGGGGCGGCGGAGATTGGCGTTGCACCAGGTTGCGGCGTTGTGGCAGGTTGCGGCTCTGGGGCCGGCTCTGCAACCATGCAGCACCGCGGACGCTTTGCTTCGGTCGCCGCAGCGGGCTCCTGCGCGGGCGACTGGTCATAAAACTGCGCGATCTCGCCGTGCCGCGCACGCGTCTTTCCGTTGATCCTGATGCCGCGCCGCTCCAGCATCTCGCGAAACAACTGCGCCGTGTACTCCGCCGGGTCTTCAATCGCCAGGGGCTCTTTCATTCCCGCGTCACCCAGCGGAATCGATCCCCAGAACACGATCTTCTTCGAGCCGATCGCGCGATGGACACCGACTTTGCGTGCGGTCCCCGCGGCCGTGGTCACGATTCGGTTATCCAATTCGTAGTAGTTGCTTGGGGTTTCCTGCGTGACCAGGGCTTTGTCGCCGGGATGCTCGCCGGGGTTGATGTTGATGAAGACCACGTTGTCATTGAAGCTCAGCGCCGAAACCGGAGCGCCGTCAATCCACTGCAGATCGTCCTGTGCCCAGCCTTCGGCGTAACGCTGGGCCGCATAGAAGGTGTCGTCGCCGACGATGTCACCATCCACAATTTTGAGCCCGCTGTGCGCCACCTGGTCGGCCATCTCTTCCAGCGCCTGCGTGTGCGGCGGGACTCGTTCTGTCTTGACCTGGAAAGGCATCACGCGCCCGGAGATGTTGGGATCGCCCCGGCCCACGATCACCAAGTCGCCCTGCAGTCGGCCATGATCGTCGAGCTTGCCGGAGCTCTCCACCGTGGTGCGGAAATGGTAGTCCGGTCCCGCCGCCGCCAGCACCGCCGCCGTGGTAAACAGCTTGGCGTTGGATGCGGGCAAAAAAAGCTGGTCAGGATTCAGTGAGTAAATGACTTTGCCGCTTTCAAGCTCCACCACGTCAAGGCCCCAGTGTGCGCGAGCCAGCTGCGGCTGGCTCAGGATGGCGTTGATCTGCTCCTGCAAGCTTTTCCTGGGAGGCGTTTTCTTGGCCGCATGATCGGCGGCGAGGAGCGAAGGAGGAAGACATGACAGAAGCAGAAGCGCGGCTAACGTACGCACTAGAAAAGCTGACTGACGAGGCACCATGTGCGATGAATTATACCGGGGACGGCCATCAGTAATCTCCAAGATGACCTTCCGCTGGCGCCGATGGCGCGCAATGACGGCGATTCCGCGCGATTCCGGTAATTCCAGGGTCCCCAGCAAGCCCGATGTTGGCTTGCTGGGGCAGGATTCCGGCGATCAAATACAATCTCTCCTGGACATGCTCCGCCCTCGCCACAACTGGGCCTTGCACAGCCGCTCGCTTACGCTCGGCGAACGCACGCTGGTCATGGGCATTCTGAACGTCACGCCGGATTCATTTTCTGACGGCGGCAGGTTTCTGCAACGCGACCACGCCGTGGCCCATGCCTTGCAAATGCTGGACGAAGGCGCAGACATCCTCGATATCGGGGGCGAATCCACGCGTCCGGGAAGCAAGGTCCTTGAGACTGGTCTTCCGGCAGCAGAAGAGTTGAAGCGCGTGCTGCCGGTGATTGAAGATGTTCTCGGGGAGCGTCCACGCACTCTAATTTCCATCGACACTTACAAAGCCGAGGTCGCCCGCGCCGCCGTGCAGGCCGGCGCAGAGATCGTCAATGACGTGAGCGCGCTGCGCTGGGACCCGCAGATGCCTGCCACGCTCGCCCAGCTTGGTTGCGGCGTAATTCTCATGCACACGCGCGGACGTCCGGAAGAATGGGGCTCGCAGCCGCCTTCACCTGACATCGTGGCCGAGGTCAAAAGCGAGTTGCGCCAGTGGTCGGACGCTGCGGTACAGGCCGGCATTGCTCGTGAGCGGCTGGTAGTCGACCCGGGTTTCGGCTTTGGCAAGCGCTTTGACGAGAATTACCCGCTGTTAGCGCGCTTCAGCGAATTGCACCAGCTTGGGTTTCCGGTGCTCTCAGGCACGTCGCGCAAATCGTTTATCGGCCGCACGCTTCGTCGCAACGACAAAGATGCGGCGCCTGCTCAACGCCTTTACGGAACACTCGCCACCGTAGTGGCCTCGGTGATGCAGGGCGCGCACATTGTACGAGTTCATGATGTGAGGCCGGCGGTGGAGGCGGTGAAAGTTGCAGACCAAGTTCTCTTAGCCGCGAATTCCGCGAATCAACACGAATAGAAAAAGAAGATGTTTTGATTCGCGATCTTCGCATTCATTCGCGGCCAGCCACCTATCTACGGCGTGAAGTCACGCAAGTTCGCCACGGTCTTCGCATCCAGCGCCTGCAACAACGCCACCAGCAGGTCCACCATGTGGTCGAAGTCGCCGCGGTTCATGATGCCGTTGTGCGCGTGGGTATAACGCACCGGGACCACCAGGTTCACCGTGGGCACGCCTCCGTTGCTTTTTTGCATCTCCGCGGAATCGTCGCCATAACCCTGAACGAGGTCGGTCTGCAGCGGAATGTTCTTTTCCCTGGCCACCTGCTTCACCAGCGAGACCAGCTTGCGGTTGGGCAAGGCGCTGAAGTCATAAAGAAAGATGGCCGGCCCCGCACCGAGCAACTCCTGCGCCTCTTCCGGATGTACTCCGGGTGAATCGCGCGTTACGCCGCCTTCAAGGGCCAGGCCGATCTCAGGCTTCACCAGATCGCTGGCCGTATGAGCGCCGCGCAGCCCCAACTCTTCCTGCACGGTCGCTACCCAGAAGATCTGGTTGGGATGGGTCGCCTTGGCCAGCTTTTGCATGGCGGCGATCAAGACAGCACAGCCCACGCGATCATCCCATCCCTTGCCCAGGTAGTTCTGCGTGCTGTTTATCACAGCGAACGGCGCATCGGGCGCCACGGGATCGCCGGGCGCAAGACCCATGGCCGCGACCTCGGCGGCGTTCTTCGCGCCCACGTCCAGAAAGAGTGAATCGCGCGGATAGACCTTGCTTCGTTCCTCCTGCGGCACGAGATGAATGTCGCGAATGCCGGTCACGGCGCGCACCGGTCCTTTGGAGCCGATGATGGTCCAGCGCTGATCCACCAATGCCTGGTCCAGCCAGCCGCCCAGCATTTGCATGGTCAGGTAACCGTCGGCGGTCACACGACGAATGATGCCGCCCAGTTCGTCCATGTGCGCGTCCACCATGATGCGCGGGCCACTCGTGCCTTGCACGGCGATGACGGAGCCCAGACCGTCATAGCTGAGCTTGTCAGAGAGCGGTTTCATGCGCTCCACCATAATCTTGCGCACCGGCTCTTCAAACCCTGGAGGTCCGGGCGCATCGGCCAGTGCTTGCAGAAGCTGGACGGTTTCGTCCGACTGGAAAGCGCGTGACTGGGCAAGGCCCGTGGCCGAGATGAGCAGGAAGAGCAGGGCTTTGGATTTCATAGGCGGATGAATGGTACACAGGAGAGGACGGCGTGTAAATGCAGGGCCTGTAGGAATGAAACACCGCAAAGGCAGTGCGTCGCGGCAGACCGGCAGCGGCCTGCCGCGGCGCAAAGAACTCAGGCTGCCTTGCGGGCCTTTTGGACCGCCTTGAGAAATTTCAGCAAGTCGGCGTTGACTTCATCCTGGTGCGTAGCCGTGAGGCCGTGTGGCCTGCCCGGATAGTAAATTTCCTGCGCTCCCTTGATGAGCTTGGCCGATTTCTTCGCTGAGTCTTTGATTGGCACCACCTGGTCGTCCTCACCGTGCATGACCAGCGTGGGCACATCGAATTTCTTGAGGTCTTCCGTGAAATCGGTTTCGGAGAACGCCTTAATGCTTTCGTAGGCGTTTTTGAGGCCGCCCTGCATGCTCCACAACCAGAACTGGTCCAGCAGTCCCTGCGAGACCTTGGCGCCGGGCCGATTGGCGCCATAGAACATAACGGCAAAGTCTTTGTAGAACTGCGAACGGTCCTTGTAGAGGCCGCTTCGCAATTGGTCGAACACTTCGATGGGGAGCCCCTCGGGGTTGGCAGCGGTCTTCAACAGTAACGGCGGGACAGCGGCAATCAGAACCGCAGCGGCAACCCTCTTCGTGCCGTGGCGTCCGATGTACCGCGTCACTTCGCCCCCGCCAGTGGAGTGCCCTACAAGAGTGGCATCCTTGAGATCGAGCGCCTCCATGAGAGCTGCCAGATCGTCGGCATATCCGTTCATGTCGTTCCCGGACGAGGCCTGGCTGGACCGCCCATGCCCGCGCCGGTCGTGCGCAACCACACGGAACCCGTTCTGCGCGAGAAAAAGCATTTGGCCGTCCCAAGCATCGGAACTCAGCGGCCATCCGTGCGAAAACGTAACGACGGGGCCCTCGCCCCAGTCTTTGTAGTAGATCGTCGTACCATCTTTCACTGTAATCGTGCTCATGTTGTTTTCTCCTGAAATGAGTTTTGGTGACCAGCGATGCTCGCAACTACTTGTTGTGTGACTTGAAGCGTGACAGGTCTCATTCAGTACAGCGGTCATTCCGTGATCACTTCACGGGCACTAGCACCGGGGCGCCTTTGTCCTTGACTAAGAACACGAGAAATCTTGCTGGTTTGGTATTGCTAGCGTTGCGGCCAACGACATGAACATCGTCGGGGCCTTCATAGAAGGTCTGACCGGGTATCAGCGTAACTTCTTTTCCGCCCTTCACCTGCATCACCACCGAGCCTTCCAGCACGTAGACGAACGCATTTGCATAGTGGCGATGTATCGGGTCTGAACTGCCCGGCGGATACTCCACGATGATCATCAGCCCTTCTTTGCCTGGAAGGTTTGTCAGGTCTTTCGACATGACTTGCGTCACCTTAGCTTCCTGGGCCATGAGCGTGCCGGCCACGAGACAGACCAGCGCCAAACTTAGTTTTGCGGTCGCCATAAATTAACCTTTCGCATGCTGAGGCCACTGCGACCCCATCCGTTGCATGTGCTAGCCGGCTTTTCGCACGGGTTGCGGCTTCGAACTTGGAATTTGTGCTGCGGACTGACTCAGCCAGGTTTCGAACGTCGTTGCGCCGAGTCGAGCGTCATTGCCCGGAACCAGTGTTCTCTCGCCGATTTTCGCCCCCGAGTAAGTGGCTTTGGGGTCAGCGATGACTTCGCGGGGATCTTTGAGAGCCGCCAAGCGCCGGCGGACTAGATCATCCACGCGAAACTGTTCCGGCCCAGCCACCTCGACGATGCCATTCACCGGAGCGTTGACCGCAATCCGTCCCACCGCTTCAGCGACATCGTCAGCAGCCATCGGCTGGAAAAGCACATGTGGCAAACGCACCTTGTCGCCGTCGGTAGAGATGTCGGCGAGGCCCTTGAGGAACTCGAAGAACTGCGTCGCATGCACGATCGAATAAGGAATAGGCGAGCCTTTGATCAGCTTCTCCTGGGCAATCTTGGCGCGGAAGTATCCGCTTTCAGAAAGCCGGTCTGTCCCCACCACCGACAACGCAACGTGATGTCCCACGCCTGCGGCCGCTTCACCGGCGAGGAGGTTACGGGTTGATGTCTCGAAAAACTTCAACACGGCCGCGTCTTCCCACGAGGGAGAGTTGGATACGTCAACCACCACTGATGCACCTTTCAGCGCTTCGGCCAGTCCCTCGCCAGTAAGGGTGTTCACGCCGGTATCAGGTGACGCGGCCACCGCTTCGTGCCCTTGCTCGCGAAGCTTCTTGACGAGCCTTGATCCGATAAGTCCAGTGCCGCCAATGACTACGATTTTCATGATCCTCTCCTTTCCATCAAGAGCACTCGTTGTGTTGAACAAAACCGTGGAACGGGGGAGGAGGTTTGAGTACGGCCGGTTCAGCCAAGTCGATCCAGGACCCGCCATACCTCCCTGGCCCTGCCCTCTGTTCGTATTTCGATGCGAGCAAGCGACGCCGGGTCGTGCTGGATTCGAGAGCAGCGAGCTTGATGATCCTTTCGTGTTAGAGGCGCTCCAGAGGTGTTGTGGTTCTCAAAAAGAAAATCCAATCGACGGAGGAGGAAAAGGAAGTTCAGAAACGTTGGGCCTCGTGGAGGGGAAGTTACGCGCCTGGCGGCTCTCCTGAATCGTCGTGCTCGCCGCGTTCGCGTTCTTGTTCTTCGATCACATGCCGATGTGCCGGATCGAACAGTGTCTGCAGGTTGGAAACCGCGTTGCCCAAGCTGCTGGCTCCGCCGGTGTCTTCGTCGTAGACGCCTTTGCGCAGCAGCCGGTCCACAAACCAGAACCCGCCGAGCAGCAGAAGAGCCAGCGCGCCCAGCCAAACCCGGGTTTGCGGCTCAAGCGAAAACAACATGAGATTCATTCGCGCCATTCGCGTTCATTCGCGGCCAAGCTTTGTTCTGAGCGTCTAATAAACATCCAGGTCGTGCGCTGAAGTCGCGCGACCCGCGTAACCCGCTTTGCGGATCTCCTCAAGCAGTACTTTGTCCGGATCGTCGCCGGGCAGGAACAGCTGGTGATACATCACGAGCTGCGCCGGCTTGCCTGTGTTGGCGATGGCAACCAGTTCCACCGTGGACGTATGAAAGCGCGAGTGGTACTTCTGGTCTGCCTCAGACTGCTGTTTGAACCACTTGGCCGAATAGACCTCATGCAGCATCAAATCGCAGCCGTGGCAGGCCTTGGCAACGCTTTCGTTCGGCCCGGTGTCACCGGAGATCACAATGCTGCGGTCAGCGGTGTCAAAGCGATAGCCGTAAGAATAATCCCATGAGCCGTGCGGCACGGCGAACGCCGTCACCATGACGTTGGCGTCTTTGTAGACCACTCCCGGCTTGATCTCGTGGACGTTGCTTCTGTAGGCCGATGGATTGCCCCGCTCCAAGCCGTGAATACGAAGGTCGATGTCCTTGGCGTACGCCGCGCGAACATGTTTCGCCATGTCCTCGAGTCCGGGTGGACCGTAGAGTTCGAGCGGCGCACCGCGGCCGATCACCGCCGGAGTCAGGAACAGGTCGGAAAGCCCGGCCGTGTGGTCGGAATGCAGATGAGTGCAGAAGGCGATCTTCAAGTTGGCCGGACGCAGCGCTTCAATGTGCTTTTCGCGAAAGGCAGCCGCCGCGCGGCGCACCACACCCGGGCCGAAATCCACTAGATAGGCCGACCCGTTCACCACCACCGCAACAGAAGGGCCAGAGCGATCAGGGCTGGGAACGGGCGTCCCGGTGCCTAGGACAACGAGCTGCGTGCGTCCAGGGGCGGGAGCTGCCGCCTGGGCGAACACCGCTGCGGGAATTGCCGAGCACAGCGCAGCGAGAAGCATTGTGCGCATCGATGACATGAACTTACCGCCAGGCTCAGAGATTTGCTTGCCTGGGTTCCATGAGCATACCATTATAAGAACTCTCTGAATTTAGCTCCTGCACGGAAAACACTGTGTTTACAAGCGAATTCGAATTTTTCCTTTACCTGCCAAGCACCCGATTACCACTGTAACTTGTTTCAACGCAGCCAACGGCAGTAGGGTTCTCTCCCAAGGAGTATGGTATGCAGCGTTGGTGTATTTTGCTGCTGCTCGCCCTGTGCCTGGGCGCCCGTTGTGAAGCCAAGCAGATCGCGGTGATCGTGGACAAAGAGAACAACGTGGGCAGCCTGACCGGGGCCGACCTGAGCAAAGTATTCAAGTTCGATAGGAGCAAGTGGCCGGACGGAAGGAGCATTGTGCTGGTCCTGCGCGACCCTTCCACGCCGGAGATGCGCACCGCGATCGAGAAGCTTTATCACATGCAGCCTGAAGAATTTCGCGCGCTGCTTGCCGCCCATTCCAGCACCGTCATCGTGGCCAAGACAGAGGAAGAACTTCTGCGGACCGTGGCAACCACGCATGGCGCGGTCGGACTGGTGGACGTGTTTTCCATTACCAGCAAGGTGAACGTTGTTAAAGTCGACGGCAAGCTGCCGTTGGAACAGGGTTATGCCCTCAAGGGAAACTGAAATCGGATCTTCCGTGCTAGCACCGAAATGATTTTGCCAGGAAGCTGCCCCAGGCAGCGGACGGCAAGAAAGAAAGGTTAGCAGTCATGCAGTGGAACAAATGGAACCTGTTGACAGTGGCAGGACTCATGTTCATCAGTCTTGCCGCCGTTGCGCACGATGAGCCAGGCGGTATGAAGATCTCCACCAAATCGCCCCAGGCACACGCCTACTTTGAGAAAGGCCTGGCGAAGATGGAGATGCTGCACATCCAGGAAGGACTGGACAACCTGCGCCTGGCGGTGAAAGCCGACCCGCAATTTGCCCTGGGACACATCCTGCTGACCTTCTTCTCACAAGATCCGACCGAGCAGGTGGAGGAACGCCAGAAAGCGCTGGACACCAGGCCTTCCGCCAACCTGGAAGAGCAGTACATCGTGGATTGGCTGGCCAACGCAAGCCAGGCGCACTGGGTGCCGGCCATCCAGGCGATGAACGAGGCGCTGCAGCTCTACCCGCGCGACAAGCACCTGGCGTGGCTGGCCGGCTGGTGGCTGGCCGTGAACCAGAACCAGTCGCCGCGCGCCATCCAGCTGTTTGAGCGCGTGATCCAGATCGATCCCAGGTTCGCCGACGCCTGGAATGAAGTGGCCTATTGTTATGCCAAGTCCGGCAACTATGAAAAAGCTTTTGCCGACATCAAGCGCTACACCGAGCTCGTGCCCAATGAGCCCAACCCGCAGGATTCTTTTGCCGAGATTTCCCGCATGGCCGGGCGCTTTGATGACGCGCTGAAACATTACCGGATGTCTCTGGCGCTTGATCCCACGTTCCACGAGTCGCAACTGGGGCTGGGTGACACTTACGCGCTGATGGGTGATCAGCCGAGAGCTCGCACGGAATACCGGTTGGCCATCCAGGCCGGCTCACCGGTGCAAAAGGTCACATGGGGGCTACAGTGGGCCGCTACGTACATGCGCGAAGGTGACTTTACCGGCGCGGACAAGGCTTTTCGTGAAATCGCCAGGCAGGCGCACGAAAAAGACTTTGCCAACCTGGAAGCAGAAGCGTACCGCAGCATGGCGCTGTACCAGAAGAACGCCGTGGATGCACAGAACCTGCTGAAGCAGGCGGAAGCGGAGCTGCGTGGAGAGCACAAGGTTCCGCAGTCACTGCTCAACCAGGAGTTGGCTTCTGTGCTGCGCACCCGGACGGAACTGGCTTTGCACAGCGGCAACTCAGAATTAGCAAAAGCCGCCCTGCAAGAACTGGATGACCTGGCGGCGGCCAACGGAGGCGACGATCTGATCCAGGTTGCCTATCATGGTGCAGCCGGCGCGGACTCGCTGGCGCAGGGCAACTTTGCGGAAGCGGTTTCCCACCTGGAAGAGGACGAGGCCAATCCCATCTCCATGCGCGGGCTGGTGATTGCCTATGAAAAGTCCGGCCAGAAGGAAAACTCCGCGCGACTGGCGAAGAAACTGGCGGGCTTCAATGTGCCGGTGATCGAGCAGGCGCTGGTGGTGCCGGAATTCCGCAAGCAGCAAAACGCACAGACCGTGGCGGAACAGCGCCCCCACAGTGGCGGAAGGCAGTAAGATCGAAGCGCTCAGCGCGTGCCTCTCCTTTTTTGTTTCTATGCTTAAGCCCGCTGGTTTAACGGCGGGCTTTTGCTCTTCCTGGCGTCAAAAGCCCTTTTCTGAGTCCAGCAGGATCGTCACCGGCCCCTGGTTCACCAGCTCCACATCCATCATGGCCTGGAAGACGCCGGTTTCGCAGCGCAGGCCGGCGGCGCGGATCTTTTGGACAAAGTATTCGTAAAGCCGGTTCGCCTCTTCCGGGCGCGCGGCGGCGTCAAACGACGGCCGCTTGCCCCGCCGAACATCGCCATACAGCGTGAATTGCGAGACCACCAGCAGCTCCCCGTGTTTCTCCTGCACGGAGAGGTTCATCTTCTGCTGATCGTCTTCAAAGATCCGCAGCCCCAAGACCTTCTCGGCCAGGTAGTCAGCGGCGGCTTCGTTGTCCGATTTGCCCACGCCCAGCAACACCAGCAGGCCCGGACCGATCTCGCCGACGGTTTTGCCTTCCACCAGCACGCGGCAATGGGAGACTTTTTGAACTGCTGCACGCATGTTCTTCAATCATATCCGTGTTCTTTGACATCAATCAGGTCAGCTGTAAGGGGAAGCAGCTACAGGCACGGTCTCGCCGGGTTGATCAGCCTTTGCTTCAAGCTCTTCAATCCACTTATTCCAGCCAACAAGGGAAGCGTCGCGCGTGGCATCGTCAAGCCTTTGCGCCGCATCTCTTGCCATGATCGCTTCTTGGAGCGCTTCGCGGTATCTGCCTCCGCTCCACGCTACGTAAGAGTTAACCCGTCGACGAAGGTACTCTGGCAAGAACAATTTCTCGCTACGCGCTTTCCACTCGAGAGCAGCGGGTCGATTTCCGCGGAGCGACGCAAAAACCGCGCACTCAGAGAAAACTAAAGCTCGAAAATTCATGTCATCGTTGTTACAGCTTCGTAACAGCTTTTCCATGAGAGCCGCAGCCTTGTCAAATTGAAGGCGCTGAAGCCAATAGTAATAGGCCAGCCAAATGCCGCTTCTATTCTGCCATGACGCCCTTCCAGTGCTTTCCGCCAAGGCCACCCATCGCCGATTCAAGGAAAGTAGTGGCGTACCACGGGAAACCTGTCTTTTAAGCCGGACGAGAGCAATTCGCGCAGCCAGGGGCTGGCGACGCCTGCAGATGACCAAAGCGGAATACCCGTCTAATTCAAGACCATGTAAATGGACTGGTAACAAGTTGCTGAGACCTGCGGCGAGCGACCACATGATGAAAACTTGGGCAATGGCGAAGGATACCGTTGAATGTGATCCAAACCTTAAGGTGCTAGCCGCTATGCCGGTCGCTAGGTTTGCTACAGGCCCAGCCAACGCAAACAGCTGTAACTTTGTGTGGTACTTAGCAAATGGAAGAGGCTCAGCAACCACGAAGGCTCCAGGCCACAAGTTCAAGGAGACCTTGATCTTCCAATCGGCATCCTTCCTTGCGGAGAAAGGCAGAACCCGAAACTCACGGATTTGCCACCCCAACGCCAAGGCTCCTACCGCATGACCTGCTTCATGCACCACAGTCACTAAGAACATGATTCCGAGTTGGGAAGCTATAGCGAGGATTAGGCCGTGATCGAAGAGATATGCGATAGCCTCGAAGGGGACAAAGGAGCCCACCCAGGCAGGAATACGCACTCCCGAGATGAATACGACGCACAAAATTGCGGCAGCTATTGCGATGAGTCCGATGGCTGCCGGCAAGGCTTTTAGAAGACCCTTGAAAGTGAGATGGCCTTCGGGAATGGGCGCCGGACTCTCAAGATCCAAAATGGGGGTGGCTGACCGAGTCATTTTTTCGCCGAACCCTAAAGATGCCACAATCCCGAATTGAGCCGGCCATCCGAAAGTGCTGCGTCTTTCGACGTTCCTTAGACAAAGTGTAAAAAACGTCTCGACGGCAATTGACTCTCACACTTGTCACCCATAAAATCTCCCGGTTCCTCACATCCTCCAAGGAGTCAACATGGCGCGTCGCACTCATCTGTTCGGGGCGCTGCTGCTGATAGTCTGTCTCCTGCTGAGTTGCGCATGCGTGGCCCAGCAGCAGAAACCGCAGCAGTCTTCCTCTTCCTCGCAACCGGAAACACCGGTCTTTAAAAATGACGTGGTCATCAAGGGGGCCACGCTGCTTACGGTGACGCACGGGCGCATTGAAAACGGCAGTATTTACATCCATAACGGCAAGATCGCCGCCGTAGGAAAAACCGTGAATGCGCCGCCAAGTGCCAAGGTGATTGACGCCACGGGCAAGTGGGTCACGCCGGGCATTATCGATTCGCACTCGCACATCGCTCTCGATGACGACGTGAACGAGCCCACCAACCCGGTGACCCCGCACATGATGATGAAAGACGCTTTTGATTACGACGACAAGGGCATCTATCGCGCGTTGGCCGGAGGCGTGACCACGTCGCTGCTGCTGCACGGCTCAGCCAACATGATCGGCGGGCAGGCCATCGTAATCAAGCACAAGTACGGCCTGGGCCGTGACGAGCTGCTCTTCCCCGGCGCACCGCAGTCCATCAAGTTTGCCAGCGGCGAAAACCCCAAGCGGGTTTACGGCGGACGCAACCAGTTGCCGGCCACGCGCATGGGCAACTTTGAAGTCATGCGGCAATCCTTTACTGAGGCCCGCGAGTACATGCGCAGCTGGGACGACTACGAAGCCAAGGTCAAGAAAGGCGACAAGGACGCCACGCCGCCCAAGAAAGACCTGAAGCTGGAGGCGCTGGCCGACGTGCTGCGCGGCAAGCTGCTGGTGCAGATCCACTGCTATCGCGCCGACGAGTTCCTGACCGAGATGGCCATTGCCAAGGAGTTCGGCTACAAGATCCGCGCTTTCCATCACGCGCTGGAAGCTTACAAAGTGGCGGACAAGATTGCGGCCAACGGCGTTGCTGTGGCCACCTGGCCGGATTGGTGGGGCTTTAAGTATGAAGCCTGGGACGGTATTCCCTGGAACGCCGCCATCTCCTTGCACAAAGGCGTGCGCGTGGCCATCAAGAGCGATTCCGGCGATGTGACCCGCCGACTGAACCAGGAAGCCGGCAAGATCATGCACTACGGCAACATCAGTGAAGACGATGCGCTCAAGATGATCACGCTCAATCCCGCGTGGATCATCGGCGTGGAAGACCGCGTGGGCTCGCTGGACGTAGGCAAAGACGCCGACATCACCATCTGGAACAACTATCCGCTCGCTTCCAACGCGCTGGCGGACCAGGTGCTGATCGATGGTGACGTGTTCTTTGACCGCTCGCTGCCCGGGTTCGGGCTCACCCACTACAAGGAGGCCCAGTAGCCATGCTGAAAAAATTATTCGTTGTTACCATCCTTGCCGCTGCGGCCATCGCACAAAGCCAGTCAAAACCGGCGCCGGCGCCGGCGCCGGCGGCCAGCGAAGCCATCGCTCTGCGCGGAGCCAAGCTGCTCACCATCTCGCATGGCGTAATCGAGAACGGCGTGCTGGTAATGCAGAACGGGAGAATCACTGCAATCGGCGGAGCGAATACGGCCATCCCCAAGGGTGCGCGCGTGATGGATGCCACCGGCATGACTGTTTATCCCGGCTTGATCGATTCGGAAACGCACCTGGGGCTCACGGAAGTCCAGGCGGACCGCATGACCAATGACACGCTGGAGCCCAGCGACGAGATCATGCCGCACATGCACGTGTATGACGCGTTTCACGCCGAAACCGCCATCATTCCCGTGGCCCGCATCAACGGCATTACCAACGCCATT
>DASVFK010000152.1:0-8258 GCA_036380095.1 Candidatus Angelobacter sp. | reverse complement strand
ACAATCAGGAAAAGAAAGACCCCTTCCACTTCGATCTTGCCGCGCATGGCCGTCCAGCCAAGCAGCGGCGGCATGGCGCCGGGAAACGCGCCAACAAAAGTTGAGATCGGAGAAACTTTCTTGAGAGGCGTGTAGAGGCCGAGATAGGTCACGGCGGTGGCGAATGCCAGAAGGCCGGTGAGCGGGTTGGTGGTCAGGGCAAGCGAGATGGGGCCTGCCAGCACCGCAACCAGACCGGCGACCACTCCGGTGGAAAGGTCCATTCTGCCGGCGGGCAGAGGCCGGTTTTTGGTGCGGCGCATGCGGGAGTCAAGTTCGCGCTCAAACACTTCATTCAGCGCGGCCGCGCCCGCCGAGGTCAGACCGATGCCCCAGAGCGCGTTGAGCAATGTCCAGCCCAGCGATGAGACTCCGCTCCTGGCCGCGGCCATGTAGAAGCCGGCCCAGGCTGTCATCACGATCAATGAGGTCACGCGGACCTTGAAAAGCTGAGCGTAGTCGCCCAGAACCGTGTGCTTCCTGATGGGAGTGATCTTCGCAAGAGGCTCGGCGACTGCCGGCTCGATCACCTGATGGACGGTTGTGCTCACGCGTTCACCGCCTCTCGCGTGCGGTCAAAGGGCAGCACTTCCGCGGGCTGGCCGCGGTGGCGGTAAGCCTGAATGGTGAGGATGAACGCCGCCGCAAGAATCAACGCCCCCACGCCCATGTGCGCCACCGTCACACCCACCAGCCCGAGTGTGGGCTGCACTTCATTCACGCCCTCAACCACGCGGACCACGTAAGCGCCCGCGCCCAGCATGATTTGCAGAATCAACATCACCAGCAGCCAGGCGGCCGGACGTTTCAGGTGGGGGATGTTGGCGTGTTTGGTCAGCACATGCAAGCTCACGAAAGCGATCAGCCCGGCAACCAAGAGCGCGTTGAGCATGTGCGGGTAAAGGAATGCATGCACGATCTTTTTCGGCGCCCACTGACCGGAACCCATGGGGCCCAGCTTGGTCCAGACGTGGCGGAAGAGCGCGCCCAGCACCAGCTGCAGATAGAGGAAGCCGATCAGCATCCAACTATGGCGGATCAGCGGCGCAGCGTCTTTTCTGCTGATCTGCTCGGGCGGCGCCGCGAGCCAGCTCTTGCCGGTAAAGACGGCAATGGCGGCCAAGGCACAGAACATCGTCTGGCCAAAAGTCGCGTGCAGCGTGGAAACCCAGGGCGGCAGGTACGCCTTGACGCCGATCCCGCCGATCACGCCCTGAGCGATCACGCCAAGCACCGCGCCGATGGTCAGCAGCCGCATCCAGCCGCGCTTGTCGACGATCCACGTCCAGATGGCGACCACGATGGTAAGCAGCCCCACGAACTCGGCCACCATGCGATGCCCGTGCTCGAACTTTACCCCGCCCACCATGGGCGGCATCTTGTAGAGCGAACCGAAGCTGGTGGGCCAGTCAGGGACAGCCAAGCCGGCGTTGTTGGAGGTGACCAGCCCGCCGGCAATCAACAGCAGAAAGGCCACAATGGCGACAAAGACGGTAAAACGATGATGGGCGACGTTGTAGCTGGAGGGGGACATGAAACCCACTATTCTAACATTCCGGGCGGGGACGAGAGGATTTGGTAATTGGGTAAGTTGGTAATTGGGTAATTGAAAAACCTGAGAGCCCCAGCTCGGTTTTTGGCTCGGGGTCTTGGTTTCATCGATTCGCGGTGGAGATTTGATCTGATGCCCGCCGGGGGAGCCGCCCTTCTACGCGATTTCACTCAGAAAGGGATTGTGAGTGTAATGGCGATGTTACGCCAACAAGTGCTCACCGCGTTAGACGCTTGAGAGTGACAACGTAGAATCCCCGTTCTTTAAACCGAAAGGGACGTTCTAGGAGATTTTCGACAGAGATTTCTTCGCGGATTGCTGGCGGCGTGGTGAAGTCGAAATCTCCATCCCAAACTCCGTACAGTTCGACTGAAGGCTCTCTGGTTTCTCGCAAAAGCGCAACCAGTCGCTCACGGTTGTAACGCTCACTTGCATCCCGTTCGGGTTCAGGCTTATCGTCGTCGAACCAAGGCCATGCTCCATTCTGAAACATGACGTGCGGGAAGTCGCAGCCGCAGTCGGAAGTCGAACCAATGTACTGAACCTGCGGCTTGCTGAAATGTGCGGCAATAGGGCTTTCACGTTCCGTCAGCGACTTTACCGACACGTCGGGAGCGTCCTTGCGCCATTCTCTTCGCGCGATTGGATGGGAAGTTCCTGCGTACAGAACGAAGCACATCCGTCAAGATTAGTCGCAGTTGAGGACCAGAATCCAGGTTACTGTCGATAACAGGCAATTACACTCACAATCCTTATTACTGGTGAAATGGCGATTTTTTGCCGACAGTGGAGGTGAACTTGAAACATCTCTATTCTGAAGGGTAAATGAATCCTTGCGCTGGCATGTTCTGTACGGACTGCACTCGTCCATCGCAGCCGTACAAGACGACCTTTGCTCCATAAATGTCACCAGGCGCTGAACACATTTGGAGCCCAGAACCTGAGGCCGGTACTTTTGGTTGCACTCCTCTTCCTGAGCGTGGGCCACAATGAACCAAGACTTCCTTTTCTGTCCATCCAGGTCGCACTTGGCAGACTGGGCCGCCGTCACGGCCCATGAGAGTCCACATCCGCTTGTGGTTCCAGCGGTACGCTGCAATGATCACGAGCAGGACGGCAATCACGCACCAAGGCCAGAACCGTAACCAGCTTGAACGAAGGTGGTTCATATTCCAGACTGTATGCGGAATTGAACGCCCTTTCCAGATTACCGTTGTAAACAGCGGTTTCACTCAGAACCCGATTGTGAGTGAAATGGCGATTTTTCACTCACATCCGTTGGCCTTGAGGGGGTGGGTCTGAAAACAGTGCTTTTGCTTTGAGCCACACAAACGCAACGCCAGCGTAGGTTAAAGCGTTCCACAGTGGCATCGTGACAAACCAGAAGGGTGATCCATCACCCAGCGCCCAAGCAGGACAAAACAAGACGGGCAGTTGAAAAACGAGAAAATGCACCAAAGGACTACCTTTTGCGCTGAAGAACAGCATTACAAAGAAGCTGAGTCCAAAAGGCACAAGAAACCCCACAATAGCAGCTATTGCAATGGGTTTCTTTTTCATAGGCATTATTATCCACCGTTCTTGACGAAATCAGGCGATTACACTCAAACCCGATTGTGAGTGGAATGGCGATGTTACGCCAACTGGTAAGACTGGCAGAGTTGTCCGACGGTCCTTGTCACTGGATACGTTCAGTTTGCACGAGGGGGCTTTTGCGCATCTTGTTCCGCAATCCAAAGCAGTATCGCGGTATCAGCCCCGCCTATCCGTACAGTTCGAGTGCCGTGCATCAAAACACCGAGCCCGTGCTCTTCATCCCAGGTACAGCCGAATTCAAAACCCATGTAAGGGATCCCATCCTTCTGCACCTGATGGACATTGACCGAGGAGAGGCCAATGAGAGCACGCAAATCTTCAGCGGACTTCACATCCGGCATGAGTTCAGCTTTTTCTTTGGCAGAGTAACCATATTGCTTTTGCAGGGACGGATATTCCCTCAGCAACGACGAAATCAAGGCTTTTGATATTGAAGATTCGTGTTCAATTGCCCAGTTAACTGCGGATATCTCTGAGTCTGTAAGGGGTTGGTTCCTCCTCCCTTCAGGAGCAAAGACGATTCGAACGAGGCCATCGGAAGGAGCAGGGGTGTCCTGAGCGCCGTAAGCACCCTTTCGACTTTGAAATCCCTTCCACGAAGGAAGGAGAGCAGTGGTGGTCCACCAGAGGTTGTCCTCAAGAGTGAATTGGGGGTTAGCGATTTCGCTCATAGACTCTCAATACGAGGGTATCGTACCTCTGCACCCACGAATGGTCCATGACTGTTGTTGAAAACAGGCGTTTAGACCCACAATCCGTTGGCTCCGATGGATCAAACTGGCATACCTTTTACTGGGCGGCGGTAAAGCTGAACTCCGCCTTCGAGCTCTCTTTCGCTCCAACCTTTATCTTCGTGGTCTGCTCGCCGAATTTTTCGTGGACAGCAACGAGCGTGTACTCCCCTGGAGGCAGGTTTGCGATCTGGAAGCTTCCGTCCTCCGCGCTCACGGCGTAATAAGGATGCGACATCACGTTCACATAAGCGCGCATCCACGGATGCTGGTTGCACTGCAGTGCCAACATCATCTCCGGGTTGGTAAACGTCTTGACGATCGGCTTATCGGTGGGGAACTGGGTGACATTCCACTCCGGGTTGTTCTTGGGCAGGTCGTGGATGTTGTGGTCTGCGGTGTCAGTGTTCAGGATCTTGAACGGCTGGCCGACCATCACGCCCATCACGCGGGGAATGTAGCGGCAGCCCTTCTGGTTGATGACCACGGGCTCACTGGGAACGGCGAATGCGCCTTGCGGCAGGCCTTCCTTCACATAAACAAACACATTGGCCAGCTTGCCGTTCTTGACCAGTGCCGCTTCCGAGGGCTGCGGCTCTCGCGGACAACCGGGGTCGGCCGTCATGTCCAGCTTTGCAAGCTTGGGGACAGCGCCTTTGAAATTCACTACACCGCTGATGGAGCCGGCGGTGGCGGGATCAACCGTGATGGTGGCGGCTTTGGGCAAAGCGGCGTTTTCCGGGATCGGCTGCGAACGCTGGCTACAGCCGAGGAGAAGAACGGGCAAGACGAGTGCGAACAATGCGGATTTTTTCATGATCATGGGTCGCTTGGAGCTCAATTCAACCAAATGTTTCTGGCAGGAGTTGCAGTCGCCAAACAAATTATTCTAAACGCATTGCGGTGGCTCAAGCCGAATCCTCATTGAAATCGAAGACTTTTGCTTCAGTGTTGAAATTCCCTGAATCCGCATCGCAGAGGACACTCCCTCGGGATCCTTCGACTTGCCTTTAGTCCCCTTCGCTCCGCTCAGGGTCCCGCAGGCTCGCTCAGGATGACAGATTCTTGGGGGGCCGATCGTTAAACGCTGTGGCGTTGAAGGCTGTGGAATCGTGCGTCAATCTCCGGTGACCACCGCCACGGCTTCCATGTTGGCGATCATGGCATCAGTGAACTCGCTGGTACCGGCGGCGCCGCCGACGTCGCGCGTGATGTGCTTTTTCTCTTTGTAGGTCTTCTCCAGCGCCGCATGGATGCGGTCCGCGGCCTCCACCTCATGCAGATGGCGCAGCATCAGGACCGCCGATTGCAACACCGCCGTGGGATTGGCCAGGTCCTTGCCTGCGATGTCCGGGGCCGAGCCGTGCACCGCTTCAAAAATGGCGCAGCCATCGCCCAGGTTCGCGCCCGGCACCAGGCCCAGTCCGCCGACAAAAGCGGCGCACAGGTCGGAGACGATGTCGCCGTAGAGGTTCTCCATCACCAGAACGTCATATTGGTAAGGATTCATCACCAGTTGCATGCAGGTGTTGTCGATGATGTGCTCGGCGTAGGGAATCTCGGGATATTCTTTGGCGACGTCGCGGCAGCAGCGGAGGAAAAGGCCGTCACTCATCTTCATGATGTTGGCCTTGTGAATGGCGTGCATGCGCTTGCGTTTTTCCCGGCGCGCGAATTCAAAAGCAAAGCGCGCAATCCGCGTGGAAGCCTTTTCCGTGATGATCTTGAGCGCCTCCACCACACCGGGCACCACTTCATGCTCAATGCCGGAATACTCGCCTTCCGTGTTTTCGCGCACAATCACCAGGTCAACGGCAGGGAAGCGCGTGGGCAGCGAAGGCAGGCTGCGCACGGGGCGGAAGTTGGCGTATAGCTCAAACCTGCGACGCAGCGCCACGTTGATGCTGGCAAAGCCTTCGCCGATGGGCGTGGTGATGGGCCCTTTCAGGCCGACTCCGGTGCGCTCCATGGATTCGATCAGCTCTTTGGGAATGTACTCGCCGGATTTTTCGAATGCCTGCGCGCCCGCGTTGACCTTTTCCCAGTCAATCTTCACGCCGCTGGCTTCCAGGATGCGCACCACGGCGCCGGTAACTTCCGGTCCAATGCCGTCTCCTGGAATCAGTGTGACTTTGTGTGCCATTCAACTCCTGCTCTACGATTTTATTTGACGCTGGTTTTTGCTTTGGCGGGAGGCTTCTGTTTTTCCGTCCCGGAGTTGATCAGACGCTCAAGTTCGGAGTGGAACGCGCTTACGTCCTGGAAGTCGCGATAGACGGAGGCGAAGCGGATGTAGGCGACCTTATCAATCAGCTTGAGGCGGTCCATGATCAGCTCACCGATCTGGGCCGCCGTACGCTCGCGTTCGGGTGAATCCACCACGAACTGCTCCACGTCATTGACGATCTGCTCCATCTTGCCCATGGAAATGGGCCGCTTTTCACAGGCACGCAACAGCCCGGAGAGGACCTTTTGCCGTTCGAACTTTTCCCGGCGGCCATCCTTCTTGACGACCATGTAAGGGATCTCGTCAATACGCTCGTAGGTGGTGAAGCGCTTCTCACACTTCAGGCACTCGCGGCGGCGGCGAATGGACTCGCCTTCCTTGCTCTCGCGCGAGTCCACAACTTTATCGTTCTCGAACCCGCAAAAAGGACATTTCATGGGTGCAAACGGAGCTTCCTACAAGATGTTGTGTATTGATTGTAACAGGAGCGGCTTTTGGTAATTGGCAGTTGGCACTTGGCTCTTGGCTCTTGGCTTTTGGCTTTTGGTAGTTAGCACTTGATCCTTGGCTGTTGGCATTTTCTGGGAGCGAGTTTTCCGGTTGCCGGAGAATTGCAGATCCACGACGTTATTCTGGCCAACCGCAGCAAAGACTCAAGAGCCAAGAGCCAAGAGCCAACAGCCAACAGCCAAGAGCCAAGAGCCAAATACCGCCTACTGCTCTTCCAGCGCTTTCTCTTCCTCCACCAGGCTTTCCTTTTCCAGACGCCAGAGGGAGACGCGCTCGAAGTGGGCGAGCACCAGGCCGGCGGGAACCACGGACATGAATGTGACCAGCCAGAGCATGATGCCGCAACTGGTGGCGATTTCCGGGGGAAGGTTGAAGACGCCGCGCAGCACGCCGATAGTGGCCAGCTGCGAGCCGCCGCCGACCACGGGAAGCTGCAGGATACCTCCCACCACGCTGGCCGCGGTGAGCAGCAGGACGCTGGAAAGCGTGAGCCGCGAAAGCCGGTGAATGGAGTAAGCGTGCGTGACAGAGACGTAAGCAAAGCCGATGATCAGCCAGATGAGCAGGGAAAGCCCGCTGAGCTGCAGGAATGACTTGACGTCGCGGACCGTGTTCAGGCCCTCCCCAAAGGCGTGTACGCGATGGTATGCGCCTTCACCCACCTTGGGCGAAACCACCCCAAAGATGCGGCGAAAGAACTCTGATGCCTTGTCCGGATTCATGCGGACCCAAGCGGCGAGCGAGGCAACGAGAGCGACAAGCAAGAGCAGAGCAATACCGGAGAGCTGGAACCAGGCAAAGGAGCTGAGCTGAAATCGGCCAAGGTGCTGCCTGGTCCCGTTGGCAAAACCAGGAAGCTGGCGCAGGGTGGGCGCAGACAAGAGAATGTTCAAGGCCATGATGAGCGCGAAGGCGCCCATATCAAAGATGCGCTCCACCGTCCACACGGCCAGTTGCGAGGACATCTTGAGGTCCTCTTTGCGGGCGATGAGGTAAGGCCGTATGAATTCGCCGGGACGCCCGAGCAGCGCGAGGCCGGTAAAGCCGATCATGGTGGGCGCCACCAGACGCGAGGTCCGGGTCTCGCGCACCGGCAGCATCAGGATCTTCCAGCGGACAGCGCGCAGGTAGTAATCCGCGTAAATCAGTGCGATGGCGCCGGCGATATAGAGCTTATTGGTGTGCTGCGTGACTACCCAGAACCTGTGCCAGTCAAACTTGCGCCAGGTGCGCACCTGCAGATAAACCAGTCCGGCCAGGATGGCCAGCACCGCAGCCGTGATCAGATATTGCCGCTTTTTCATCGGATCCGATACAAGGAACGCCCACAAGCCCAGGAACGCACTGCATCAGGCGCGCGGAACTTCTTTCATTGTAAACGGTTTCTCAGGCAGGACCGGTTGTCCGCCTGGTTGCGCCGGCGCGGCGTGGCTGTGTGGCGGCCGGCTTGGGCGCAGTGTTTTTTGCGGCAGGGGATGCGGCTTTCTTGGCAGCGGAGGGCTGTGCTTTCGCGCTCTGTGGCGTTGCAGCCTGAGCGGCTTTTGCCTGCGCTCGCTTCTTGGCGTTGAAGTCACGCACGATCTTAGAAACGTACGCGCGTGTC
>DASVFK010000151.1:0-10426 GCA_036380095.1 Candidatus Angelobacter sp. | reverse complement strand
GGTTATGAAAGCAGCAGGATATTCGCCATTCCTGAACATCCCTCCAATGGCGAGCTTCTTAATACCGATGCGATGACCCGCAAGGCCGACCCCGGCTATTTCAATGCCATCCAGATACCCTTGCTGCAGGGGCGGGTCTTTACCACGCAGGACCGGTTCGATCGTTCAAACTATGTGGTCATCAGTAAGCTGTTGGCTGACCAGTTTTTCCCCGGCGAGAGCCCTCTTGGCAAGCACATAAAAATTGAATGGGACCAGAAGAATGAGTCGATGGAAATTATCGGCGTGGTAGGCGATACGATCCATAATATCGGCCAGCCGATCAAGCCGATGATCTACTTCCCGCTTCTCTCCGGGGCGACGACGGAGACCACGGTGGTGACCGTCGTGGTGCGGACCGTGCAGGACCCGCTTGCGCTTGCCATGCCGGTGCAAAAACAAATTTCATCGCTGGATTCACAAATTGCGGTTTACCGCGTGTTGACCATGCCGCAGATCATCGGAACAGCCACCGCGAGCAAGAGTTTCAGCACCTCCCTGGTCCTGGCCTTTGCGCTGCTTTCCTTGATGCTGGCGGCAGTGGGGCTCTACGGTGTGCTTTCCTATCTTGTGGCTCAGCGTGTGGCGGAGATCGGCATTCGCATGGCATTGGGAGCTCAACGCAGCGAAATCTTGCGCCTGGTCCTGCTGGATGGAATGCGGCCGGTTTTGTTCGGCCTGGGTTTGGGATTGCTGGGAGGCGCAGTTGCGGGAACTCTTATCAAGTCAATTCTGTACGGCACGCGCCCGCTGGACCCAATAGTTTTTGCGGGGATGATTGGCAGCCTTCTCGTGACCGCCGCCGCTGCCAGCGTCGTCCCGGCGTTGCGCGCATGCAGGGTAGAACCGACACAGGCGCTGCGAATGGAGTGAGCCGGAAGTTCAGATTACTTTCGGCGTAATCCCTGAGGCTTGCCCCCGCCCCTTAGTAACATTTCAGGCAAAATTGTGAACTTAGAGCATCAACACCACAATCCGTTGTGGTGCATTGTCCAGAGCAGCTCATGATTTTGAGTAATTGTCCCCGAAGAAAATGGTACTAGTCCAAAAGATATACCGAGAACAGGGGTAGAAACCGGAAGTTACCTATTGACCTCCTGCATTTACCCAGATATAACTCGCATCGACCTGAAGTTTTCCCCCCGAGAAGACAAAAGGATTTCCCCAAGAGGCCTTGGTGAGGCCGACAACCCACCTGGGAAAGGCTACGTTTATGGCGGCAGATTCGCGTGAAGTGATGAACATCCGACAGGCTTCGCAGTATCTGGGAGTCAGTCCTGACACGCTGTACAAATACGTGACCGAAGAGAAGATCCCTGCGTTCAAACTCGGGAACCGCTGGAAGTTCAAGAAAACGATTCTGGACCAGTGGATGGAACAGAAGAGCACGATGAACATGGGCGGGGCCAAGAAGAAGCCGAAGGCGGCAAAAGCGGCCGGAGCGAGATAGTTTTCGTAACGGGGATTCAGGAAACGGACAAAAGGCGGAACGCAAATGTTTGGATTTGGTTCAGGAAAATCGATTGTCGGGCTGGACATTGGTTCCAGTTGCATCAAGGCGATCGAGCTGAAGCGCTCCAAGGGCGAGATCGTAGTTTCGCACCTGGGAGTGGAGCCATTGGCCAGTGACATCGTGGTGGACTCCATGATCGTGGATTCAGGCAGCGTCTCCAGCGCGATCAGCAAGATCTTCAGCTCGCACAGCATCAAGACCAGGACCGTAGCCACCTCCGTCAGCGGCCATTCGGTGATCGTGAAGAAGATCGGCGTGCATCCCATGAGCGAAGCCGAGCTGGCGGAGAGCATCAACACCGAGGCGGCGCAGCACATTCCATTTGACATCGCCGACGTGAACGTGGATTTCGAAATCCTGAATCCCGACGACACCGGCCCGCAGATGGACGTGCTGCTGGTGGCGGTGAAGAAAGACAAGATTCTGAATTACACGAACGTGCTTTCGCTGGCGGGGAAGACGCCGGGCATCGTGGACATTGACGCATTCGCCCTGCAGAACTGCTACGAGTACAACTACAGCCCTTCGCACGATTCCACGGTGGCGCTGCTCAACCTGGGCGCGAGCGTGATGAACATCAACATCGTGAAGGGCGCCACGCCGCTGTTTACGCGCGACGTGAGCGTGGGCGGAAACCAGTACACAGACTCGCTGCAGAAGGAACTCGATCTCAGCTTTGATGACGCGGAGTCGCTGAAGCTGGGGCGGCGCGTGGGCACGGTAAGTGAAGACGCCAAGCTGCCCATCCTGCAGCAGGTGACGGAAATCATCGTGCTGGAAATCCAGAAGACGTTTGATTTTTTCCGGGCCACGGCGTCGGGCGAGCACATCGAGCGGATTTACATCGCCGGCGGATCGTCCAAGGTCCCCGGCCTGGTGGAAGCCTTGCGGCAGGAGTTTTCACTGCCGGTGGAAGTGTTGAACCCGTTCCAGCGAATCATGCCGCCGGCGGATTCCCTGGAAAACGAGATTTTGGAACAGAACCCGGGCCAGCTCGCGGTGGCCGTGGGTTTGGCGCTCAGGAGCTTTGAAGACCTATGATTCGCATCAACCTGCTTGGTGTTCCACGCAAGACGCGCGGCCGGCGCGCCGCGGCTGCCGTGTCCGTGCCGGGAGAAGGCTCCAGCACAACGGTCGCGGTTCTGATCGTGGCCGGATTGTTGGCGTTTGGAATTTTTGGATCCTACATGTGGGTGACGCGCGAGCATGATCGCCTGCAGAAGGAATTTCAGAAGGCGATGGCGGAAAACCAGCGTTTGGCCGAAGTCAAAACCAAGTACGAAGCCAGCAAGCGCAAGGCCGACATGTTTGAACGGCGGGTCAAAGTCATCGACGAACTGAAGGAAGCGCAAAAGGGCCCAGTCAACCTGCTCAATATGGTTGCCGACACGGTCAACAAAACCGATGCGGTCTGGCTGGAAACCATGACCGATGATGGCAAAAACATCAATTTCACCGGAATGGCGTTGAGCGCGGACGCGGTAGCCGACCTGATGGCGAACCTGCGCAAGAGCGGGGCGTTCAAGTCGGTGGAAATCAAGGAAACATCGCAGGACGCCACGGTGAAGGAATTGCAGGCGTTCAAGTTCGAGTTGATCTGCGAGAAAGGCTTCTCCGCCAGGGTGCAGAAGCCCTCGTAACGGGATGTTGGGGACAGGTTAGCTTATGGCGAAATTCAACGAAATGTCGTTTGGCACAAGGTTCCTGGTGCTGCTGCTGGTGGGAGCGATGCTGGGCGCGGCGTATTACTACGTTTACCTCAGCCCGCAGGTGCAGGCCAATCAGCAGTTGAAGACCAAGATCGACGATAAGATGCGGGAAAACGCCCAGCTGAAGCAGTTCGAAGGCAAGCTGGACCAGTTGAACCGGCAGATGGCCATTCTGCAGCAGCAGATGGAAATCCAGAAGAAGATCGTTCCTGACGACAAGGACGCGGACCAGTTCATCCGGCTGCTGCATGACACGGGGGCGACCTCCGGGATCGAGATCCGCCGCTACACCGCAATGCCGACGGCCAATCACGAGTTTTACAGCGATGTTCCGTTCACCATCGACATTGACGGGCCTTATTACTCGGTGCTGAATTTCTTCCAGCGCATTTCCGAGCTGGAACGGATCGTGAACATTGACAACGTGCAGATGTCGAACACCAAGATAACCGGTCCCGCCAAGGTGAAAGGCTCGTATCCGTATGCACCGGGCGAGACCGTGGTGGCGAGTTGCGTGGCTACAACGTTCTTCAGTCATGAGCCTGATGCCCAGCCAGCGCCCGCGGCAGGGACGCCGGCTCGGCCTGGTCAACCGGCAGCAGCACCACCGGCGGCTGCACCACACGTTCCGGTGAAGCAGTAGATGGAGTAAAGGGAAAAATGATGAAGCTGATCCAGATTATCGCGCTTACAGGAGCCATGGCGGCCGTGGCAGCAGGGCAGACCGGCGCGAACAGCTCCCAGTCCGGCGGGCAGCCGGCGGCGACCTCGCCTGCACAAAGTTCTGCTCCAGCAGGCAAGCCGGCTCCGGCCACCAAGAAGGCTGAAGGCAAGGCGGTCCCTGTTGCTGCCAAGGGCGCTGCGGCTACCAACAAGACGGACGGTACCAAGGCTGCGCCAGCCAAGACGGCCGGTGGCGCCCCGGCAACAAAGATGGGTAGCGCGCCCACGGTCCCGGTTGTCAGCGCTCAACCGCAGAAAAGCAAGCCGGCAGGGACCACGGCAAAGTCCGTGACGGCCAAATCCACGGCAAAGACGCCCGCGGCAAAAGCGCCAGCTCAAAAGACGGCGCCGAAGCCGGCTACGGTTGCGTCCAGGAAGGCCGGAGGCAAAAAGACCGCAAGCGAAAGCAAACCGGGCAAGCCCAATGTCGCCAGAGTGGAAACGGCGCCCCGTTCGGAGCCCAAGCCACCGACACCGGCAAAGCTGCTGGGAGCGGCAGGAAGGCGGGATCCGTTCGTGAGCCCGATCCGCAGCGCGACCGGCGTTACTCCCACTTCCGCCTGCACTTCCGGCAAGCGCTGCCTCAACATTCCTGAACTGGTCCTGCAGGGCACGGTGCGCGACATCAGCGGCAAGATGATGGCGGTGGTCACCACCAGCAATCGCACCCGAACCTACACTTTGCGCGAGAACGACCAGGTATTCAACGGCAGCGTGGAGAAGATCACCAGCGATTCCATCATTTTTCGCGAGTACGTAAGGGACCCGCTGGGACGTGAGAGCGCCAGGGAAGTGGTAAAGAAGCTGGGTCCAACGACGTAACGCGGGCCCGGATGCAAGAAAAGCAAAAGATGAACTGAAGCAGAAGTCAAAGAAGTAGAAGTCAAAAGTAGTGGGGCCGAACCAGGGGAAGTGTTGTAGCCGTCATAAAAGTTCATGGATTTAAGCGGCGGGCCGCAGACAACGGCAGGCGCCGCGCACGCAGAGCGGGGAAGACGCCGTTCCGTGGGGAGACAATGAGATGAGGCTAAAGCAACTGCTGGGAATTCTACTGTTGGCCATTGGGACGAACGCCGTGGCAACAACCTCCGCTTCGCAGCTTTCCGGAGTGCTGGTGAAGAACCAGAACAACGCCGGAGTAGTGACCATTCTGGCGAGCGGGGCGTTCACGCACACCGAATACCGGCCGGCTGACAACTTGATGCTGGTTGACCTGGCAGGGGTCTCGCTGGGGCGTCCGGATGCCAGGGTGCACACGGTGTTTGCTCCGGGAGTGCGTTCTTACCGCATCGTGGAGTACCGCTCCACTTCCGGCAGCGACGTCACGCGCATCGAGCTGACGCTTGTGCCTGGCGCCAACGTGAAAGTCAGCGACATCAACGGCGGCGTTGAGCTGAACGTCACCGGAGCACCCGCAGTGGTGCCGTCCACGTCAGACATAGCGGCAGCCGGCAAGAGCTCAGCGCTCACGCGGGTCCGCGGCATCTCGGTGGTCAAGGACAAAGACGGTCTCAACATCGAGATTTCCGGCAGCGGCCCCATGACGGCGCGGACCATGAAGCTCACGGGCCCGGACCGCCTGGTGGTGGATATTCCCAACTCCACGCTGGAAGGACGCCCGCGCGATATAGTGGTCAACAGCAACGGCGTTAAGGCCGTGCGCGCTGCCCGCTTCCAGGCGGCGCCGCCGGCTACGCGCGTTGTGCTGGATCTGGCTTCCATGCGCAATTTTGAAATAGTTCCGGAGGGCAACAAGCTTTTCGTGCGCATGAAGGACGTTGCCCCGGCCGCGCCTCTGGCCACGCCGCCCTCGGTGATGGACGCCGCCAAGCCAGCGCTTCCTTCGGTTACGACCACGACGAATGCCAGCGGCAACTCTCCTGCCCAACCGGCCACGCCGGCCCAGGATTTTGTTGTAGTGACTCCAACATTCACCGCCAAGGACCCGGGCGCGCCCAATGAGAAGAAGCTGGTAGCCGAGCCGTCGCGCGCAGACGCTGCCGCGGCGCACTTTGCGCGTGAAGTCGCCGTGGTGCCGGCGGAGAACAAGTCACCCTTCCCGGTAAACGCCAGCCTGGCAGCCAAGCCTGCGGCCATCAACGCCGCATTGCAACAGCAGACAACCTCGCCGCAGCCCGGCACGGTAGTTACCAGCGTCAGCTCCTGCACCAGCGGACGCTATACCGGCGAGCCGATCGGCATGAATTTCAAGGACCTTGACCTCAAGGATTTCTTCCGCGTGATCCATGAGATCAGTGGCCTGAACGTGGTGCTGGACCCGGCTGTGAAAGGCACGGTGACGATTGTGCTGGATGACGTGCCCTGGGACCAGGCGCTGGCCATTGTGCTGAACAACAACGGGCTGGAATGCCAGCTTCAGGGCAACGTGCTCCGCATCGCTACACTGGAAACACTGAAGACGGAAGCCGACGCGCGCCGCGCCCAGCAGGAAGCACAAGCGCTGGCCGTGCCGCGCGAGACCGTCACGCGTTACCTGAGTTACGGCCAGGCCAAGGACGCGGCGCTCATCGTCAAGAAGTTTCTTTCCGCGCGCGGCGACGTAGTGGCTGATCCGCGCAGCAACGCGCTGATCATCCAGGACATTCCCAGTTCGCTGGAGAAGGTTGATCCGCTGCTGCGCACGCTCGACCGCAAGACGCCGGAAGTGGAGATTGAAGCACGCGTGGTGTCTTCAACCCGCACCTTTGCACGAGACATCGGCACCCAGTTCGGCTTTGGGTTTGCCTCCGGCAACAACGCCATCGGTGGCGCGGTTGGCAAGAGTCCCATTGATGTGACTCTGCCGGTCCCGCCGACCTTCCTGACGGCGCCGGGTGACCCCGCGTCCATTCCGCTGTTTTCTGATTTGGGCGCCACCGGCCCCACCAGCGGCATCGCTTTCAACAACACAACGGCCAACTTCCGCCTCGACTTTATCCTGACGGCGGCGGAGAGCAGAGGACTGCTGAAGATCCTCTCTCGTCCGCATATCACCACGCAGAACAACATTGCCGCTTTGATCCGCCAGGGCACGCGCGTTCCCGTGGTCACGCAGGCGCAGCTGGGCGGGCCGCCTACGGTCACCTACGTGGAAGCTTTCCTGCGTCTCACCGTAACGCCCCAAATCACGGCTGAGAACACCATCTTCCTGAACGTGGACGTGGAGAACACGGTTCCCGACTTTACCCGCGTCACCGGTTCACAGCTGAACCCCACGCTGAATACGCAGCAGGCCACCACGCAGATCCTGGTAACCGACGGCGGTACGGTGGTGATTGGCGGCGTCATCCAGACGCAAAACAACGTGGCTATTTCGCAGGTCCCGTTTTTGGGCAGCATCCCGTTTTTGGGCAACCTTTTCAAGCACACCGTGGTCAACACTTCAACCCAGGAGCTGATCTTCTTCATTACGCCGAAGATCATCCAAACCTAGCCGCCATGCCTGGAATGCCAGGATAGGCAAACGCGATGTAACAAACTCGTGGTCTTCTCTCCATCGCCCCCGGCCTGAAGGCCGGGGGTTTTGGTTGTGTGCGATCGAGTTAGTCTTTGATGGGTGCGTACACCGGCCGGGTAATCCAGGAACCTCCTCCTCCGCCACTTTTGCCCCGGGGCGGTTCGCTCGACCGTGGTGCGTGGTCCCTGCAGTAGTTGCTGCCTGGTTCTGCTTCTTTCTCGCAGCCCTTCCCACCATCCAGTATCTTCACGCAGATACGCTTTTCTTCGGTCTTTTCATGCTCGCTCATCGCTGCGCTTACCTCCCGAATCCTCCGTTGCGTAAGCGTCAACCGTGGAAATATCGTTTGATCGCAATTCCGCTGACTTTTGCGCCACCGCCTGCGCCCTTTGGTTTTGCATGCTCTTTACAATAATTACTGTCTTCGACGGCCGGGTTCGAACACCGTTGGCCGCCGTCAAGGATCTTTATGCACTGTTGCTCGCTCGTTTTTTCGTTCATGGCAACATGAACCATCGCTGAAGGATTATAGGTCCCACAATGACCATCAAGAGGGCGGCAACCGTGAGCATGGCCAACGCCAACGCCAATTGCGCCCTGAAAAGCCAGGTCCCTTTCGCTTCGATCGCTTGATCCTGGTTGTCCAATATCCCCTGCCAGATACTTGCCCGGTCGTTCCAATAGCTGGCCTCGTGCTGGTCCTTGAGTTCACTCACTGGCAGATGGAAGAGGTCGGACTGGAGTCCCTTCAGCCATGCAAAGGCGGGCAGGCCCGGAAAAACCGTCACCCACAGGACCTTGAGACAAAATGCGATACAGGAAATGATCAACGCGACAGACAGCGCCAGCAGGACCATCACGCGAAGCCGGTTGAAGGGCCACACGCTCAGGTTGTCGATTTTGATGAACGCCAGTGCCGCGGCCAGAAAGACCCCGGCAATGCCCGCCACCTTCTGTGCCTTGTCGTCGATCACGCCGTTGATTCGCGTGTTTTCCTTGTAGTGCTCGGTTGCTCCATCGACCAGCGACTTGGCTAGTGCAACGCGAAAATCGTGCGCATCAAACGCCACAGTTCTCTCCAGTGCCGTCCGTGGAGAGAGATTCTAGTACAACTCCAACTTTGCGGAAAGGCGGTTTCGTCTTCAGGACCAAGGGTAAACCCGGCGGCCGCGCGCTTTTTCGCGCTGCTGATACGATATTCGCATGGACTATGCCGTACGCCAGGACCGGCTGGCCGCTGAACTCGGCCGCCGCAACTTGCCCGCGCTGCTGGTTTCGCACCTGCCTAACGTGCGCTACTTGTGCGGGTTCACGGGAAGCGCAGGGCTTCTGCTGGTGATGTCCGGCGGGCGTGGACGCAAAGCAATCTTGTTCACGGACGGGCGCTATACCGCGCAGGCCGCGGCTGAGGTGCAGCAGGCCAAGGTTGTCATCGCCAAAGGTCCGGCGATGGCGGAGGCCTGCAGCGCGGCGCGGAAGGCCAGGCTCAAACGCATGGGTTTTGAGGCTGACCACGTGCCGTACAGCGGGTTTCGCCAGTTGAAGCGCGCGCTTGACTCCAGCGTGCGGCTCGCGCCGGTTTCGGGCTTGGTAGAGGAGATGCGCGTGATCAAAGAAGCGGCGGAGATCGAGCAGATCCGGGCCGCGGTGCTGCTTGGCTCCAGCCTGTTTCAAACGTTACTTTCGACCATTCGTCCCGGAGTGGCCGAATCGGTGGTGGCGGGAGAGTTGGAGTTGCAGGCGCGGAAGGCCGGGGCAGAAGGCATGTCCTTTGATACGATTGTGGCGGCCGGCCGGCGGTCGGCGCTGCCGCACGGACGGGCTTCCGCGCAACCCATTCCCGGCGATGGATTTATAATCCTGGATTACGGTGTTATACTCGCCGGTTATTGCTCTGACATGACCCGGACTGTCCATCTGGGTCCTGTTTCTGCGGTGCACCGCAGCATGTACCAGGCAGTGCTGGACGCACAGATGGCATCCATTGAGGTTGTGCGGCCCGGCGCGGAAACAGGCGAAGTGGACCGGAAAGGCCGGGAGATCCTGAAAAAGGCAGGCTATGGCGCCTATTTTACCCACTCAACCGGGCATGGAGTGGGAATTGAAGTCCATGAGCAGCCCCGGCTGGCCAAGGGGCAAAAACAGAAGCTGGAGCCGGGCATGGTGGTAACCATTGAGCCCGGCATTTATGTACCGGAAGACGGGGGAGTCCGCATCGAGGACATGGTCCTGGTGACTGAAACAGGCCATGAGGTCCTGACGCCCACCACGAAAGAACTGATTACTCTTTAGGTCCGCGCAGGACGGAAGCGCGGAAGCCGGAATGCATTCATGAACCAAAAAGAGCTGAAAGAGCTGATTGAGTTCCTGATAGAAAAAGACATCTCCGAGTTCGAGATGGAGCGCGGCGACGTAAAGGTAAAGATCAAGCGGGGGGCGGAACCCGCGGGCGCTGCCGCGATCACTCACAGCGTATCCATGCCGCCGGGGGTGGCCATTCCGCCGCTGATCCATGCGGCATCGCCGCCGGTTGCGGCCCCACCGCCGGAGAAGCCTGCCCCTGCTGCACCGCCGGAAGAAGAGCTGCACACAGTGAAGTCGCCGATTGTGGGGACGTTCTATGAAGCGCCGGCGCCGGGTGCTCCGCCATTTGTCAATCCTGGCGATTCCGTGCAGGCCGGCCAGGTTCTGTGCATCATTGAGGCCATGAAGCTGATGAATGAAATTGAATCAGACGTCTCCGGTGAAATCGTGAAGATGCTTGCCGGCAACGGCCAGCCTGTGGAGTACGGCCAGCCGCTGTTCGCCATCAGACCCAGAAAATAGAAATACATAGGGTGAGGCCGGCGTGCGTGCCAGGCCCTCTGCGACAAGCGCAGGATCATCTCAACACGCGCCAGGAGCCGTAAGCGGTTTGGAGCGAAGCGACAAGAATAATGTTCAAAAAGATATTGATTGCAAATCGCGGCGAAATTGCACTGCGCG
>DASVFK010000150.1:0-5095 GCA_036380095.1 Candidatus Angelobacter sp. | reverse complement strand
CGCCGACCAGTTTCGCGAAATGGGGCTTCCCTGGGAGTTTCCTCAGGACAATCATTCGCGCTCCGCGAAAGGCGTGCTGCGCGGGCTGCATTTTCAGTGGGACCCGCCCATGGGCAAGCTGATGCGCGTGACCAGCGGCGCGGCGTTCCTGGTGGCCGTGGACATTCGCAAAGGTTCGCCCACGCTGGGCCGGTGGTTCGGCCTGGAAGTCTCCGCCGAAAACAAGAAGCAGGTGTGGGCGCCTTACGGTTTTGCTCGCGGCTTCTGCGCACTCACAGACGGCTGCGAGGTCCAGTACAAGTGCACGGGAGTCTACAATCCCAAGGCGGAAAGCGGGATTTATTTCGCCGACCCGCAGATCGCGATCCAGTGGCCCATCGATCTCCGCCAGGCCTCAACGTCAGAAAAAGACGGCAAAGCGCAAAGCCTGGCGCAGTGGCTGGCTTCGCCGCTGTCAGAGAACATTAAGTACCAAAGCTAGTCTCGAATACGTATCCTGAGGATTGGAAGAAGACCGATACGAGGATGCACGTGATTCGACAAATTGAGGAAAACGCATGAAGGGTGTGGTTCTCGCCGGGGGATTGGGCACCAGGCTCTATCCCCTGACTCGCATCACCAACAAACACCTGCTGCCGGTGTATGACAAGCCTATGATCTACTACCCGCTGCAGATGCTGGTGGACGCAGGCATCACGGAGATCATGATCGTAACCGGAGGCAACAGCGCGGGGGAGTTTCTCCGCCTGCTGCGCAATGGCAAGGACTTCGGCCTGCAGTCTGTGAGTTTCGCCTACCAGGAAGGCGAAGGCGGCATCGCCGATGCGCTCAAGCTGGCTGAACCGTTCGTAAAAGGCGAAAAGGTTTGCGTGGTGTTGGGTGACAACATTATCGAGAAGGACGTGATGGCCGCCAAAAAGCAGTTTGAACAGCAGGCGGCCGGCGGCATGATCATGCTCAAGCAGGTCCCTGACCCGGAGCGCTTTGGCGTACCTGTGTTTGAAGGCAAGGAACTGGTGCGTATTGAAGAGAAGCCCAAGCAGCCGAAATCGTCGTACGCAGTGATCGGAGTTTACTTCTATGACGGCACAGTATTCGCGCGGGCCCGCGAGTTAAAGCCTTCAGCCCGCGGCGAGCTGGAAATCACTGACGTCAACAATTCTTATCTGCGCGAACGCAAGCTCAGCTATTCCGTGCTGGATGGCTGGTGGACGGATGCGGGCACCTTCGAGTCGTTATTTCGAGCCAGCGAGCTGGTGCGGCAGAAGAGCCTGGTGGGAAAAAGCGCCGTGGAAGCGGGAGCTGCGCGATGAAGATTGTTGTTACCGGCGGAGCAGGTTTTATTGGATCGAACTTCGTTCACCTGCTGCTGCGCGAACGTCCCGACGCGAATCTGGTGGTGGTGGACAAGCTGACCTACGCCGGCTGCATGGAGAACCTGCGCGAAGCCGGAAGCAATCCCCGATTCTCCTTTGTGCGCATGGACATCTGTGCGCCGGAAGTCGCGGATGCGATCGCCGGCGCTGACGTGGTGGTAAACTTTGCCGCCGAAACTCACGTGGACCGCAGCATTGAAGATGCGGCGGCGTTCGTGCGCACCAATGTTGAAGGCACGTGGCGGCTGCTGGAATCGGCGAGGGCGAACAAGGTAGCACGCTTTATTCAGATCGGTACTGACGAAGTCTATGGCAGCCTGGGCCCTACTGGGAAATTCCGCGAAGATACACCCCTGGCGCCGCGCAGCCCTTATTCTTCAACCAAGGCGGCGGCGGACATGCTGGCCCTGGCTTATACCCACACCCACAATCTGCCGGTGATCGTGACCCGCTGCTCCAACAACTATGGCCCGTACCAGTTTCCCGAGAAGTTCATCCCCGTGATGGTGTTGCGCGCCATGCGTGGGGAAAAACTGCCGGTTTACGGCGACGGCCGCAACGTGCGCGACTGGCTGCATGTGGAAGACCATTGCCGTGCGATTCTCGCCGTGATGGAGCGCGGGCGCGAGGGCGAAGTCTACAACATCGGCGGCGACTGCGAGCGCGAGAACATCCACGTGGCCAAAACTATTCTGCAGCACCTTGGCCGCGGCCACGAGTTGATCGATTTCGTCCAGGATCGCCCTGGACACGACCGCCGCTACGCCATCGATTGCGAGAAGGTCAAAACGGAGTTGGGTTGGCGACAGCGCTGGGATTTTGAGACCGGCTTGCAGGCGAGCATCGCCTGGTACAAGGAACACGCCGCATGGGTGGAACGCCTGCAGCAGCAGAACCGCGACTACTTCAAGCGCCACTATGATGATCGGCCGGCCGTGAGCGCAAGGCGCTAGTCCTTGCTTTTTTCCAGCGCGATGCGGGCCGCGGCAAGCTCCTTGCGGCGCTGGCGGTCCACCTTGGGAGACTCCAGCTTCAGCTCTTTCAATGCTTCAATGATGGCCGACCCAACCACCACGTGCATGAACCACTTGTGGTCGGCCGGGACCACGTACCACGGAGCGTGCGGCGTTGCCGTATGCCGGATCGCGTCCTCGTAGGCGTTCATGTATTCGCGCCAGTGCTTGCGTTCGTTAACGTCCGCCTCAGAGAACTTCCAGTTTTTCTCCGGTTCTTCCAGACGGGCAAGAAAGCGCCTTTTTTGTTCCTGTTTGGAGACGTTGAGAAAGAACTTTCGCACCACAACGCCGTTGTGCGAGAGATAGCTCTCCAGGTTGCGGATGTCTTCAAAACGGTCTTGCCAGATGTCCTTCGTCACCAACTTCGGCGAGAGATGCTGCTTGGCAAGAAACTCAGGATGGACGCGCACCACCAGCACTTCTTCGTAATAGGAACGATTGAAGACGCCGATGCGCCCGCGCTCCGGAAGGCAGCGGTTAGTGCGCCAAAGAAAGTCGTGGTCGAGCTCCTCCGCGGAAGGCTGCTTGAAGCTAAACACCTGGATGCCCTGCGGGTTCATGCCGGACATCACATGCTTGATCACACCGTCTTTCCCGGCGGCGTCCATGGCCTGAAAAATCAGCAGCACGGCCCACTGGTCCTGCGCGTAAAGCTTGTCCTGCAGGTCCTGCATGTGGAGAATGCTCTGTCGCAGCAGCTCGTCAGCCTGTTCCTTGGAGTAGTTGTCACGGATATCTGCGGGATCGTAATCCTTCAGGCGGAAAGATTTTCCGTGATCGACGCGATATGCTTCCTGCAGTTTGAAAAAATGCTTGCCGATTCTCATGCATAGAAGTTCTATCGCAAAAGGCCCCAGGCATGCAAAAGCCGCCAAGGACTACAATCTTGTGTTTGCGAAGGGGTGATAGCCCGTGCAGCAGATGGCTGAAGAATTAAAACCACCGCACGGCGAGATCCTTGTGCTCAAAGCGCAAGCAACCGGGGTACAGATTTACACCTGCGTTGCGGGCGAGAATGGCGAACGCTCGTGGGCCCTGAAAGCGCCGGAGGCGGACTTGCTAGATGGGCAGGGAAATGTCATTGGCAGTCATTTCGGCGGTCCAACCTGGAAACATCGAGACGGCAGCGAGATTCTGGCCAAGCTGGTGGCTCGGGTGGAATCGCCCGATCCGCTGGCGATCCCGTGGCTGCTTTTGACTGTGACCGGCCATTCAAGAGAGGGAGTGTTCAGTCGCGTAACAACGATCCAGCGGATTCACACGACCGGGGGCAGAGCGCCCACAGTCCCTTGCGATGACAAGGCTGAGGTCAGGGTGCCTTACACCGCAGAGTATTGCTTCTATGCGCCTGTCGTGTAGGGGGCGTCAGCGCTTGCGCTCGCTGTTGAAACTGCGGCCTTCTTGGGCAGTATCTCGCCGATGCGCCTGATCTGAGCGCCTACGCCACGCAGTTTTTCCTCGATGCGCTCATAGCCGCGGTCAATGTGGTATACGCGGTCGAGGATTGTCTCGCCTTCCGCCACCAGGGCCGCAATAACCAGCGACGCCGAGGCGCGAAGATCGGAACATTGCACGGCGGCGCCGCCCAAAGGCGTATGGCCTCGGACCACGGCGCGGCGGCCTTCCACCTTTATGTTGGCGCCCATGCGGACGAGTTCCTGCGCGTGCATAAACCGGTTCTCGAAGATGTTTTCCGTGATGATGGACGTGCCTTCCGCCTGCGTGGCCAGCGCCATGTATTGCGCCTGCATGTCCGTGGGGAAGCCGGGGTACTCTTCCGTGCTTACGTCGGCCGCCTTGAGACGGTGACCGTTGGTCACGCGCACGGATTCGCCGTTGGTCGCAACGGTTACGCCGCACTCCGCGAGTTTTTCCAGCAGAGCGCCCAGATGTTGGGGTTCGCAGTTGGTGACGGTGAGATCGCCTCCGGTGAGTGAGCCGGCGATGATGAAAGTTCCGGCTTCGATGCGGTCAGGAATGATGCGATGGCGCGCCCCGTGGAGCCTGTCGACGCCCTGGATGCGGATCGTGGAAGTGCCGGCGCCTTCAATGTGAGCGCCCATCTTATTAAGGAGCGCCGCCAGGTCCACGACCTCTGGTTCGCGGGCGCAATTTTCCATTACGGTTTCGCCTTCAGCCAGCGCTGCCGCCATCATCAGGTCTTCCGTGCCGGTCACGGTAATCTTGTCAAACTTGATGTGGCCGCCGCGCAAACGCTCCGCCGCGGCTTCAATGTAACCGTGCTCCCGGATGATGGTGGCCCCGAGCGTTTCCAGGCCTCTGATGTGAAGGTCAATCGGGCGCGCTCCGATGGCGCAGCCGCCGGGAAGGGAAACGCGGGCGCGTCCCATGCGCGCCACCAGCGGCCCCAGCACCAGGGTGGAGGCACGCATGGTCTTCACCACGTCGTACGCAGCTTCAGGATTCACCAGGTTGCGGCAATGGATGGTTGTGCGGTGGGCCGCGCGGCCGTAGCCCAGTTCGACTTCCGCGCCCATGGAGACCAGCAGCTTGCGCTCTGTTTGAATGTCGCGTACGTCAGGAATGTTCTCCAGGATGATGGGTTCGTCAGTGAGGATGGCGGCGGCCATAGCCGGCAGGGCCGCGTTCTTGGCCCCGCTGATGCGGACGTTCCCGACCAGCGGGTTCCCGCCGCGAATTACAAACTTGTCCATAAGATTGTCTTCACATCCATTTTCACCC
>DASVFK010000149.1:0-4657 GCA_036380095.1 Candidatus Angelobacter sp. | reverse complement strand
GCGGAGAGGCGTTTTTCCAATTCGTCCATGCGCGCCAGCAGGCGGTCCAGCGCGGGCTCGATCTCTTCCGGAGAATACGGCATGCATTCCCCTTCTGCTTTCCCGGTCTACGTTCGAGCTTGAGGCTTCTCGATCTGCCGGATGTACATGGCCAGTCCCACCAGCATGATCAAGATCGCGATCAGCGAGAGCCCCAGGCCTTTGCGGCGGAAGTCGCGCTCCTGGAGCGCGGCGGTGCCCGCTTCATGCGCCTTTTCCGTGGTCTTGAGACCTGCCTCCACGTCGGCTTTCACGCGCGCCACGTCAAGGCTGTGGATGGTGACCCGCGCCTTGGTCAGCGAATCGCGCGCCTGGTCCAGGTCAGTCTTGGCCTCGCTCACTTCCATACCGGAGTCCTGTGCTTTGCTGACCAGATCGTCTGCCTGTTTCATGCTGGTATCCAGCTTGCCAAGGTGCAGCGCGATCTCGCTTGCGGCCTTGTAGCCGTTGTCGCCTTCACTGTGGCAGTCCGTGCAGACGGAGCCTTTGGCCGTGCCCAGCATGGTGTCACTGGTGTGGACGATCTTGTGATTGCTGTGGCAGGTGATGCAGCCGGGCATGGAAGCCGCTTGAAACGCCGCCTTGTGCGGGCTGGCTTCAAAAAGCTGCGCCTGGAAGACGTGGCAGGTGGAGCAGACGTTCTGCACCGTGCTCACACCTGGAGGCGCCGCTCCGTGATTGCCGTGGCAGGTGGCGCAGTTGGGCGCGCTCAAATCGCCACGGACCGTCAACGCTTCATAGTGTGCGCTGGCCTTGTACTTCTCAAACTGGTCCGTGGGGATCTTGTAGGCCTTCATGTGATTGGAATCAGCATGGCAGCGCGCGCACGTGGCCGGCACGTTGGCCGGGTAGACCGGCGAGCGCGGGTCCTTGGGCGCGCGCAGATCGTGCACGCCGTGGCAATCCACGCAGACGGCCACGTTGGTATCACCCTTGGCCAACTGCTTGCCGTGGACGCTGGTCTGGTACTGGCTCAACTGGTCTGTGCGAAGAGAAGGATTGTGCTGGCGCATGTAAGCGGCATCCGAGTGGCACTTGCCGCAGAGCGCGGGGATGTCTGTACGCTTGATCTTGCCGCGAAAGCCGGCTTTCTTGCCCATGGCCTCGTCGGGATCGTCCTTGGTGGCGTCGCCGCCATGGCAACTCACGCAGCCCAGCCCTTTCTGGGCATGGACGTCCTGAGCAAACTGCTCCGCCGTAACTTTCAACGGGGCGTCCATGGCGGAATGGCAATCTACGCAGGTGTTCGGTTGTGCTGCGTTCTGCGCGGCAGCAAATGCAGCGCCGAAAAATGCCAGCAGGAACAGCCACAGAGCTCGAGTCAGTTGTTTATTTCGCCACATGTCCGTATACCGTCATCGCCACCACGTAAGCCACCACAAAAACCAGCGCACCCATGGTCCAGCGCGCGCTGCGTCTCTCGCCGCGATCAAAGAAGGGCAACAGCAGCCAGAGAAGCCCGCCGAGTCCAAACAGGAGCACGCCGAGCACTTCGCCATCGATAAACCCGACTTTGGCCGGAATCATTTTCAAAGTCTGAAACATGAACAGGAAATACCACTCCGGCTTGATGCCGGCGGGAGCGGCGGCGAACGGGTCCGCCTTGGTACCAAGTTCCCAGGGCGCTATGGCCGCCAAGGCGCCGAGAATGCCCAGCGCGATGTACCAGGCCATCATTTCCCGCAGCATGAAATTGGGAAAAAAGCTCATCTCGCGCTTCTTCTCAGGACTTGCGGCCCACTCCGCTTCCACGCTGGGCGGAGCGCTCATGCCCAAACGCTGGATCAGCAGGATGTGCAGGGCCAGCAGAGCAGTGGTGATTCCGGGCAGCAGGGCCACATGGAAGCCGAAGAAGCGGGTGAGGGTTGCGCCGGTGACTTCTTCACCGCCGCGCAGGAACACAAGCATCGCGTGCCCGACGACCGGGACCTGGCCGGTGATCTCCGTTCCCACCTTGGTGGCGAAGAACGCGAGCGTGTTCCAGGGCAGCAGATATCCGCTGAAGCCGAAGCCGAGCACCAGGAACAACAGCAGAATGCCGCTCACCCAGGTGAGCTCGCGCGGTTTGCGATAAGCGCGCAAGAAGGCCACGCTGAACATGTGGGCGAAGGCAAAAAAGATCATCAGGTTGGCCGACCAGGAATGGATGGAGCGGATCAGCCAGCCAAACTGCACCCGGGTCATGATGTATTGCACGCTCTCAAACGCTTCATTGGCGCTGGGCCGGTAGTAGAGCAGCAGAAGAATGCCGGTGACTACCTGGATGCCGAAGAGAAACAGAGTCATCCCGCCGAGAAAATACCAGGCAGAAAACTTGTGCAGCGGAACCTTCTTGTGGCGGAGAGGGGCCATCAGCTCCTCCCAGCCGAATCGCTCATCCAGCCACTTTCGAATGACGTTGAACATGGTGGTATCAGGCCTCTCGCTTGCGGCTCACTACGATTTCATCTCCGCGGACGTGCACCTGGTAGGCATCCAGCGGGCGCGGCGGCGGTCCGGAGATGTTGCGCCCATTCAAGTCGTACATTCCGTTGTGGCAGGCGCACCAAACCTCCCGAAGGTCGCCACGATACTGCACGATGCAGCTCAGGTGGGTGCAGGTGGCGGACATGGCGCGATATTCGCTGTCCGCGGTATAAACCAGCAGCCCAGGGCGGCTGCCGAAACGGAATATCTTGTATGAGTTCGGTTTTAGATCACCCACCTTTGCGGCCACCACTTCGTCGCCACCAAGATCGGGGAGCATGGGAGGGACCAGATAGCGCAACACCGGATAGAGGAATGAAACGACCGTAGCAACAAAACCGCCGCCCAGGATAAATTGTGCCAGCCGGCGGCGGCCCGGCTGCACTGCCGCGTGTTCCTGCGTTTCCATGTCAGGTTCTCTCCTGCGTCAGAAGCCTTGAAAAGCTGGTACCCTAACATACTCCTGGAAGCATCTGTTGTGACAGGGGTCACATTTGCCGCGCCGGTGTTCCGTTTTACAATAGGCCGGCTTCAAAAACCCGGAGGAAAAGATAGCATGACCAGAACCAGTTTTTTCTGCATTGTTACGATCGCTTTCATGTTGATGATGGTGGCGCAGCCCGCTTTCTCGCAGTCGGGAGGCGAGGCTCTGTACAAGCAAAAATGCCAGGTGTGTCACGCACCGGACGGCAGCGGCGACACCATCATGGGTAAGAAACTTGGCGCCAAAGACCTGAAGTCGGCCGAGATCCAGAAGCTGACCGATGCCGAGATCACCAACGTGATCACCAAGGGCAAGGACAAGATGAAGGGCTTTGAAGGCAAGCTCTCCAACGACGAAATCAAATCCCTGGTGACGTATGTGCGTGAGTTAGCCAAGAAGAAATAAGCAATCTTGTTTCGCGAAAAGGCCTGGGATGCCAGGCCTTTGGCATTTTGTGCACCCACATGCTGTGGCCCCTGGGCAGCCTGCTTAGCGGATCAGCCATTCATACTGGTCTTTGCTCAATGGCACCACGGAGAGCCTGCCCTGGCGCAGCAGCGGCGACTCGGCAAAGAGCTTGTTCGCCTTGATCTCCGCCAATGTTTTGGGCGAGGCGATGGCCTTGCCTGCCTTGATCTTCACCCGCGGGTTCTTGGGATCGCTGGGGTCATTGGACTCCACCGTTGCCGTGCCTACGGCTGTGCGCTGGTCGCCGGTGTGATAGATGACGAGCTTGTTGCCCTTCTCCATGGCGCGCAGGTGCTTCAGGGCCACCGGATTGCTGACTCCATCCCAGATTGTGGTATCGCTTTTTTCGAGGTCGGCAAAGCTGTATTCGGAGGGTTCGGTCTTGAGAAGGTAGTGCATCGCCCAATTATTTCACCACGGAGGCACGGAGAAACGGAGAAAAACAAGCCAGCCGCAGATTAACGCAGCAGAACGCAGACAGGAATCCGGGAATCTTGATCAGCGTTTATCCGCGTTCATATGCGGTTCCATCCTTCTTCGCTTTAGCTCCGTGACTGGGGAATCAATAGGCGTGCAGCTTTCGCGCCTCTCTCACCACATCTTCCACCTTGGGCAGGAAGAAATGCTCCAGTGGCGGCGAGAACGGGACCGGCGTATCGAGCGAGGTGATGCGGACGATGGGCCCATCGAGATCATCAAAAGCTTCTTCATTGATGATGGCGGCAATTTCGCCGGCCAGGCCGCCGGTGCGCGTGTCTTCGTGCAGCAGGATGACTTTGTTGGTCTTCTTCACCGTCTGGGCGATGGCTTCGCGGTCGAGCGGTGAGAGCGTGCGTAGATCAAGGATCTCGATCTCGATGCCCTCTTTGGCCAGGATTTCCGCCGCTTCCTGGGCGGTGTGCACCATGGCAGCATAAGTAATGATGCTGAGATCGCGGCCCTGGCGATGCAAACGCGCCTGGCCGATGGGGACGGTGTAGTCGCCTTCGGGGACTTCGTCCTTGATGCGGCGGTAGAGGAACTTGTGTTCCAGGAACAGCACCGGATTGTTGTCGCGAATAGCCGACTTGATCAGGCCCTTGGCGTCCGCGGGCGTGGCCGGGGCAACGACTTTCATCCCGGGCGTGTGGACGAAATACATTTCCGGGTTCTGCGAGTGGAACGGGCCGCCGTGGACGCCGCCGCCGCACGGCCCGCGCA
>DASVFK010000148.1:0-16940 GCA_036380095.1 Candidatus Angelobacter sp. | reverse complement strand
TGGCTCAAGTCCGTGCGAGCGCCGGGGGAGTTTCCGTGGAGAACATCTGTGAGCAGTGGGCGGCGGACGCCCCGCTTCGCCGTCTGGGTGAGCCGCGGGAAATCGCCGACGTGATCTTGTGGCTCGCCTCCGAGCGGGCTTCGTTTGTCACCGGTCAGACCGTCCTGGCGGATGGAGGCATCTATCACGGGTTATAGCCCGTGACGAGCCGCTCGTTCCATTTTGGGTGCTGCCGTGTTTTTCCCGGGCGGGCGAAGGCGGTTGCGTGACATCTAAAATGCCACAGGGGCGCATCCTATCTGCCTGGATGCTTCTGTTCGCCGCCTACCTTCTTGTCGCCGTTACGCTCTGTGCCGCGTGGTACTGGCTCTGCGTGCGGCACAACCGCCGCCGGGCCAAGCAGGTGGTACTCTGGCTGCAAGGCGCGCTGGCGGGTAATGGACAGGTGATCGGCGTCCGCTGGATTGCGCCTTCTTGCTTTAGAGTTCCCTTGCGCCTGACTTGCGGAGTGTTTCATCGCGCCTCCGTGCAGGTGGAGATGGCGCCTCTGCAAATGCCGCTGCGATGGCTCCTGGGCAAGGTCCACGGGCGCAAGGAACTGCTGACTTTCCAGGCTGATCTGGATTTGCCCCCGGCATTTTCCCTGCACCTGCACCACTTTCGCTGGTTTGCCCGCAGCAGCCGCAAAACGCCGGTCGATCACGCGGGATGGACCTTCGAGCACGCCGGACCCTACGTGATCAGCACGCGGAGCGACTGGAAGAAGGAACTCTCTTCAGCCATGGCTACATTCTCCCGTGGCGACCACGAGTTTTCCAGCATTGAGTTCCAGCGACGCTCACCGCACTTCTCCGTGACTCTGCCGTTGCAGGCGATCGCGCCGGACTCGCCCACGCGCGCCTGTGTCTTTAGCAGTATGCGCGAACTGGCCAGCAGCGCCTCAGCCAGCCGTTTTTGAGTGTCGCTTCGCTCCCAACCGCTTGAGCCCCAATTTCCTGGCGAGATTCTCCAGCGCCTGCAACCGCGGCCTCGGCGCGCAAGCCGGCCTCGCCCTGATCTGCCCCGGAACCGGCGTGTCGCTTCACTCCCAACCGCTCGAGCCCCAATTTTCTGGCGAGATTCTCCAGCGCCTGAAACCACGGGCTCTCACCCCATCGCTCGTAAAACCGGCGCGCGCGGGGACCCCGCTCGGCGCGCAAGCCGGCCTCGCCCTTGATCTGCCCCGGAACCGGCGTGTCGCTTCGCCCAACCGCCGCGGCGCCTTTACAACGCTGAGCAAGGGCAAGAACAAAAAAGCGGACGCGCCGGCATGGCGCATCCGCGGGAGGTTGGTTGGCAGAGCTATTTAGAAGCAGGTTTTGCGCCGATCGGGTCCTGAGTGCAGAAGCCGACGCTCTGTCCCGGCTCAAGGTTGCAAAAGCAAACTCCCGGGCAGTGCACGGTCGCGCTGCAAGTGCCTCCACGACAGATGGCCAGGGGTTTGGGGGTGGTAGTAAGTTGCCGGACCGAGACGGCGCCCGCGGAACCAACGGTCGCGATCACGGCAGCAAACAAGGCGAACTTGGAAATGCGTGTCGCCATGGGGTACCTCCTTTTTCGAGTTAAAAGCCCGAATCAACTGGATCAAAGATCAATGCGGTGCTTGGAGAGAGTTCCGGCCTGGGCCCCGCTCCGTACCAGGTTCTTCACTTCCGCCAGAGATGAATCGTCGAGTACGCCGGACCACACCTTCTCCACTCTGCCTTTGCCGTCAACCAGGATGGTCTGCGGCGTGATTTGCATGCGGTACCGCACGATTGCGTGCGGCTGCAGTTGCAGAAACACCGGCAGCTCGGTCAAGTGGTGCTCTGCGAGGAATGCCTGGCTCGCTGTGGAGGAGATGTCCACTCCCACGGGACGGACAACCTGGCGGTCGAAGCCGGCGAGGAGCGCCTCCCACCGGGGCCAGTTTTCGCCGCAGAACTTGCAGCTGGGCGAAAACACCAGCAGAAGCACCTTGCGGGAGTCCTGCCCGTAGCGCACGCTCAGCGGCTTGCCGGCCACGTCAAAACCTTCCAGATCAGGGACCTGAGTTCCTGCCTGCACTTCCAGCCCGGCCGGTGGCGCGGAAAGCTGTGCCTTGAGCTGGCGGTTCTGCCGCAGCAGCGCAACATCAATTACCAGCAGGAGGACACAACAAGCAGTTGCCGCAATGTTCCACTTCATGGCCGGCCTCGCCTTTCGCAGGCCGCGATTCTAACAAAGCCTTGGCGCAAGGTATTAAGAAAGGCTGAAAATTCATGTTGTGCCGGTTTCATTTTGGGAATAGCACCATGCGAACCAGGAATCGTGTGGAACAACAAACGGCGGGAGCTCACCGCACATTGTGAAATGCCCCGAGTCCTGTGCTTTCCGATGATAAGAACAATTGCGCGTTCTAGCGCTGTGATCGCCTATTACATAACTGTTACAAAGGCCGCTCACTTCTGCTGTTAGGTTGGGATGAGCGAGCCAACGTCCAACCGCAGGAGACCAGCCTTGAGCATCAGGAATGACCGCACTTTCAGGGAGCCAATCAGTTGGCTGACAACGTTTTTCATGGTGGCGTTCCACATTGGCGCCATCGCCGCGCTGTTCATGTTCAACTGGAAGGCCATCGCCGTGGCCGCGGTGTTGCTCTTTGTTGCCGGCAGTTTTGGCATCGGCATGGGCTACCACCGGCTGCTGACGCACCGCGGATTCAAGACCTACAAGTGGATGGAGTATTTCCTGACCGTCTGCGGAACGCTGGCCCTGGAAGGTGGACCGTTCTTTTGGGTGGCAACGCATAGGGTCCACCACCAGAACACTGACGTGGATGGCGATCCGCACTCGCCGCGCGACGGCGGCTTCTGGGCGCACATGGGCTGGATCATGACCGGCCGCGTCATGCACAACCACTCTGCGGCCCTGCTCCCTTACATTCCCGAACTGCGCAAAGATAAATTTCACACTTTTATCAGCCGCTGGCATTGGGTGCCAATCACGCTTACCGGCATCATTCTGCTGGCCGTGGGCGGCTGGCCGTTCCTCATGTGGGGAATCTTCTTCCGCACCGTGCTGGGCCTGCATATGACCTGGCTGGTCAACTCGGCTACGCACATGTGGGGCCGCCAGCGTTTTCTCACCGGCGACACCTCCAAAAACAGTTTGTGGGTAGCACTGCTGACGTACGGCGAAGGCTGGCATAACAATCATCATGCGCACCCTCAATCTGCGCGCCATGGCCTAACCTGGTATGAGATCGATATCAACTGGTACGTCATCAGCGTGCTGCGCATGCTGGGCCTGGTCTGGGACGTGAAAGCTCCCAGCCTGGAATCACTGGAGAGCAAAGCTGCGAGCGGAGTGCGCGTTCAGCCCGTGGCGTCTGCCGCAGGCGGGGACGATTAAGAATTGGTAATTGGGTAATTTTGTAATTTGAACGCCGCCTTAGTTTTTTCAATTACCCAATTACCCAATTACCAAGTTACCCAATTACCAAATCTCTCGATCCAGCTCTCCCTTCCACTACAATTCTGTAGATGCGCATCACCAGCCGCGCCAAAACCATCGCTTTCTTCATTACCCTGGGCACGTGCCTGGTGGCGGTGGCCATCTTTCTCAACATCACCTGGATCGTGATCAACTGGCGCGAGGTGGTGCCGCTGGTGCTTGGCATCATTTTCTTTGGCGTGATCATCGCCGGCATGGTGCTGAACACCATCTTCCTGGTGCGCGAAGTGCGCCGCAACGAGCAGCAGGATAGTTTCCTCAACGCCGTGACCCACGAGCTGAAAACGCCCATCACCTCCATCCGTCTCTACCTGGAGACCCTGGAGCGCCGTGCGGTGGACGAAAGCAAACGCCACGATTTTTACCGCCTCATGCTGGAAGATACGGACCGCTTGCTGGGCACAGTGGACCAGGTGCTCAAAGCCAGCGAGGTGCGGCAGCGCGGCGCCAAGAAGAACTGGCAGGACCTGAACTTCTCTGAGCTGGTGCAGCAGAGTGTGGAACTGGTCCGGCTTCGTCACGGCCTTGGTCCGGAAGCCATCCGCTTCGGCAGCGACCCGCCCGGCAACGTCACCACCATGGGCAATCCTGAGGAGCTGCGCACCGCCGTGGCGAACCTGCTGGAGAACGCCGTGAAATACTCCCGCCCGCAGCCGGAAGTCGTGGTGGATCTGCTGACGCCGGACATGGACACGATCCAGCTGCGGGTGCGCGATAATGGCATCGGCATCGCACGCTCGGAACTCAAGCGGATCTTCAAGCGTTTCTATCGCGCGCTGAACGCCGGCGCCGGACCGGTAAAAGGCACCGGCCTGGGACTGTTCATTGTCCGCTCCGTCGCGCGCCGCCATGGCGGCGACGTCCAGGCGGAGAGCGAAGGCGAAGGCCGCGGCAGCACTTTCACGCTGAGCCTGCCCAGGGTGTATCGACTATGAGCCGGATTCTCCTGGTTGAAGACGAATCGCACATCGCGCAAGGCATCCGCTTTAATCTGGAAGCCGAAGGCCACTCCGTGGTCCTGACCGAGGTTGGTGAAGAGGCCCTGCAGCGGCTTCTTGAGGCCCGGGAAGATTTCGACCTCCTGCTGCTGGACGTGATGCTTCCCGGCAAGGACGGATTTACCGTGGCCCGCGAGCTGCGTGCTCAAGGAAACTACATCCCACTGCTGATGCTCACGGCGCGCAGCCGCCCGGAAGACGTGCTCAAAGGCTTTGAATCCGGCGCGGACGACTACTTGCCCAAGCCCTTCAACCTGGAAATTCTCATCGCGCGCGTCAGCAGCCTTCTGCGCCGCAAGCACTGGGGCCGCGATTCCACTTCGTCCCGCGCCGAGGCCGACACGACCTTCACCTTCAACGGCAAGACTGTGGATTTTGAGAAACTGCAGCTTCGCAAGCATGATCAGGTCTTGACCTTGACACTGATGGAGATGGATTTGCTCCGCTATCTGGTCCGCAATCCCGGACGTCCGGTCTCGCGCAAGGAGATTCTGGAAAAAGTCTGGGACTTAAGGCAGGACACGGATACGCGGGCCATTGACAACTTCATCGTGCGCCTGCGGCGTTACTTGGAGGACGATCCGGCAAAACCGAAGCATCTGCTGACGGTCCGCGGATTAGGCTACCAGTTTGTGCCGGAACCGGGCTGATTCACCCTTTGGCGCCTTCGGCGGAAGGAGGAGCGTTCTGCTGAAAGAGCATGTCGCCGTGCCAGGAGAAATCATAACTGGAGACTTCCACGGCGACCCCGATCCGCTCTCCCGGCAGGTCTTTGTTCACGCGCAACACTTTGCCGCGGCAACCGACGAACGTGGGGCCGCCCGCCTGCGTCAGCTTCTCCGGCAGCACCAGCACGCATTCCAGTTCCTGCCCCGGCTCCAATTGGCGGACGTGCGTGTAGAAGTAGAGGCCGCGCGCGCTCACGTCGCGGGTTTCGCCAAAGGCCACCGCTTCGGTTCCCGGGATTTGGATCCGCATCATGACTTCCAGGGGAAGCCGCGCCATCCTGCGCCTTTCCGGATGCGCCAGAGTCAAGTTGCCACCCTCCTATCTGGGTGCTGTTATTCCACGGTCACCGATTTTGCGAGGTTCCTCGGTTGGTCCACGTCGCAGCCGCGCAGTACGGCAATGTGATACGCAAGCAGCTGCAAGGGCACGATTTCCAGGATCGGCAAGAGCAATTCCGGCGCTTCCGGGACAAAGAGCACATGGTCGGCCGCCTCTGCGATCTCTTCATCGCCTTCCGTGGCCACGGCGATCACTTTGCCCGAGCGCGCCTTGACTTCTTTCAGGTTGGATACGGTCTTCTCGTAGCGCTGCACGGAATCCGGATCGCTCGAGTCCCGGGTGGCAAGCACCACCACGGGCAGCTCTTCATCGATCAGCGCGTTCGGACCGTGCTTCATCTCTCCCGCCGGATATCCTTCGGCGTGGATGTAGGAGATTTCCTTCAGCTTGAGCGCGCCTTCCAGCGCAATGGGATAGTGAATACCACGGCCCAGGAAAAGCGCGTCCTGGGCCCGGCAGTAGGTCCTGGCCAGGGATTCGTACTCGGCATCTGCGCTCAGGACTCTTTCCAGTTTTTCCGGAAGCTCCGCCAGCGCGCCCAGATAACGCTTTGCTTCGGCGTGGGAAAGCGTGCTGCGGAGCCGGCCCAGATGCACCGCCAGAAGAAACAACGCGGTAAGCTGGGCGGTAAAGGCCTTGGTGGAAGCCACGCCAATCTCCGGTCCGGCGTGGGTATAAATCGCGCCGGAAGCTTCGCGCGCGATCATGGCGCCCACCACGTTACAGATGGCCAGCGTCTTGGAGCCTTTCTGTTTGGCTTCGCGTTGCGCGGCAATCGTGTCCGCCGTCTCGCCCGATTGCGTGATCAGCAGCGCCAGTTCGTTCAGGGAGATGATGGGATCACGATAGCGGTATTCGCTGGCATAATCCACTTCCACGGGGATCCGCGCCAGCCGCTCGATCATGAATTTCCCGGCCAGTCCCGCGTGCCAGCTCGTTCCGCAGGCGGCGATGTTGATTTTCTGCACGCGGCGCAGCTCTTCTTCGCTGATCTCCATCGCCTCCAGCATCACCCGGCCGGCCTCAATCGACATGCGTCCCATCGCGGTATCACGCACCGCGCGCGGCTGCTCGTGGATTTCCTTGAGCATGAAGTGGCGATAGCCGCCCTTCTCCGCCATCACCGGGTCCCAGGTGATGTGTTGCACCTGCCGCGCCACCGCGCGGTTCTCAAAGTCCGTCACCAGCACGTGCTCCGGCGTGATCACCGCCAGGTCGCCGTCATTCAGGAAGAAAAGGTCGCGGGTGTGGTTCAGGATCGCCGGCAAATCAGAGGCCACAAAATACTCGTGGTCGCCCAGGCCGATCACCGCCGGCGGTCCGTTGCGCGCGGCCACAATCTTCTGCGGCTCATCGGCCGAGATCGCCGCCATGGCAAACACTCCCTTGATCTCCGCAATGCTCCTGCGCACCGCGTCTTCCAGCCTGAGGATCGGCCCGTTGATCCTGTGGAAGAGGTGTTTTTCGATCAAGTGGGCCAGGACTTCCGTATCGGTCTGCGTACGAAACACATGGCCTTGCCGGATCAGCTCCTTCTTGAGCGCCATGTAGTTTTCAATGATCCCGTTGTGCACCACCACAATCCTGCCCGTGCAGTCGCGGTGGGGATGCGCATTCTCTTCCGTAGGACAACCGTGCGTGGCCCAGCGCGTATGACCAATGCCGTAAGTCCCGTGCATCGGTTGTAACCGGACCGCGTTTTCCAGGTTGCACAGCTTGCCCTCGGCGCGGCGCACCTGCAAGCCCTCATGGCTGCCGCCAACGGCGATCCCGGCTGAGTCGTAGCCGCGATACTCCAGCCGCCTGAGCCCGTCAAGAATGACGGGCACTACCTGTTTTTTGCCCACATATCCGACAATTCCGCACATTTTAGGCTTTTCCCCGGAAGAAGCTTGTCTTACTGGTCTATCCTGTAGCCCAAGTGCACGAAACTTGCCATCTTCTAATCCTTCACTATCCCTTGAGTTTTCTTAGGGTTAGAGCAACCAGTGCCAGTCGGCCCGCTTCCCCCGCCAGGCTTGTGCTCTCTGTGCAGCCACTTTAGATTTGCCGGTTCGGCCTGAATATATAAGTAACTCTTTTTGTTTCAGTCGGATAGATTCATTTCTCTGGACCGGCCTGGAAGTGCATCAACTTGGCACAATGAGCAATCCTTTTCGCAGCAGCCCCCGTGCGCGGTCCGGAAAGCGATTCATCTGGCGCCCTGCCGCAGTTTCCCTCGATGATGCAGGTCCCCTGTGCCGCGTAAGAACAAGCGTGGATGGCACTTCTGTAACTTTTCCACGAGAATCGCCTGCCGCTATGATTCCCCCCATGGCAACGGAACCCGGCCTGCGCTCTCCCTCCATACCTGGCTCAAAACCTCCGCAGGAAAGGGCCATTTTCCGCCGCTGGCAGCGTTACCGCCTCAACCTGCCCATTCGCATCATCGTATGCCGTGACGACAGCACCCGCATCACAGAGGGCCGCGCCAACGACATCAGCGAAGGCGGCATGCTGGTCTTTGCCGGAATTGAGCTTAAGGCCGATGACCGGGTCTTTATCGAATTCACGCCGCCGTACTCCAGCAGTCCCGTCCGCGCGCCCGGCGTGGTGCGCCACCGCCGCGGTTACAACTACGGTGTAGAGTTCATGGATGAAACCTCCGCCGAACAGGAACAGACGGAAAGGCTGCGCAACCTGCTCAAGCTGGCTGCGGGAAGATAAGGCACAGCTTCACCTATTCCGGCCCCGCACGGTTCCCCGCACCATCACAGGCATGCCGCACGCCGTCTCCAACAGATGTCTTGCTCCAGCCACTTGCTCGGCCAGGGCGCTATCGGCGCGCAGTCCTTGCGCCTGGATCAATACATAGTCGCCTGAGCGCGTGAGTCTCATCTGCCGGACCGTACCTTTGTGGTCGGCATCGAGCGCATTGGCCAGCCGCAGGATGCCGGCCAGCAGCCTGGTCGTCGCCTGCTTCTCGCGGGGAAGCGCGCGCAACTTGGCCGGATGAGGCAGGGCTCCGCGATGAAAGCGCGCCACCAGCGCCATCATCTCCAGGTCGTTGCGGGTCCAGCCCACCAGCGCGTCCATGCCTTCGATCATTCGCTCCGTAGTCTTGTGGTGGCCTCTGTTGCCTCCGGCCCGGCCCACTTCGTGAGCGGTGGCGGCGGCGCGCAACAGTTCGCGCGAATTCCTGTTCGTGCCCTGAAGCAGGCCGGCGCGCTCCAGCCCGTCAAAGATCTGCAGGGCAAAGCGCGTGACCCGGCGGCTGTGGCGCAAGTCGGAATCCATGAAGCCTGACCAGGCCTCCAGCTTTCTCAGCGCCGCTTGTTTCATCTGTTGCCCGCGCGGCAAGCCCGCGCGCCAGGCCAGCCAAAGGCTCTGCGCTCCGCACATCAGGGCGCGATACCGTGCCAGCCGCTTCTCCCGCTCGCGGCCCAGCGTCTGCTCCCAGGCCGCGCTGGCCGCGCCCAGGCTGGCCGATGTTTGCCGCAGCACATCCAAGTCATGGATCTCGCCCAGCAGGTCCTGCACTTCTTTAAGCCCGCGCGACCATTGTTCGTGCTGCTCCGGGAGAAAGTTCTCCACCACATAGCGGAACTTCTTCACGGCGATGCGCAGCCGGTGCAGCGCCATGGGTCCTTCCGTCTTCAGGGCGCGGCTTTCCAGACGGCGGGCTGCGGTCCACTTCTCCAAGGCCAGCGCCTGGAAAGGTTCCGAACCCGGCGTGAGCCGTGCCGCACGCGCCGGCAAAAGCCGTGCCCAGTTCTGCCACTTTCCGCGATCGAATTCCGCGAGCGCACGTTCCGCATGCTGCTTCAAGACCGTTTCCCGCGCCTGCGCGTGGGCCATCAGGGTATGCCGTGAGGTATCGTCGTCGCGGGCCAGCTTTTCCAGCCACTCCATCATCACCTGGCAGTCGCGTAACTCGCCCAGCGAGTCAAACAGCGCGGTGGCCTGGCGGCGCATCTTCTTCCAGTTCTTGTCGGGATCGATGGCGCGGAACCCATCCGTCATGGAGCGGCAGCGGCGCAACGCCACCCGCAGATCGTGCACCGGATCCGCGGCAAATTCCTGCGCCGCGATCTCCGCTTCCTTCAGGACCTGCGCCATCCAGTAGCCCAGCCCAGACTTTGCTTGTTTCGGATGCGGTTTCGAGGAGGGCATGGCAGTGGATTCAATCTTAAGCCGGGCAGAACCGAGTGCGCCATTCTTCACGCGACCGCGCACATCCCGAACTCCCGAGGCCGAGCCTTGGTGAGGCCGAGTGGGCGTGAGGGACCTGCTCCGCCACACAACGCGTGTAGGATGGTCAGTCGGCTTTACCCCAACGCCAGCCGGCGCAGCTTGCCGTGTTGTGACAAGCCTGAGGCAATGTGACGTTCCCTGATGCGCTTCATCGCGGCCTCAATCACCTCGCCCAGCAGCGTGGCGTAGCGCGTGGAACGCATCTCCGCCAGCCGCAGCCTGGCTTCCCGGGGCAGGAACCAACTTGGATTTCTGCCGCTTTCTTCCGGCGCTACCGTGCGATGCACCTTGAGCAAGTAGGTGGCGATCAGGATCTCGCGGGTGCGGTTGTCATGGCCCAGGGTGCGCTTGGTGTCCAGGTACCAGGCGAAGTGTGCCGCTTCAATCTGTCCCTTGGCTCCGGCTTCTTCCCAGGCCTCGAGCGCGGCGCTCTCGCTGCCGGTCAGGTGCGGCTCGATGCGGCCCTTGGGAAAAGTCCATTTGCCGGAACTGGTGTTTACCAGCAGGAATTCAACGGCCGCATCACGCACGCGGAAGCACACCGCCGCAGCCTGCATCGCCATCTCCGGGCGTATCAGTAAGGACGGCAGCGAAGACGGTATGGAGAGTCGCGCGCTCATGATTTGCTTGCGTGAAGGGCAAACCCAGAGTTGCACCTTTCCCGCTGCACCCACAATATGCGCTCCTGCCGCCTGCTGCAATAACCAAGGTAACTATTTCATAAACTTTTGACGGATTCTTCACAGGACCGTAAACGGGAGGCTTCAGAGGAAGGGAAGTCACCCGGGGCAACCGCCTCAGCGGGCTTTGATGGCCAGCACAACTTTCCCGGTGGATTCGCGGCGGCGCAGGCTTTCGAGTGCTTGTGCTGCCTGAGGCAGATCAAACTGCCGCGAAACATGCGGGTTGAGCTTGCCTTGTTCGCACCAGCGCAGGAGTTGCTCCAGCGATCCGCGCAACAAGTCAGGCCGGTGCGCTTGATGGGAACCCCAGTAAAAGCCGATGACATCAATGTTCTTCACCAGAACGATGTTGGCCGGAATCTGGGGAACGCGTCCGGAAGCAAAGCCGATTACCACAAGACGCCCGCCCCAGGCGATCGAGCGAAGCGCAGCGTCGAAAGCGTCACCACCCACGGGATCGTACACCACATCCGCACCGTGGCCGCCGGTGATGGCTTTCACACGCTCGCGAATGTCTTCGCGAGAATAGTCGATCAGGTGGTCGGCGCCATGCTGCTGCGCTACAGCCAGCTTTTCCGCGCTGCCGGCGGCAGCGATCACTCGCGCACCCAGCAGCTTGCCGATCTCCACCGCCGTCAGCCCCACGCCGCCTGCGGCGCCCAACACCAGCAGCCACTCGCCGGCTTTGAGACGCGCCCGCCACTCCAATGCGCCGTGCGACGTGCCGTACGCCACGGGGAAAGCCGCCGCGCTCGCAAAATCCATGTTGCCGGGGATGCGAAGGACCCGCGCCGCATCCGCCACGGCTTCTTCGGCGTATGCGCCCAATCCGGTCAGCGCCATCACGCGATCGCCAACTTTCACCCCGCTCACGCCTGCGCCAACTTCGCTCACTACACCCGCCGCCTCCGCGCCCGGAGTAAAGGGAAATGCAGGTTTCTCCTGGTACTGCCCGGCAATCACCAGCAGGTCGGCAAAATTCACGCCTGCCGCGTGCACGGCGATGCCTACAGATCCTTCGCGCAGAGCCGGCTGGGGCACATCTTCCACCACCAGTTTTTCCGGTCCGCCCCACTCTTTGCACAACACCGCGCGCATGGTCCCTCCTGTGTGCTGAGGCAACGCGTTATTGTACTCGTGTGGCTTTCAATAACCACAAAGGACACGAAGGAACACGAAGTCGCTTGGCACAGCCAACCTTCGTGGACCTTTGTGTCCTCTGTGGTTTCTAAGGATTTCCTGGCGGCCTAAAGCGCCGCCTGCGCGCTGCACCCCGCGCGCCCGATCCCGTAGTTCAAAGTCGTGGCCCTGGGTTTGCCCGCTCCATCGAACAACGTGGCGCGCACCAGGTGGCTGCACTGCTGTGGGCCTTCGCCTCCAAGAACGATCTTTTGGCGGAACCTGCCGTCGGGGGCCACGGGCACTGCTTCACCTTGTGTGTGCCAGCGATCAGTAAACACTTCCACCTTCACGTACCAGCCGGACTGTGCGCCCACGGTGACGCCCATGAGATCCGCCGCGGAGGCCGTGTTCACGACCGCGCCGGTTGGGGGCGATACCACAAAAAGTTCCGGCGAGCTGTTGGTCGTCGCCGTTCCGGACACAGCCCCGGCCCGTGAGTAGATTTCGATCTTGTGGCCCAGCACAGGATCCATCGCGTAAAAGTCCAGTTTGTATCCGGCCAGCATGGGACGGACAACTTCATTCATGCGCTGGGCTTCGGCGCCCATGCCGCCGTCGAGCACAACATAAGAGAAAGCGTTGTCCCTTACCGCAGCTTTGTACGCTTCTTCGCCGGAGAATTCTCGATATTGGGCATACATGGGATCGGTGATCTGGGCCTGACGCAGCATTGGATTCAGGTAGTAACGGAACACCGTATCGTCCACCAGGACGCTGTCCTGGGCAGTCAGCTTTCCTTCCAGGTAGGCCAGCGCCGGGTCCACGCCGGGCCAGAAGAGCCACTGCTCCTGCCGGTCTACTTTACCGAGCATGCCCGCGCCCAGCGCCAACGCCAGCACGCCCGAAACGCCCCAGATCAACTGCCGATGGTGGTTGCGCGGCGTGAGCATACGTACCAGCAGCAACGCGCCCGCGACAGCCGCGGGAACAAGGAAGAACAGCGCGTAGTTTACGTGCTTCCAGTAGTCGTAGTCGGCGCGCGTGTATCCCTGGAAAGCCAGCACGATCAGCGCGCCAGCGAACATCGCCGCCGAGCGCCGCCACCATGCGCGGTGCGCCAGACCGAACATCGCCAGCCCCACAATCAACCAGAAATCCCAGCGACTGAAAATGTAAATGCTGAGAGCGTCCGCGGCTCGCAGCGAGTTATAGCCCCCGCCATAACGCAGAAGGTGGGTCAGGTCCGCCCAGTAAGTCACCGCGTAAGCGGCACACGCTGCGAACAGGGGCGCGGCAAACACGAGCGCCTGCTTCCTCCCTTTCCACAACGCTGCCAGCACCAACACCGGGAAATAAATCGCAACCAGGTACTTACATAGAAAAGCCGCAAAGAACGCGAGCGCCGCCAGCGCCCAATGACGTTTCTTGTTTTCCCGCCACGCGCAGGCAAAAGCCCAGAGTCCCAGGGCGAAAAAACAGATGGAGCCGGAATCACGGGTGGCGATGCGCGAAACCATCACCGCCGGCCCCAACACGGCCATCACCGCCGCCGCGCCCAGACCCACGGTCTTGGAAAAGACGCGGCTGGCGAAGCCGTACGTCGCGGCCACGGTCAGGGTGCCCAGCAGCGCGGACAGTTCGCGCAGCGCCAGCAGCCCGCCAAGCCGGTCGGCCAGCGCGGCCAGCATGGGCCACAAATACCACCCAAAGCTCCACTGCAGCGGCGTGGCCAGCGGCGCCTCAAAATGCCGGGCCAGGAACATGCGCCCGTAGACCACGTAGACCGATTCGTCCATGTAGGCCGTGCTGTAGAGCGGGTCGTGGGCGCGCAGATACACCGCGGCCACGCCGATCAGCATCAGCGCCAGCCCGCGCTCCAGGTGAAAACTGTCCTGCTGCCGCGGTACCGGGGCCGGCTGCGATGCTGCTGCCCTTGCCGGCGCGTGTTTTTCTAGAAGTAGTGTCGCCATGTGATCAAAAACAGGTTCCTGTCAAACGCGTTAAAGACGTTTAAATACTCGTATCCCATCGTCACCTCATTGTCCGGCGTCGTGCGCCAGAACACGCGGGTGGCAAAGCTGGAAGCGAACTGCGCATTGGAAAACGCCCCCCGGCTGGTTTCAGGGTTCTGCACGCCTGCCGTCCCCGTGGCTTCCCAGCGCACGCTGTTGCTGAAGCGATGGGAAACGTTCACGATTCCCTGGTTCAGCAGGAAGTGTGTCGGGCTGAAGTAGCCACCGGTCGTTCTGGATAGAGGAACGCTCGTGTAAATGTCGGCGTCGTGATCGAAGCCGGTGTAGTTGATTCCGTAAGCCAGGCGCACATAAGGACGGTCGGAGTGGAACGCGCGTCCCGCCTGCGCTTCAATCGAATAGCGGCGGTTGGCGTCCACATTGTGTCCCGTGTAGACGCCGTCTGTGTACGAGAGCGAAAGATCGAACTTGTGCGCCGAGTTGTAATAGCCCGCGCCGAATGAGGCCAGGTTCGAGCGCACCTGCGCAAGAAACGCTCCACCCACTTCCTCTCCCCGGCGCGAGAGCCGGGTTTCTTCCACAGGCTGGCGCAAAAAAGCCGCTTGCAGCATGAGAGAAGACCGCGGCTTGAAGCGCAGATCAACGCCGCCATCCACGTTGTTGGGCGCGTTGTTGAAGGTCTCCGCGCCCACCTGGAAGTGGCCGGCAAACTTGTCGCCCCGGGTGGAATCCAGACTCGCCTCAAAATAATTGGTGTTGAAACCCTGCTTCGGCACATTGAACAACGCAGGCAGATAGGTGAACGTGAGGCGCTGCCCCGGCGCCACCGGGGTTGAAAGCGAGGCGGCAAAGCGGTCGAAGGGAAGATTATTCTCTCTGCGGTCGGTGTAACCGAGCTCCACCCACGTTCCCAGCCCGCGATGGATTTCCTGCCGTGTCTCCAGAAAGCCAGGACCCGGATTGCCTTTCACGTCGGCCAGCGCTTCATGGGCGTCGGTGAACTCGCCCAGTCCCACATCCGCGCGCGCCAGCTCCAGCCGCGTTCGGTCATCGTTTGGCGCAGCCGCACGGGCTTGCCGGGCCAGAGAACGCGCCCCTTTGTAATCCCCTTTCCAGTTCATAATCTCCGCTTGCCCGCGCAGTGCGGCAACGTTCTTGGGATCTTTGCTCAGTACGCGGCCATAAAGCTCCATTGCCTCCGCAGTGCGCCCGCTCCAGGCCAGCAGTTGCGCCTTGCCGGTAAGGGCGCGCGACTCATCAGGACTTTCGTGCAGGACCTTTTCGTAGCGCATGCCAGCTTCGGATCTGGTGTTGCTGTTCCAGGAGAGCACCTCCGCCGAGGCGATCAGCAGTTCGATGTTTCCAGGTTCAAGCCGCAGTCCCTGGTCATAAAGCTCCAGCGCCTGTGCGCGGTCACGACCGCTCCAGCTCAGAAGTTGCGCCAGGCGCAGCCGCGAGGCGACCGCATCAGGGTGTGCGGCCAGCACTTCGCGCAACTGGGCCATCGCTGCGGGACGGTCTCCCGCGTTCCAGCTCAGCACTTCAGCATAAGCGCCGCAGTATTCCGGATGGTTGCGGCTGATCTCGCATGACATGCGCAGCAGTTCCAACGCCTGCGTACGCTGCCCGGCTTGCCAGCTCTTCATCGAACCAAGCTGATACAGCGCCCGCGCGTTCAACGGTTCGAGTGCAACCAACTGCTCCAGGAGCGGAACCGCTTCGCGCCACCTGCCCTCAGCCTGGAACTGGCTGGCCTGGGCGGAAAGAACGGCGGCCCGGCTCGCCTGCGTCTCGTCGCCGGGCGGGGGCAACGCATGGGCCGCTGTGCCCAGGAACAAGGTGGTACAGCAAGAAATGGAAATCAGGAAGCGCTTCATGCGGTCACCTCTGTCTGGCTTTCCCGGGTCAGGCTGAGCAACTCGCTCTGGCGCGGCGCCACGTCCCAGAAGAGGTATTTGGTGATCTCGTCCTGGTCGGACGTGGCGATGTGCTGGAAGCGAATGCCGTTGGCGATCTTGATCCGGCCTTCGACGCGATAAACCTGGTTACGCACCACCTCGCCCGTGGCATGCACCGTATGGTCCGGCAGCCAAAGCTCCAGTTCAAGGTGCGTGCCTGGGACAATCGCCTCTTCCAGCGTGATGGACACGCCGGTTCGGTTGAGATTGCGGGCAAAGTGCTCGCGCTCCACCCGCTGGCCTTCGCCATCGGTGTAGACGAGGCGCATCGGAATATCCAGATGAGCCCGGAAACGATAGCTGGAGCGCTGCTCTTCTGTGCGCAGTGAGCGCATGAGCACGCGCCCGATCATGTAAATGAAAATGATGGCCCAGGCTATGTTGACCGCCAGCGCCCAGAAAATGTAGCCCCAGACGGGAGCATGGCGGATGCGCGTGATGCCTGCGGCCAGCGATAAGCAGAGGCCAATCACTAGCAGCAGTGGCAACAGCAACTCCGTGGCCCGCGCTGCAGCCGCGCGCGCCTTGGGCGTGACCTTGAATTTCTGATCGCGTTCGAACAGGCCGCCCAGGCTTTTCATGAGCACATGCATCTTCAGCAGGTTGAATTCTTCGCCCAGGAGGAAACCGCGCACGCCGCCCTGCAGCAGCACCGAGCACGCCAGGTTCACGAAGAAGTACGGCAAGAAGAAGCTGGCATACGAAGCCGGGTCGGTGTAAAGCGGAAACTGTCCGAACAGCAACGACAGGATGGGCGTGAGCACAAAGAACAGCTTCACCCAGCTCATCCAGTAGAAGTAGAAGGAGCTGAAGTATGAAACCTTCTGCGCCAGGCTGAGCTCAGGGCTGCGCATCGGTTTTTCCTGGCGCAACACCTGCATCGCGCCTTCACCCCAGCGCTGCCATTGCGTGGCGAAGCCGCTGAACGTCTGCGGGGCCAGACCGCGCGCGAGTGTCTTGTTGTAATAGAGAACGCGCCAGCCTTTCTTCTGCAAGCGCAGGCTGGTGTGCATGTCTTCCGTGATGGTGCCGGTCGGGAATCCGCCGATCTGTTCCAGCGCGCTGCGCCGCAGGATCCCCGGACTGCCGCAATAAAACGCGGCGTTGTGGCGGTCTTTGCCCGGCTGAATCACGCTGAAGAACAGCTCCTGCTGCTGCCATCCGGCGCGCGTGCGCCAGTTGACCAGGTGCTGGAAAGAGTCCAGATTGTAGAAATCCTGCGTGCCCTGGACCACGGCGATGTTGGGATCAGCGAAGAATCCGAGACACTCATCGATCAGCTCCGGCGAGGCAATATGATCGGCATCCAAGGTCACGATGAACTCACCACTGGTCTGGCGCAGGGCGTTGTTCAGGTTGCCGGCCTTGGCATGGCTCCTGTCTTCGCGAGTG
>DASVFK010000147.1:0-11953 GCA_036380095.1 Candidatus Angelobacter sp. | reverse complement strand
GATGGCTGGCGCGGCGACGACTGGTTCCACAACGGCGCCTTCCGCCAGCAGAACATGCCTTATATCTACGAGCAGGTGGCCACGCGCAAGAACGATGAAAAGTGGTGGATCGATCATTTCGACGATTACGACCTTTACCTGCAAGGCGTGTCGGCAGGTGAACTCGGCCGCAAGCACGGTCTGGAGCAAATGGGCTTCTGGCGCAAGGTCCTGGCTCATCCCACCTATGACGCGTTCTGGCGCGACCAGGCGGTTGATCAGATTCTCGCCGCCCAGCCCCTGAAAGTTCTCGTCATGCTGGTGGACAGCCTGTGGGACCAGGAAGACATCTACGGCGCCATCGCCGTCTATAAGGCCATCAAGCCAAAAGATACGGACAACAGCAAGGTGTTTCTGGTCATCGGTCCCTGGCATCACGGGCAGGAGATCGGCGACGGCAGCAAGCTCGGGGCGCTCAAGTTTTCGAGCGACACGGGTCTGTATTTCCGCCAGCACATCCTTCGTCCATTCCTCGATCACTATTTGCAAGACAATCCGCCCGCCAAGTTTGAAGTCCCGCCGGTCTCCGCGTTCGAAACTGGAACCAACCATTGGCGGCAACTTAAGTCATGGCCTTCCGGCTGCGAGAGCGGATGTACGGTCAAGCCCACGCCGCTTTACCTGAACGCCGGCCTAAAACTGAGCTTCAACGCGCCCAAGCCAGGCGACGCGGCCTATGAAGAATACGTCTCTGATCCGGCGAAGCCTGTTCCCTTTCGCTCGCGTCCGGTCCGTCCCGTTGGCTATGACGTCGAGAAGGGTCTCACTTGGCCGCTCTGGCTCGTGGATGACCAGCGCGAAGCTTCCGGGCGTCCAGACGTGGTGGCTTTCGTCTCCGATGTGTTGACTGCGCCGGTCAAGATCAGCGGCCAGCCGGTGGCAAACCTGGTTGCTTCCACCAGCGGCACTGATTCAGATTGGGTGGTGAAGCTGATTGACGTATATCCCGACGAGGTCGCCGGACAGCCAAACATGGGCGGATACCAGCTGGCGATATCAATGGACATTTTCCGCGGACGCTATCGCGAAAGCATGGAAACGCCCAAGCCCATCGCCGCGGACAAGCCGTTGCTTTATCGCTTTGAACTGCCCACGGCCAACCACGTCTTCCTGCCCGGACACCGCATCATGGTGCAAGTCCAGTCGAGCTGGTTCCCGCTCTATGACCGCAACCCGCAGACCTTTGTGCCCAACATCTTCTGGGCCAAGCCGGGCGATTATCGCAAGGCCACGCAACGTATCTTCCATTCCAGCGCTCCCGGCCAGGCCAGCTTTGTAGAGCTGCCGGTGGTGGAAGCAAAGTAAAAGCCTGACTGGCGCCCCAATTCTCACCAGGGCATCGGTCAGGCTCTATGCGGAAAGAAAAATCCGGAACAGCCGCTACAGGATATCGATGGAAATGCGGACCCCGGGATGCACCGGGCTCACCATGTAGTATCCGCCGTCCATGTAATCAACGTAGACCTCATCGGTGTAGTACCAGCCCGGGGGCATCGGTCTGCCAATCACGAACCAATAGCCGCCGTATTGGAAGCGCGGACGGCCTGCGACGATCACCGGCTGTACGATGGTGAACCTGTGCGCGGGGCCAAAATAGCGGACGTAATGCTCTTCCACAATGTAGTGACGGTGGTTGCGTCTCGCCCACTCCTGGTGCTCGTGCCGTTCGTGCGCCCAATCGCGCTTGTCCCAGCCTTTGTGGAGCCCGCGATCATCGTGCACGCGCACCTCGCGCCGGTCGTGGTCATCATGGCGGCCGCGATCGTCGTGCCTGCCGCGGTCTTCATGCCGGTCGCCGCCCTGCCCGTGGTGATTGTCACTGTGCTTCCCCTTGCCCTTGTCCTTATCTTTTTCGTGGTGAGAATCGCCGTCACGATCACGGTCGTGCTGGGCAAAGGCCGGGACACTGGCTCCCACGGCCAACGCCAGCAATGTTGCCAAGCTGACTCGAATCATTTTCATCTCTGTCTCTACTCCTTCAATGAGTGCTGGAACACTGATTATGCGTCCAAGTTTCTCGCCCGTCTCAGTACGTTGGGACATGTACACGCGTTGGGGAGCGTCGCTTAAGACATAAAGAGCAGCGACCACGAGTCTACGCGCTGCAGCGCCGGCTTTGTTGCTCTTGATATCGATTTAAGGGCGCTCGTTGAACGGACGTCCGGATAAACGACTTTTTCTGCGATCGTGCCATAAACTAGTTCTTGCCCCAATGAAGTCCCTCATCGCCAAATTCCTCACCTCGGCCGCTCATCCTGACGGCTTTCCTGTGGAAGGCCCGCCGGAGTTTGCTTTCCTGGGCCGTTCCAACGTGGGCAAGTCCAGCTTGATCAATTCTCTGCTCGGCCAGAAGCTGGCGCACGTAAGCTCCACGCCCGGCCGCACGCGGACCATCAATTTCATCGGGATCTATTCCGGGCCCTCGCAGCCGCACCCTGAGCTTCTTCTCGTGGACCTGCCCGGATACGGCTACGCCAAAATCTCCCGCGAAGCCGCCGCGGAATGGGCAAAGTTCATCGATCCCTACCTCAAGGAACGGGCCACGCTGCAACTGGCCATCGTGCTGATTGACGCTAACGTGCCTCCGCAGCCCTCTGACCAGCAGCTCATTACGTTCCTGCGCCACGCCAAGCGCGATTTCCTGGTGGTGGCCACCAAGTCGGACAAGCTCTCCGCCAACAAGCTCCGCTCTGCGCTGGCTGTGCTGGCGCGCGAACATCAGGTGCCTGAGGTGCTGGCTTATTCGGCGCGCACCGGCGCAGGCCGCGCCGAACTCTGGCGCGCAATCCGCGCCTGGGCGGGAAGGGCCGCATAACGGCCATGGACCCTTTTGCCCGTAACATGATTCGCGGCGCCGTTGCTTATGGTCTGGCAATGCTGTTGATGTTTGCCCTCTCGTCTGCGATCTATCTTCATCTCCGGCCTGTTTGCCCTGACCGCGTCCTGGCGCGCGCAGAGAGCCCGGACAAGAAATGGACTGCCGTCATCCTTCAGCGCCGATGCGGTGAGGAATCCCCGTTCCTCACTCACGTGAATCTCCGCCCTGCGTCTCAAGCGCTGTCTGTTGGATTTTTCTCCGGGCAAGTCAAAGCAGGCAATGCTTTCCTGGTAGAGCAGGACGCGGCCGGCGCGGGCCTCACCATCAGTTGGACGGCCCCGGACAGCCTCACCGTCACCTGCCCGCGCTGCGCCCCCTCTTTCGTCCGCCAGACCGATGCGCAATTGGGCACAGTGCGCATCCGATATGAGCTGCCCCAGCGCTAACGGCTTCCGTTGGCTGCGCCCTCAGAACGCTGCTGCAGCCATGCCTCCAGGTTGGATTGCTGCTTGCCGCGGAAAGCGATGCAGGAATCGATCTGCTCCAGCGACTGCCGCAGTGTTCGTTCGGCGGCAGAAATCTGGTGCGCGGAAAAGAAATCCTGGACATCGGCGCGCGCGCTGGCATCGCAGAAACTGTGGGTGGCAAATACGATAGCAGCGCCGCTGAATGGAGTCAGCCGCCCCTCCACGTCCGGCCAGTGCTGCTTGGTCCACTCCCACGCCGGCTTGCGCACCGCAGCATTGCCGATCACCTCGGAGAGGCGGAACGCCGCGTCCTGATTGCGGCTCTCCGGCGCCACCAACTTCCCGAGCCAGCGCTCCATCAGACGAGTATCGCTGAAGCGGGCCAGCGCGTAGCTCACGTCGGCCAACTCCTCCGGCGTGCTCCCCGGCGCGGCCATTACCTCCAGGTACTGCTCGAAGAGCACCACGTCATTGGTGAGCGCCGCGGCGGCCAGCACTTCGCGCGTCAGGTTGGGATCGAGCGCGCGGTGGTCGCTCATATACAACCGCGCCAGCTGCACCGAGTGGCGAATCACTTCCGGATCGCCTCCGAGTTGCGCCAGGATCTTGATCAGGTGCCCGCGCACCGCCCGCGTGTCTTCGCTTTCTCCGGCCGCAGGCGTCCAGCCGATCTTCTCCAGCATGGGGCCGAAGTTGGATCGTACCCAGGCGTGAAACGCCGTTGTATCGGATTCCGTAAGCAGGTAGCTGTGGATCTTTTCCAGCATCGGCTCGTAGCCCTCAATCAGCGCGCGCGATGTGTCCTGGTTGAGCGCACTTACCAGATTCAGGTATGCGGCAACGCTTTCGTCGCCGGAGCCGGCCAGCGCAGCCTCGTCATTCACCAGCGAGATCCGTTCCGCCGCGGTGAGTTCCGTGGCGGCCACGGCGGCAAGCTTTTCCAGGATCGCGGCGTCATAGCGCGTGCGGTAGTAGCCTGCGGCGTTCGCATTCACAAACACCCACGAGCCGCATCCTGTCACCGGCATCACCTGCTCTTTCTGGCTCAGGATCTGGCAGAACGGCTTCGCGCCTTCAGCTTTCACGCACACCGGTGCCATCCATAACGGCGGCTTGGAGGCGGCGCCGGCCCCATCCCAGAAGCGCGTCTGCGTCAGCGTGATTTCAGTTTTGGGTTGCGCGGGCTTCACCGGCACGGTGCGTCTTCTTTTGCCGTTCCCGCGCACGATCTTCGGCTCCGGAGGCGCCGCCAGGCATGCGGTCTTCACCGTAATCAGCGGCTCGCCCGGCTGGTCGACGAAGGTGGGCATGATGGAGTCCACCGGCCGCATGGAAGCCGCCGCCACCGTCTTCCAGAAGTCTTCCGCCGTCGCATTGCTGTACTGAAACTTCCTCAAGTAGGCATTCACCCCGCGGCGAAACACGTCCGGCGTCACATAGCTTTCCACCATGCGCAGAACGGCCGCGCCTTTTTCATAGGAGATGGCGTCAAACAGTTCGTTGATCTGGTTCGGCGTCTCCGCGGTGGCGCGAATCGCGTGTGTGTTGCGCAGGGCGTCTTGGATCAGCGCACGGTTGGTTGCATGGACCGCGTCCAGGCCGGCATTCCACTCCGGGTGCAGCGCCTGCGAAGGCTTGATCTCCATCCACGTGGCAAAACTCTCATTCAACCAGACGTTGTCCCACCATTTCATCGTGACCAGGTCGCCGAACCACTGGTGGGCCATCTCATGGGCCAGCACTTCAAACACGTTCTGCCGCGAGTGCGCCGAGGCATTCCGCTCGTCGATGAAGAGGTCGGATTCGCGATAGAAAATCGCCGCCGTGTTTTCCATGGCGCCGGCTTCAAAGTCCGGCACGCCCACGATGTCCAACTTCCCAAAGGGATACGGGATTCCGTAATACTGGTTGTAATACTTCAATATCTCCTGCGCGTAGCCCAGCGCCGCAGTCCCAAGGGCCTTCTTGTCCGGCGTGCCGCACACGCGGATAGGGATGTTATCGGTCGATGCTTCGCTGCATACAAAATCTCCCACCGCCATCGCCACCAGGTAGGTGGACATCTTGGCCGTGGTGGAAAACTTGAGCGTGTGTTTGCCTTCGCCCGGTCCCGGCTCATCGGAAATGATCCGGCCGTTGGAAATCGCGGTGTCGCCGCGGTCGATGACCAGCGTGATGTCGAAGATGGCTTTCAGCGCAGGCTCGTCGAACGAAGGGAAGGCGCGCCGGGCGTCGGTGGCCTCAAACTGCGTGGTGGCGTAGTTGCGCGTCCTGCTTTTCGCCAGGTAAAAGCCGCGCAGCTTGTCGTTCAAGGTTCCCGTGAACTTGATATGGACCTTGGCCGGCCCGGCCTGCAGCGGCTCAGCCACCGTCAGCGTAGCTTGTTCTTTTTCCGCCGCAAAACTGGCCTTCGCGGTCTGGGTCTTTTCGCCCTGCGTGACCTCGGCTTCCTGGAACTCGAGCTCGGCGGCGTTCAGCGTAATCGCTGTGCCGGGCTTGGTCAGCTCCAGCTCAATTGTCTCTTCCCCGGTGAAAGCCGCCTTGGCAAGGTCGGGCGTGAAGGTCAGGTTGTAATGATGAGGAACAACTCCTGCGGGCAAGCGCTGCCCTGCTGCCAGCACCGGAACCAACAGCAGCAAAAAAAAGAGGCTCTTTTTCAGAGGCGCCATGTGTCTCCTGGGATTCTCTATGTCGTGGTCACAACTTGCATGCGAGTCAGGATGGACGCGACCTGGGTCTATAGGAGGGTTGCGGAAAAACTCTATGCGCGCGCCTCACGTGTCAGGGCATGACCCAGCCCCCAGCTTTAGCTGGGGGTGAGCGCAGCGAAAAGTGCCGTTAGCCTTGAAACAGCCTTTGCGCTTTAGTCCCTGCAAGAGAAGGTTTGCTACGCAACTCCTATCGCCCCGGTGTCACCGGCCAAGAATTCATTATATTTTGACTTCTGGCCTTCACAAACGTAACAACACCTGAGGACCCCATCGGGTAAACCGCTCAGCGGTTGCAGGCGTGCCGGGCAATTACAGGCAGTTTCTGGTTTTTGGGCCGTGTCACGGTGGCACAGAGGGAGGGCTGGTATCGTTTTCCGTCCCAGTCATAGACCGTAGTTTCTTCCGTCGCCGCGCTGATTTGCAGCTTGCCGGAGAGCGAGGGCAATCCGTGCTTCGCGATCTTCATGGGATGCAGCGAAGCGAATTTGTTCTCCAGCGTCAGCCGGTAACCTTCGCCTGCCTTGAGGTAGACATAGGTCTTGCAGTTGTCTCCGTCGCAGTGGCAAGCGTCCAGGGGCGCGGCGATGACTCCGGCTTCGCGGCCCGCCGCCACGATCTCCTCCATCCTCACCGGGACCTGCAACAACTGCGTTTCATTCGCGGGTGTGGACGCGGTGCTGCAGGCGGCGTCGTGCAGCAGGGCCTGCTGCAACCCCGGCTCAAGCTTGTTTAAGATGCTGGCCTGCTCGCCGCCGATCGCGGCGCTTGCCAATAGAAGGATGAGAGCAAGAATATGATGGGCTTTCATTAGGATCTCCGCGCAGACAGGGTCCGGCGCAGTCTCAGACTAACGCAGCGCTTCGATCTAAGGGTAGATGCCGCAAGGTCTTGTCCCAAGTCCCTGGTCCAGCATGTCCGGCGCGTTGGCGCACTCCGGCACCTGGACTCCGGGCAGCAACAACTCGCCTCGCGGCCCGGTGACCACCGCGTTGTGGCCGAAGTCGGCGCGCGAGAGCGACCGCAGCACCGGCAGAATGCCCATCCCGGAATCAAGCTGCGGTCCTCCCGGTTTCTCCTGCTTCACGGGATAGACCTGGCCGCTCAGGAATGACCCATCCGGCGCCAGGTGCGCTTCCAGAATTAGTGATATTCCATTCTCGCCGCTCAGATTGAAGGGCCCATAGGTGGCAAAGTTGCCCAGCGAGTAGGCGATCAGCTTGCCTTTGTAAATCTCCATGCCACGCACCACGTGTGGTCCGCTGCCGATCACCAGTTGCGCGCCGGCGTCCACCGCAGCGTGGGTAAACCGGCGCAAGTCGCCGCGGTCCTCGCCCAGGAACTTCTCGTCGCCCGGCGGCACATGCTGGTGCGTGTTTCCTTCAGCTCCGCCGTGAAACGACACAATCACCAGGTCGCACTCCGCGCGTATCTGCCGTATCGTCTGCAGCGCATCATCCAGGTCAAGAAAGTTGTATGCGCCAGGATATGTCGCAAAGGCGATCAATCCGACCTTGCGGCCCCTGACAGTGGTCCGGGCAATGTCGCCCATTTCTCCCGAATGCGCAATGCCGTGCGACTCCAGCACCTGCCGCGAACTGGCACGCCCCTCCAGCCCAAAGTCCATGGCGTGGTTGTTGGCTAGCCCCATCACGGTAAAACCCGCTTCTTTCAGATGCTGTCCGTAGCGGGTGGGCACGCGGAAGGCGTAACAGTTGCTTTTCTTGCCGTGGCACTTGAGTGACGTTCCGCCATCCACCAGCGGCCCTTCCAGGTTGCCGAAGACCAGGTCCCCGCGTTTGAGGATCGGCGTTACTTCCTTTAGCAGGTCTGCGCCGTCATTGGGCGGAAGCAGCCCGGTTTCGTCGGGAAACGTGGTTCCCAGCATCACGTCGCCCACGGCAGTCACGACGATCTCGCGGTCGTTGAGCTGCGGGAAAACAAAACTTGTTCCCGTGAGTGGACGCGGAGTGGGTGAAGGGCTCGGTATAGGCGTGGGCGTGGCCGCCGGTTCCGGCGTCGTCAGGAGGACTGCCGGCGGCGTGGGAGCGGCCGTGGGTGAAGGAGCCGGCTTGCGGGTCTCAATCGGCTCAGAAACTTCCGGACTGGGCGAAGGCGTCGGCGTGGGCGAAGGGAACCGCATCTCCTCTGGAGCTTTGCTGGGTGTCTGGCTGGGCTGGGCTGAAGGCTGGGTTGCTTGACGCTGCGTTGTCTGCTGTACACCCGAACTCGCGCAGGTAAAGATCAATGCGAATGCTGCAATCGCTGCAAGACCGGTTTTTGAAATACGCCTTCGCATCACCCTTAGCCCCGACCCCACACTACTTCCCCGCCAACAATCATTCGATCACACCGGTTCCAGGCGAACCAATAAGCGATTTCCCTGTAGTCACTCACATCGAACACCGCCAGGTCCGCGTCCTTGCCCGGCTCAATGCTTCCCTTGCGGTCTTGCCAGCGCAGAGCGCACGCGGCGTTGATGGTCCCAGCGGCAATGGCCTCCGCCGGCGTCATCTTCATGTGCGTGCAGGCCAGCGAAACCATGAACGGCATGCTCGGCGTGGGTGAAGTGCCGGGATTGTAATCTGTGGCCAGCGCCACCGGCACGCCCGCTTCGATCAACCGCCGTGCATTCGGATAGTTGCTGTGGCCCAGGAAATAGTTGGCTCCAGGAAGCAGCACAGCAACCGTCTCACCCTTGGCCAGCACAGGCAGGTCTTCTTCGCTTACGCAGTCCATGTGGTCCAGTGACGCAGGCGCATAAGCCAGCAGCGGCTTCAGAGCTGTGGGCGTGAACTGGCAGACGTGGGCGCGTGTTGCCAGGCCGTGTGCCCGCGCGGCCGCCAGGATTCTCTCTGACTGTGCTGCCGTGAACGCCGACCGCTCGCAGAATACGTCCACCGATTGCGCCAGCTTTCGCCGCGCGACCAGAGGGATCATCTTCTCGCAAACCTCCCCCACATAGGCATCGCTCCTGCCCGCGAACTCCGGCGGCACAACGTGCGCCGCCAGCAGCGTGGCATGGACTGTCCCCGGCCAGCGCCGCGCCGCATCGCCAACGGCCTCAAGCGATTTGATCTCATCCTTGGTGGTCAAGCCGTATCCGGACTTGGCTTCCACCGTGCTCGTGCCATGCTCCAGCATCGCCTGCAACGCGCTCAAGACTCTTTCGCCGAGCTGCGGCCGCGCAGCCTTGCGCACCCCGCTCAGGCTGGAGCGAATGCCACCGCCCGCCGCTGCAATCTCTTCGTAAGTGGCGCCGCTGATCCTCTTCTCAAAGTCCACCAGCCGCGGTGCGGCAAACACCGGATGCGCGTGGCAATCAACAAATCCCGGCAGAACCACCTTGCCCTGGCAGTCGATCTCTTGAAACTTGCGCTTGTTCTTCTTCATCCAGGGATGGCGCAGGACCTCGCGCTGCGCCCCAGCGGCAATGATCTTGCCGCCGCCACACAGCACGGCTGCATCTTCAATCAGGCCGATGTCATTGAGCGCCGGCCCGCGGCGCGGCACAGCCGGGCCGCGAAGCGTGAGCAGCTGGCCGATGTTGGCCAGGAAGAGATATGGAAATCTGGTTGGTGTCTTCAATCGGGTTCTTTATCTCCCGGCTACCTGCATTTGCACCAAGGACAGCGCTTGTCTTCCCACAAATGTACAGTCCAATACAGGTCGTTGAGAAACAAGCACAATTTCTTTTCTTTGAAATCAGCGAAGCGGAAACTAAAAGATTGCAGTGGCTTGCCGCCGCAAAGGATGACCACCCGATGCCGGCCTTGGAGACTTAGATTGCCTAGCAGCAGACTTTCCTCTTTCGGCCAAACAATTGCCTTCCCATTGTCAATTCTTACCGAGTACTCGTTTGTACCGCAGCTCACCGAGGGATCGCCCCCAAGCGCGTACCCGTGCCCCAAGGGTTTTGGCTTCGGGAGGGGAGCGACACAAATGGATCCATGCTCGGGTTCCAATGAGAATGCAGGATAAAGCAGAGCTAGGCATAGGAGCACCGCTTTCGCTTTCATTGGGTTTGCTTTCTCTCCTTTTGTGTCGTCGCCCTAATCTTCCGATGGCCGGATGACCCGATGATCCGATGAACCGATTTCTTTCATCGGCACCTTCACGCCCTTCTTCTCCGCAAACTCTTTGGCCTCCTCGTACCCCGCATCCACGTGCCTTGCCACGCCGATTCCCGGATCGTTGGTCAACACACGCTCAATCCGTTTGGCCATGGCGTCCGTGCCATCGGCTACCGTGACTTGCCCGGCGTGGAGCGAATAGCCGATGCCCACCCCGCCGCCGTTGTGGATCGAAACCCAGCTCGCTCCACTGGCCGTATTCAGCAGCGCGTTGAGCAGCGGCCAGTCGGCCACGGCGTCGCTGCCGTCCTTCATACCTTCAGTCTCGCGATATGGAGAGGCCACCGAGCCGCAGTCGAGATGGTCGCGCCCGATCACGATCGGCGCTTTGATCTTGCCTTTCTTCACCAGATCGTTCATGGCCAGCCCGAACTGAGCGCGCTCGCCATAGCCGAGCCAGCAGATGCGTGCGGGCAGGCCCTGGAACTTTATGCGCTTGCGTGCCAGCTTGATCCAGCGATCGAGGATTCGGTTCTGCGGGAACATCTCCAGCACCAGGTCGTCCGTCACGGCGATGTCCGCCGGATCGCCCGAGAGCGCCACCCAGCGGAACGGCCCGCGCCCCTCGCAGAACAGCGGACGAATGTAGGCCGGCACAAAGCCGGGAAAGTCATACGCGTTTTTGACGCCGCGCTGGAAGGCAAACGTGCGGATATTGTTGCCATAATCGAAGGTCACACTGCCCATCTTTTGCAGGTGCAACATGCCCTCGACGTGGCGCGCGATGGAATCGAGCGACCGCTCGAGGTACCCTTGGGGATCGTCCTTGCGCAGCTCCAGCGCCTGCTCCAGCGTCATGCCGTTGGGCATGTAGCCGTTGAGAGGATCGTGCGCAGAAGTCTGGTCGGTAAGAATATCCGGCAGCACGCCGCGCTCAGCCAGTTCCGGAATCACGTCGGCGCAGTTGCCGATCAGCCCGACCGACACCGCTTCCTTCTTGCGTACCGCGTTTTTCAGGATCCGCAGCGCCTCATCCAGCGAGTTGACCATAAAGTCGCAGTAGCCGGTCTTCAGTCGCTTCTTGATGCGTTCCGGATCAACGTCAATACCCAGGAAGCTGGCGCCTGCCATGGTCGCAGCCAGGGGCTGCGCGCCGCCCATGCCGCCCATGCCGCCGCTCACCACCAGCTTGCCCGCCAGGTCGCCGCCAAAGCTCTTCTCCGCCGCCGCGGCAAAAGTCTCAAACGTCCCCTGGATGATCCCTTGCGAGCCGATGTAAATCCATGAGCCTGCGGTCATCTGCCCGTACATCATCAGGCCGGCGCGTTCCAGTTCGTTGAACTTCTCCCAGTTGGACCAGTGCCCCACCAGGTTGGAGTTGGCGATGAGCACGCGCGGCGCATAATCGTGGGTCTTAAAGACGCCCACCGGCTTGCCGGACTGCACCAGGAGCGTCTCGTCATTCTCCAGCGCTTTCAGCGAAGCCAGGATCGCTTCCAGGCTCGCCTGATTGCGCGCGGCCTTGCCCGTTCCGCCATAGACAACAAGGTCGCGCGGACGCTCGCCCACCTCTTCATCCAGATTGTTCATGAGCATGCGCATGGCCGCTTCCTGGGGCCAGGCTTTGCAGGTGCGTTCCGTGCCGCGCGGGGCCTTCAGCGGCGGCAAATGCGTTGCTACAGTTTCCGTCTCGACCGGCATAAAGATGATGGTAGCAAGAGAATTGCCAGAAATGCCAAAACTGTCAAAGAATCCAAATTGGATGACCGTATTACCTCGGGGCCAATTTGGATTCTTTGGCAATCTTGGCAATTCTGGCAATTGTCTCAGAGATAATTCTCACCAGCT
>DASVFK010000146.1:0-3234 GCA_036380095.1 Candidatus Angelobacter sp. | reverse complement strand
ACGATGTGGGGATCGAGAATGCGCGAAGTGGAAGCCAGCGGATCGACGGCGGGATAAATTCCAATCGCCGTCAGCGGCCGCGAAAGCACCGTGGTGGCGTCCAGGTGGGCGAAGGTCGTGGCCGGCGCCGGATCAGTCAGGTCGTCCGCGGGCACGTAGATGGCCTGCACGGAAGTCACCGACCCCTTCTTGGTGGAGGTGATCCGCTCCTGCAGTTCGCCCATCTCCGTAGCCAGGTTCGGTTGGTAGCCCACGGCGGAAGGCATGCGGCCCAGCAGCGCGGAAACTTCCGATCCCGCCTGGGTGAAACGGAAAATGTTGTCGATGAACAGCAGCGTGTCCGCGCCTTCTTCATCGCGGAAATACTCGGCCACGGTGAGCCCGGTGAGCGCCACGCGCAGGCGCGCGCCCGGCGGCTCCGTCATCTGGCCGTAAATCAACGCGGCTTTGGATTCTTCGGGAACTCCGGGCTTGATCACGCCGGACTCACTCATCTCCAGCCAGAGATCGTTGCCTTCGCGCGTGCGCTCACCCACGCCGGCAAACACGGAATAGCCGCCGTGCTGCTTGGCCACGTTGTTGATCAGCTCCATGATCACCACGGTCTTGCCCACGCCCGCGCCGCCGAACAGCCCGATCTTGCCGCCTTTCAAAAAAGGCTGGATCAGGTCAATCACCTTCACGCCGGTTTCAAACATCTCGGCTTTGGTGGATTGCTCTTCAAACGAAGGGGCCGGACGGTGAATGGGCATCTTCTTCTCGCCCTTGATCGGCCCAAGCTGGTCCACCGGCTCGCCGATCACGTTCATCACGCGCCCCAGCGTGCCTTTGCCCACAGGGATGGAAATGGGGCCGCCAAGATCAATGGCCTTCATCCCGCGCACCATGCCTTCCGTGGCTTCCATGGCGACGCAGCGCACACGTCCTTCACCCAGGTGCTGTTGTACTTCCAGCACCACGCTGATGGGCTGGGGAACGGTGAAACCTTCGCTGATCACGCGCAGGGCCTGATAAATGGGCGGCAGCGTGGCTTCACTGAATTGCACGTCTACCGCTGGTCCCGCGATCTGAACTACTTTTCCGATGTTTTCTGCCATATGAAAATCCTTTTGATTGCCATAATCGCCGGCACTGCCAAAGATCGCCGCAAGTGATGAGCTCCGTTTCACTTCATCGATCGCCAATCTTGGCAATCATGGCAATTCTGGCAATTCTCACCAACAAGAAACGGCCAGCAGCACGTTGCTTACAGTGCGGCAGCACCGCTGACTATTTCGATAATCTCTTTCGTAATCTTTGCCTGGCGCACGCGGTTCATCTGCAGCGTGAGACTGTCAATCATGTCAGACGCGTTGTTGGTGGCCGAATCCATGGCCGTCATACGGGCGGCGTGTTCGGCGGCCTCCGACTCCAGCATGGAGCGGAACAGCTGCACGGAAACGTATCGCGGCAGCAGGTCGCGGAACAGCTCCACCGCCGGCTGCTCATAGATGTAGTCGACCGGCAGGGTGCCGAATGCCGCCGCCTTCTGGTCGATGGCCGAAGTGTCAGCGGCACGCACTTGAGCTCCGGCGTGCAACGCAGCTTCAATCCGCCGCTTGCGCTCCTCCAGGCTTACATCCTCCGCCATCTCATGCATGACCTCGCCGATTCTGCCGATGGGGAGCAACTCGTCCACCACCAGCCGCTGCGCGATCACGGACTTGAACTCGTTGTAAACCACGTGCACGGAATCGACTTTCTCGTCCGCATAGTACTGGCAAACTTTTTCGGCGATCTCGCGCGCGCTCGAAAACTGCGCGCGGTTCATCAGGCCGGTGTATTCGCCCACGACCTGGACCGGACCTTTGCGCGCTGCGCCCGGCTCGCCTACGGGATAGCGGCGGCGGAAGAAGTCGCGCGCCTTGCGTCCCACGGCAAGGATGTCAATGTTCCGGCCCTGCCGGCTCTCCATAAAGCGCGCGGCCGCCTTCAAGATGTTGGAGTTGAACGCGCCCGCCAGACCCTTTTCACCCGACACCACAATCAGCAGGATGTTGTTCTCCGGGCGGCGCACCAGCAGCCCATGACGCGGCTCGCCCGTCTGGGGATCGAAAATCTCCACGCGCGACACCAGCGACTTGAGCACGTTGGTCAGCATCTGCGCGTACGGCCTGGCCGCCAGCGCACGCTCCTGGGCCCGACGCAGCTTGGCTGCTGAGACCATCTGCATGGCCTTGGTGATCTGCCGCGTGTTGCGCACGCTGCGGATTCGCCGCCGGATGTCGAGAATGTTCGCCATGGTTTGCTCTTTAAGCCTTCGCTCCCGCGCCCGCCAGTTGCTGGTCGCCCACAAAGCGCTGCTTGAACTCGTCCAGCGTCTTCTTGATGTCCGCTTTCAGCGCGTCATCAATCGTCTTCTTCTCCATGATGGTATTGAGCAGCTTGGGATTCGCCGTATCCACGTACTTGTACAGCTCCGATTCGAAGCTGCGGATCTGCTCCACCTCAAGGTCGTCCAGGTAGCCGTTGGTGCCGGCAAAGATGATCAGGATCTGTTTGCCGAACGGCAGTGGCTGGTACTGGTCCTGCTTCAGGATTTCTACCAGGCGTTTTCCGCGATTGAGCTGCGCCTGCGTCGCCTTGTCCAGATCGGAGCCGAACTGAGCAAAAGCCGCGAGCTCGCGGTACTGCGCCAGCTCCAGCTTGAGGCTGCCCGCCACCTGGCGCATGGCCTTGATCTGCGCCGAACCACCTACTCGGCTCACGGAAATACCCACGTTCACCGCCGGACGCACGCCGGAGTTGAACAGGTCAGTCTCCAGGAAGATCTGTCCGTCTGTGATGGAGATGACGTTCGTGGGGATGTAGGCGGAAACGTCGCCTGCCTGGGTCTCAATCACCGGCAAGGCAGTGAGCGAGCCGCCGCCCATCTTGTCGGACATTTTGGCCGCGCGCTCCAGCAGGCGTGAGTGGAGATAGAAAACGTCTCCCGGATAAGCTTCGCGTCCCGGCGGCCGGCGCAGCAGCAGCGAGATCTCGCGATACGCGGCGGCGTGCTTGGAAAGATCGTCATAGATCACCACCGCATGGCGGCCGCTATCGCGGAAGAATTCGCCCAGAGCGCAGGCCGCGTAGGGCGCCAGGTAAAGCATGGGGGCCGGCTCAGAAGCTGAAGCCGCCACCACGATGGTGTATTCCATGGCGCCGTAGTTCGCGAGCGTTTGTACCACCTGGGCGATCGAAGACCGCTTC